>JAZQOX010000016.1:0-68103 GCA_045628105.1 Clostridia bacterium | reverse complement strand
ATTGTTGTTAATTCTGTTCCATATATTTCTTTGTTTAAGTATTTTTCATACTCAAAATTTGCTTTTTTTATATTATTGTTTTCCAAGTTTTTTGTTGTTATTAAGCCTATTACAGAGAACAGAATAATAAATATTGGAATTAATATTGCAATTAATGTTTTTTTCATATTTTCTTGCCCCTATTATATTATTTGTTTGAATTTTTTTCAACATTTTTAGAGTATTTTTTCAAAAGAAATTTTGTTTATCATTCCGTTTTCAGCATAGTCTATTTCTGTACATTGAAACAAAGAACCTATATTTTCTATCATAAAACCATTTCTATTTTGTTCTAAGTCAGATTCCCATTCTACAATTCCATTTTCTAATGTGATTTCAATGCTTAATCGTTCTTCTACTACATTACTTATAACTGTTACAATTTCTTGTGCTGTTATGTCTGTTCTACCTTCGTATGCAATAAATTTACTATTAAATTTTTGAATTTCTGTTGTGTCTAGTGTTGTTACATACGTATCGCTTGTGTTTCTTAATCTTCCTGCTAAATATACGCCTATTGTTATTACCATCATAGCAAGTAGAACTCCACCTGCTATTAATAAAGCTTTACTTGCATTTTCCATAATTTTTCCTCATTTTTAACTATTTGCATTTGCAAATTTTATTTCATCTATTCTTCCATCATTATTTGTATCATTCATTGAAACACATTTATATATTGCTTTGTTATTAATTTCACCATGTGTATCAACTATAATATTTACTTCATATATTGTTCCTTCAAATTCTTTTGCCTTGTTCTTTACTGTTATAATATCTGCTCCATATAGAATAGTCTTGTTATATGCTTCCCATTCTGCATTCCATTCTGCAAGCCTTTGTGCATCTTCTTTTTCTGCTGCTGCATTTCCAAGAGTTGCGAGACTATCAAATGCATATACTAGCATTGTTATACTTAATATTGCAAGTAGTATTCCTCCTGCTATTAAAAGCGCTGTTGATGCATTTTCCATAGTCTACCCTCCTTTTTATACTTTGTATTGTATGTTTGAAAAGCTTTCTGTCATTGCCTTCATACCTATTGCTACTAGTGGTACTATTAAGTATCCAACAAATAGTCCAACCATTGGTGCAAATCCTATTATTTTTCCTATTAAACCTTTTCTTGCTATTAATTTGTTGTTTGATTCTTCTCTTTTTGCTTGGTAATATTCTCTTTCGTTATCTAATTCATCAAATGCTTCTTTTATTGGTATTTTTTCAACTGCTGCTTGTAAGCTATCTACTATTTGTATTAATTGTGGGAACGCAATTTCTTGTTTTAATTCTTCTAGTGCTTCCCATGCTCCAGATTCATAGTTGTTTAAACATTTTGTAATTGGTTCTTTGAAGATATTTGAATATCTTTCAATCCATTCTAGAATCATCTCTACATTTACTCTTTCAATTTTCATTAGCATTAATATTATTGTTTGATATTCCATAACTTCGTTTTCCATTTCTAATGCTCTCATCTTTTTCTGGAATATTAAAACTAGTGTTGGTGCCCAATATCCTACATATCCAAATAAAAATGCTAGTAGTAAATCGAACCATTGGAAAGATTCTTTATTTATTGTTTTTAGTTTTTTCATTACTTGATCTGCTGCTGTGCTTAATTCGTTTTGTGGTGCATCTTTGTAATATTCTATTGTTGGTAAAAATTGAATTACTTGTTCTTTTGTTGTTTTTATTTTGTTTTTAAATTTATCTAATGCTACATTTTGTGCCTTAGTTACTTTCATTGCTTCAGCTCTATCTTTTTCGTTTGTAATTCCTATTAATGCATAACTAGCTGTTGGCTCATTATATACGTAGTCTTTTGCCATTTTATGAGCATAAGCGAATAATAGTATTGAAAGAATTGCTGTTAAAATACATATTAATATTTTATTAACGTATAGTGTTTCAACTTTTTGTTTTACTGCTGATTCTTTCATAAGTTCTGTTAGTTTTCTACGTTCTTTTGTATTTTTCTTTGGTATAAATAAATCTACAATTTTTTTAATTACTGGTTTGTTATATAACTTCATTTGCCATACTTTGTTTTGATCTTTGAAGTTATCTTTTATTGTTCCTGTATCTTTTATTTTTCTTACTAAGTAATAACATACAAATGTTAATAATACTAATGCAATTTGCATTAATAATCCGCCTTTTCCTTCATAAAACTGTGCTGTGAAAGAAAAGTTTTGTACTGCCCATTTTTTTAATGGTTCCATTAATAATACTGGTAAAATAGCTATAATTGATAAGCTCTGGAATACATAGTCTATTTTATCTCTTTTTAAAATTTCTAGCTGCATTTCTTTTGTAATATTGTTTAAGTTCTTTAAATAAAGTGATGCTCCATCTGTATCTGCTTTATCTCCAAATTCTTTTGTTAAGTAAGATACACCAGCAAATTCCTTTAAGAAGCTGTTTGGTGCAACATCATAATATTTTTCAAGTTCTGTTTCTGGATCATCTGCTATTAAAACTTCATATATTTTTTGTCCCTGTGCTGAAACTTCTAATTCATCGTTTTCAGAAGCTTGATATATTGCTTCTTCTACCATGTTATATTCATGGTAGGCATGTCTTACTTCTGCAAAGAAATCTATCTGTTGTTTTAATAGTTTTGTATCGTATTTATCTACCATTCCTGACATTATTGTTTCTATTAAAAATAGTTCGAATAAAATTAATATTGCAAGTAATAGTGGATCACTTTTTGTAAATAGTATTACTGCTATTGTTACAGGTAGTATTATAAGTAATGACTTTGTAATAATAGATGATGTATGTGCTCTTGTTTTGTATTCGTCTTGGATATGTATAATTTCAAGTTTTCTTCTTATTTTTAAAACATAACGTTTGAAAAATGGAACTGAAACATAAAAATTATATAGTTTTTGCTTTGTAACATCTTTAGAATATTTTTTTTCTTTTGTGCCTGCTCTTAGTTCTCTTATTCTCTTCATGTCACCTTTATTTAGTTGTGCTCTTAATAAAAAGTATGCAACAACTATTAAAGCAAATAATCCTCCTGATAATCCCATTATGTAATAAAATATTTGGTTTGACATTTAGTTTTTTTCACCTCATTTTTTTACGACTTGGCTTGTTTTTTTACCCCAATTTCTTTCTATGAATTTTTCAAATTCTTCTGCATCTTCTGCACTCATATTGTTTTTCATTTCTCTTATGTTTGTATCTGAAATTTTATTTGTAAGTACGTATTTATCGTTATGATATTCCATAATATTTACATACTTATATAACTCTCTGTTTGTTACTTTATGGAAATATCTTGTAGCATTATCCATAAATTTATCTAATTTTCCTTCTAGTGTTTTTTCGTTTCTGTAATCATGTGTGTAATCTTCGTTATCTTCAACTGGTATACATTCTGTTACTCTTTCTATATATCTTCTTCCTCTAAAGTCCTTAACTAAATGTATATCAAAGTTTAATACTTGAACTACCTGTTCTTCTGCAACTCTTTCATCTGTAAATGTTCCGGCTCTTAGCATTGAGTTTCTAAGTGCTGTTACTAAGTTTGGAAATGTTTTAGCATGGTGTGTAAATAATGTAAATTTAGAAGCAACCTGTGCTGATTGAATCATCCATGATGCTACAGGGTCTGTTGCAACCTCTCCGATTATATTAACACTACCATCTGTTTTCTTTTGAACGTCCAAACATTCTTGACCTGCTATTGTTTCTGTTTCTCTCATTGATAAGATGTTTCTTGTTGGATATATTCTTCTTAAGTGTAACTCGAATGCTGTTTCTGTAATACGTAAGTTCATTGTTTCGTAAATATTTTCTATCATTGCCATAAGCATTGTTGTTTTACCACAACCTTGCTCACCTGTAAGTGATAAAATTCTTGCACCTTTTACAAGATATTTTAATAAATCAATTGCTTCTTCTTTTCCATCTACTGTTATTATTTGTTCTAGTGTTGCTCTCTTAACGTCGAATTTTCTTACGAAGAATGCCCATGTTTCAGACATACTTGGTCTAACAACAACTACACGAGAACCGTCTTTCATTTCGTTAATTTTATAACCATTTGAATCTGATAATTGTCCTGGATTATTGTATTTGTATATGTTTTGGCATACTCTTTTTAGTTCGCTTTCTTTTCCAAATGAAAGGAATGCTAATCTTATTGATTTACCTTGGAAGAATATCCAAATACTATCACATGCTCTTGGAACTTTGTGTTCAGTCATTTGTGTTAAATAATCTCCATCTGTTTGTGCAACTTGACTTAAAAAGCTTTCTGGAAGACCAGATACACCACCTGATACACCATCTATATTCATATCTCTTATTTCATCTATACTGCTGTATCCTTTGTAGTATTGATATATTCTTTGTGTTATAACATTTAGTTTATCACTAAATTCTAATGTGAAGTTTTCTTTTTCATAAATATCATTTATTTCTTGCTCTGTAATAACATAGCTTGGTTTTGATTCACCTTGTGCATATTTTAAAACTGCTAGGTTGTATTTCTTTATTACTTGTGTAAGTGCTTCATAACCAAATTCTTTTTTATACATATGTAAAATAATATCGAATTTATCTTGTGCTGTTAATAATGATGGTATATCAAAAGGAATTGCCCTTGATATGTTAATTTCATTTACTCCATATTCTTTGTATAGCAAATCGTATATTAGCTCTTTTACATATTTTTTATCGTTTACGTCTCCATATGTACATCCTTTTAGAGCTTTTCTTAATTCATATTTTTTTGCTTTTCTTCTTTTTAGCTCTTCTTCAGATAAACCAACATCATATAAATTTACTTTTGTAATTTCATCTAATCTTGTTTTTATAAATTCAAGCATTGCTTCAATTGTAAATGAATTTTCATTTATAACCTGTTCTTCCTCCTCAGCTGTTTTATTTTTTCTAACCATATAAATTATTAATATTCCAACAATTATTAATATCATAAATATTAAAAGTAAATTTACAATATTCATTTTTTTAGTCAGAGCTCCTCTCATTTATCCTTGCATTTGTAATTCTTTTAGTTTATCAATTATGCTTTGAGCAACAATTGTAATTGAATCCATTATCATTGCCTGTGCATTTGTTTGTCTTACATATCTATTGTTTATAATAAAATCAACAAGTTTACCTTCGTTGCATGAATCAAAAAACAACGTGTTATATGGAATTCCATATACTTCATCTATTTTTTCAATTCTTTTTAAGTTTTTAATGTTATATCTTGAATTTGGATCATATTTGCCAATTAAGTACATCAGATTTTTATTATTAATTGAACCGCACATTTTTTTGTTTTGTATAAAATCATCAATAATTCTTATGCTTTGCGAAACATTTGCAATTGTTAAATTTGACTCTGCCAATATTTCATTCACCAATGGTTCTTGAATATTTCCTTCAAGATCTACAAAAACTAAATCATAAAATCTACTTGCCATTTTTATAATTGGTCTAATATATGCTTTTATTTTTTCATAATTTTCTTTTGGCATTATGTCACTTGTTAAAACTTCTAATCTGTCTTTAAAAATTGTTTTTGTGTAATTCGTAATTATTTCTGGAGAAGTTTTATTACTTGCTATTGCCTTTATAAGCCCGTTAATTCCTGATTCTAGATCAGCTCTTACGTTATCAAATCTGTTCTTTTCCCAGCAGTAACTTTCAAGTGATGTATCATTATGTTTTGTATTTATTAGTAATATTTTATAGTCTTTTTCTAGTGACAAATATGTTGCAATGCTTGCCATTGTAGATGTTTGTGATGTTTCAATTTTATCACTTCCATAAAAAGTTACTACTGACATTTTATTCTTCTCCTTCTTTTGCTTTTTTTACGTGTTTCTTAACATTTTTTTCACATTGTTCAAGTTTACCTCTGGCGCTATTTGAGATACAATCTCATATATACCACTTCGATATTCTTGACTAAGTTCTCTATAACTAATTCTTGCGCTTCTTTGGTTTTCAATTATTATGGTACCGTCTCCCATTTCATATGGAAACCATATTTTCCCTTTGCTCCATTTTACATCATAGTAAAATGATAAAAAGTTTAAATATTCTTCTTGTGATTTTTCAAATCTTCTTGAAAACATTATTTTTGTCATAAGCATTTTTTCTGTTTCATCTTTTCCAATTATTTCTAATCCTTTTCTTAATGAATAATTGTCAAATCCTGTTACAAAATAATTTTTATCGGTTCTTTCCATTTCAAATTTTTGAAAACCATCTTTACTATCTATATCTATTATAATTATATCGTAATTCATTTCTTGTCCGTAGATAGTTTATTATGTCTCCTATGGTTTCAAAGCCTATTGCAACATCTACTCCCTCAAAAGTTGTAATATATCTTACTCTTGGTTCAATACAAGGTATTGTATACCTTGTTTTTTGAAGTGTTGTTGCATCAATAACTAGAACTTTGATTCCGATTTTCAGCAATTAATTTTGCAACATATATAATTAAATCCGTTTTATCATATGCTCCTATGAATCCTATCTTTTTCAAGTTAGATTCCTCCTCCTAATGTTTAATATCCATTAAGTCCTGATAAATAGTTCTTTCTTGCTTGTTTTGCTTTTTGTATTTGTGTTTGTACAGCATTTTCTATATTCTCATCTCTATCTTCAGCATAAGTTTTTTCTGAGTTGTTAATATATCCTCTTACTACTTCTCTTTCTGAATATGTTTTTCCATTTATTTCAACATATTTTGAATATAAGTCAATTAAACCTTTTCTTGCTTCGTCAACAATGTTTGGATCCATTTGTATTAAATTTACTATTTCGTCTGTTGGTATGTATGTTGTTTGTGCTGTTTCTTGAATTCCTGCTTCTACATATAGTGTTGCATATAATTCAGATGCTGGCATTATATATGCTTCAACTATTGCACTATTTAATACAAGTATTTCTTCTTCTGTTAAATTTAATCCAACTGTTTCTCCGTATAAATTTACAACTTCTTTTTTAGATATTACTATAAAGTCTTGGCTATTTGGTAATTTTAATCTTATATCAATATAGCTTCCAATATCTAATAATGTAGGCATAACAAGCATATTATATTCGACATATCTTAAAGAATCTGGTGTTTCTTCGCTGTAAATCATGTTTTTTGTAAGAATTGTTCCCCCTGTTAAATCTATTTTACTTTTGCAACCCGTAACTTCAACTTTATTTTTTATAAAATCTGTTGCTACTGTTTCTGTTGCTACTGGAATTTGAACTTCCTCTAACATATTTGTTGAAAGTTCTTCCCCAGATTTAACATTCATTCCTTGTTTTAATCTGTATGTATTAACATAGAATGTTTGGTTTTTATCCTTCTTTTTTGTTTTTGGATTTATAACTAGTACATAAACAATTAATCCTATTGTAAGTACTATAATTAGTGTTAAAAGCATTCCCAATAAAAATGCATTTCTTGATTTTCTTTGCATTGGATTTGATGGCATGATAAATTCCCCCTATTTTTCTCATTATTTATGATAATTTTACATCAAAAAAATAATCAATTCAACAATTTTTGATTTTTGTAATAAACTCTTAATATTTTTGTAATATTTTTGTAATATTTTTATTTGAAAAAATTTCTAGTTTATTTTTTAATTTAATGCACATCATAATGTTGAAAAGCTTTAACAATGCTTTTAATTGATTATTTCGTATCTTAGGAGGTGAAACAAAAATGGCAAACACAAATTCAAATAGAACATTAGTACCTGAAGCAAAAGATTCTTTAAACAGATTTAAATATGAAGTTGCTTCTGAAGTTGGTGTTAACTTAAAAGAAGGATATAATGGTGATATATCTTCAAGAGATGCTGGTAGAATCGGTGGCAACATGGTTAAGAAAATGATTCAAAAAGCTGAAAGTCAAATGTTAAGTAAATAGTTTTATTTACTTTTGGTAATTTAAAAGGACAATTTCATTTTATTTGAAATTGTCCTTTTTACTTTCAAAATGGAAAAAGGTGCGTGTCCCCAAATTCCATAAAAAAGGAAGGATTTAATTCCATCCTTCCTTTTGAAAAAACATGTCCCCAAATTCTAATTTAGTGTATTTCATTTGCTATATAAACATTTTTAATATGTTCTACTATTGAATTTGCGTGGCATACGTCGTTTCCTCTATTTACTTCTTTAGGTTGTTCTGCTAAACGTAATCCATGGAAATATTCATCTGGTATTTCTGAATATTCTTCTCTAGATGCTAATTTTCTGTCATCTTTTACAAATTTCATATCTTTTATTTCGTATAAGTTATTAAATCTACAAGATGTTAATATTCCATTTGCAAATAAATTCATATGATAATTTGTTATTACATTATAGTATTCAACAAATTCTTCTACAACTTCTTTACTTACTAATTTTGTTTCAGTTCCATCTGCTAAGAATGTTGTTGTTCCAATTGGCGTATCTTCTGTCATTGTATATGTGAATTTTCCTGCTTCTTTATTAAATATTCTATGTTGACTTACTGTTTTTAATTCTATACCATTTTCAAATTTTAATAAATTGTATTGGTTTGCTATTTGTGCTTTCTTTATCCATAATGGTTTACTTGTTGCAAATTCGCCTTTGTCAAAATCCCATACTAGAATTTCATCATTATACGTTATATCTTTTATTTTCTTTTTCTTGCGTCGTTTCTTTCCTTTTTCATCTTCTTCTACTACATCAACTAGCATATCTCCTGTAAGACATGGTGGTGGCATGGTTGGCACTGTATGTGAAATTCCATCAGTACATGTAATAGTGATTGCAGCATTATCTGTAGTCCAATTTGTATTAGAGAAAGTGGAAATCCACTGAGCCTTTGTACCATTAAATACTATATCTGTAATATCAGATCCTGTAAAAACATAATTTCCTGGATTCATTGAATTTGTTTTTATATTTGCATTTTGAATAACCCCATGAGATAATGAAGAACAACCACTAAATGCTCCATCACCCACGCTTGACACTGATGCCGGAAGTTCCACGCTTTCTAATCCTGTGCATCCTCTAAAAGCATAGTATTCTATTGTTGTTACACTATTAGGTATTGTTATATTCGTCAAATTTGTACAATCTTCAAATACAGAATATCCAATTTTAGAGATTGTATCTGGTAATATAACTTGAGTTGCTGTTTTGTATTTATTATTTAAAACATAATAAGGTGATGAAGTATTACTTGCAATATGGTAATTTTCAACATCCATCCCGCTTTCTTCCCATGTGCATAGTTTTATTCCTTGTGCATCATATAGGCCAGGAGTTTTCTTTTCTTTTTTTACTACATCATTACCCTTTAAAAATTTTCCTGTTCCTTCATTTTTATAAAATTCATCATTTACTATGTCATATAATCCTATTACATCATCAGCTTTTCTATAACATGGTACAAATTCTCTTATTAGATTATCTCCGTCATAAATTTTACAATTGAACAACTTTGCTTTAGCAAATCTTTGGTCAGGACCATCTGTATCTTGATTTATTGTAAAAATTGTAATAGGACTTGTTGTTGCAAGATCTGTAATATTAATTGTAAGTGTTTTTGAGTCTTCTGGTGATTCTATAATAAATTGATCGTTTATTTTTTTTATTTCTAATTTTTGCCCTACTTTTGACTTTATAGTCTTCGTATTTGTCTTATTATAATCCCACCTTACATCTGAAGCACTAAGTATATATATATTAAAAGATCCTCCTGCTGTCTGTGATATTCTTGTTCCAAATAAAGCTTGTACTGATGCAACATTTGTTGGTTCCACTTCAAGTTCAAAATTAGTATTTCTGTTTTGAATAACACCTGTATCTATATACTGTGTTCCCGTGCTTTCTACATATTCTACCTCTTGATAAATTGTAGGAAGTTTTCTTCTGTTTTGCGTTTCATTTGCTTTTGCTATAAGATTTTGATACAATCCATCTAAATCATCAATTCCGTTTTCATATATTCTTATTGTTTCTCTTTTTGTTTCTAATTGTGCTTGTCTTCTGTTTTCCACAATAAAAAATGTACTTACTACAAATGACATTATAAATAAAACTGTTACTAACGTAATTATTGTAATAGACCCTTGTTCTCTTTTCATATGTACCTCCAATTTTAAAATTAATTAGCACTTGTTGATCCAAATCCGCCTTTTCTTTCTCCTTGACTTATGTCGTTATCTACTGTTAAGAATTTTTGGAAAATTCCTTGTCCTATTGCTTCTCCTTTTTTTATTTCTATGTCTTCATCTTTTATATTGTAAAATGCGAACATTATATGTCCATCATTATCAGGATTTCCATAGTAGTCACTATCTATTACTCCTATGCTGTTTGCTAAAATCAAACCTTTTTTCCCTGGGTTTGAACTTCTGTTAGCTAGTATTAATACTTCATCTTCTCCCATATATGCTTTTATTCCTGTTTTTACAAGTGTTGGCTTCATTCCCTTTTTGAAGCTTGGTATAATTGTATCTTCTGCCGCTTCTATATCATATCCTGCTGAAAATTTTGTTTTTCTTACTGGTAAATTAATTTTGAAATTTTCAAATCCTTTTGCAATTTCAAATCCTCTTTGTTTTTCCATATTTTACTCCTCTTTCATTTTAAACATCCTTTTCTCACTTTTAACAATAAAAAGCATAAACTATAGTGGAGGGATTAATTTGAATACTGTTACGTTAGATAAATTACCTATGAATTCATGTGGAAAGGTTGTTTCCATAAATTCTATTGGTCCTATTCATAGAAGACTTTTGGATCTTGGTATGGTACCTAGTACTTCTATTCAAGCCGTTTTGCAAAGTCCTTTTGGTGACCCTCGTGCTTATTTAATTCGTGGTTCAACTATTGCTCTTCGTGAAGAAGATGCTAAACATATTATTTGTGAATTTTAGTAATTTTTTATTGCGGACTTTATATGTCCGCTTTTTTTAGTCTTTTATTTTTGCTATAATTTCTTCTAGTGTTTTTTGTTCTTGTTCTCCTGTTTCCATATTTTTTAGTGTTAGTTTTCCTGTTTGTAATTCATCTTCTCCTATAACAATTACATATGGTATTTTTAATTTATCTGCATATTTAAATTTGTTTTTTATTTTTTTATCATCAAAATATACTTCTGTGTTTATTCCTTTTTGTCTAAGTTTATTTGCCGTTTCTATTGCTGGAGCTAAATCTTGTAACATTGAAACTACTAGTATATCAGAAATTGATTTTTTGCCTGTTTTTATTAGGTTAATTTCATTTAATATATAGAATAGTCTTGTAAGTCCTATTGACATTCCAACACCTGGTAATTTTTTTTCTGTATAGTAACCTGCTAAATCATTATATCTTCCGCCTGAGCATATACTTCCTATTGATTTATAATCGTTTAAGAATGTTTCATAAACTGTTCCTGTATAATAATCTAATCCTCTTGCAATACTTACATCAACTGTAAAGTATTCGTCTGGAACATTAAATAGTCTTATATATTTTATTACGTCTTTTAATTCTTGTAAACCTTCTTTAAAGCTTTTAGATTCAAATTTTAAATTTTCTAATGCTTGTATTTTTTCATCTGTTGTTCCGTTTATTTGTATAAATTCTATTATTTTTTTAATGTTATCTTCACTTATGTTTAATTCTTTAAGTTCAGATTTTACATTTTCTGTTCCTATTTTTTCTATTTTGTCTATTATTCTCATTATATCAACTGATTGCTCTTTTGCGTCTATTGTTTCAAATAGGCCGTTCAATATTTTTCTGTTATTAATTCTTATTGTAAAGTTATCTAGTCCAAAGCTTTTAAATATTTCATACATAATGCTTGGAATTTCCGCATCGTTTATAATATTTAATTCGCCATCTCCTATTACGTCTATATCACATTGATAAAATTCTCTAAACCTTCCTTTTTGTGCGCGTTCTCCTCTGTATACCTTTCCTATTTGGTATCTTCTAAAAGGAAAGCTTAACTCATTGCTGTGAATTGCAACATATTTTGCTAGTGGCACTGTTAAATCAAATCTTAAAGTTAAGTCGCTGTCTCCTTTTGTGAATGTGTATAATTGCTTTTCTGTTTCTCCTCCAGCTTTTGCAAGTAATACTTCTGTACTTTCTATTACTGGTGTATCTATTGGTAGAAATCCAAATTTTTCGTATGTTTTTTGTATTGTTTCTTTCATTTGATTAAATAATACCTGTTCATTTGGTAATAATTCCATAAATCCTGGTAATGTTTTTGCCTGTGTTTTTTGCATTTTTTTATTTCCTTTCTTGTGTCGTGTCGCCGAGGGCGGCGACCAATACATTTTATTTTTTACGTGTTACCTCGTATACGCTGTCTATTTTTCGTATTTGTTTTATTACTTTGTTTAATTGTTCTATATCGTGAACTTCTAGTGTCATATCTATTGTTGCAATTCTATCTTTACTTGTTCTTGTATTTACTCCCATTATGTTTATTTTTTGTGTTGTTACTTCTTTTACAATATCTGAAAGTAGTCCTGTTCTGTCGTTTGAAAGAATTTGTATATCTACATTGTATTCTGAAATTTCTTGATCATTGTACCAATCTACTTCTATTATTCTTTCTTCTTCAGAAAGTAAATCTTTTAAATTTGTACAGTCTTTTCTATGTATTGAAACTCCTCTTCCTTTTGTTATATAACCTATTATATCATCACCTGGTACAGGATTACAACACTTAGAAAATTTTACTAAACAATTATCTATTCCTTTTACTACTACACCAGATTTTGGCGCTTTTGTTTTACGTGGTTTTTCTGTTGCAAGTTCTTGTAGTTTTGCTTCTATTACATCTTCTTCATGTTCTTTTTTGTACTCTTCTAGTAATCTTGTTATTATTTTATTTGGTGATATTCCTCCAAATCCTATATTTGCAAACATGTCTTCCGTTGTTTGATAGTTATATCTATTTAAAACTATTTGAATCCATTCTGGTTTGAACAAATCGCTATGACTCATTCCTATTTTTTTTATTTCCTTGTCTAGAATGTCTTTTCCTTTTTCTATGTTTGCTTCTCTTTCATTCTTTTTAAACCATTGCTGAATTCGTGTTTTTGCACTAGAACTTTTTACAATTTTTAGCCAATCTCTACTTGGTCCTTTTGCTGTATCTGAAGTTATAATTTCTACTATATCTCCGCTTTTTAATGGCGTAATTATTGGCATCATTCTGCTGTTTATTTTGCATCCTACCATTCTGTGACCAACTTCTGCATGTATTGTGTATGCAAAATCTATTGGTGTTGCATCTCTTGGCAATGTTTTTATTTGTCCCTTTGGTGTAAATACATAAACTTCATCTTCAAATAGTTCTGTTTTTAATGTTTTTAAAAATTCATTTGGATCTTGCATATCCTTTTGCCATTCTAGTGATTCTCTAAGCCATGCTAATTTATCCTCTTCAACAATTACATTGGATTTTTTGAATTTGTTTGCTTCTTTATATGCCCAGTGTGCTGCTATACCAAACTCTGCTATTCTGTGCATATCCCATGTACGTACTTGAACTTCAAATGGTGTTCCTTTTGGTCCCAAAAGTGTATTATGTATTGATTGATACATATTTGGTTTTGGAACAGCTATATAGTCCTTAAACCTTCCTGGCATTGGTGTATATAAATCGTGTACTACTCCAATTGCTGCATAGCAATCTTTTACTGAGTTTACAATTATTCTTAATGCAAATAAATCATAAACCTGATCTAGTGTTATATTATCTCTTTGCATTTTTCTATATATACTGTATAAATGTTTTGCTCTTCCTGTAACTTCTGCAACAATTTTTTCTTTTTTTAGAGCAATTCGAATTTCGTCCATTATTTTGTTTATGAATTCTATTCTTTCTTCTCTTTTCTTTTCTATGCTTAATACCAAATCTCTATATTCTTCTGGATATAAATATCTAAATGCTAGATCTTCAAGTTCCCACTTTAAAGAATAAATACCTAGTCTATTTGCAAGTGGTGCATATAAATCCATTGTTTCTTTTGCATTTGCTATTTGTCTTTCTCTTTTTAAGTTTGAAAGTGTTCTCATATTATGAAGTCTATCTGCAAGTTTTATAAGAATTACTCTTATGTCTTTTCCCATTGCTAAGAACATTTTTCTATAATTTTCAACTTGTTCTTCTTCTATTGTTTGGAATTGGATTTTGCTTAATTTTGTTACTCCTGCAACCATTTCTGCAATTTCTTCTCCAAATTCTTTTATTAAGTCTTCGTTTGTTATTTCAGTATCTTCTACAACATCATGTAAAAGTGCAGCACATATTGTTGCGTCATCTAAGCTTAAATCTGCTAAAGTATATGCCACATTAAGTGGATGAATTATGTATTCTTCTCCAGACATTCTTTTTTGTCCTGTATGATACTTTTTCGCAAAATTATATGCTTTTAGTATTAATGCTGAATTTATTTTTCTCTTATTTAATTTTAATCTTTTTAGTATATCATCAATTGTTTTATTTATATTTTCCATGCTTTTCCACCTCTATGTAGAAATGATTTCTATATTGATTTCATTATGTCTTTTAAGTTAATTTGTATTGTGTCTTGCCCATTAAATGAATTTATTTCTAATGTTCCAACAACATCAACTTTATCTCCTATTAAGTATTCATTTGAAAGCTCTCCTAAATTAAAACCTATTGCTTCAATTATATCGTTTCCATCTTTTAATACAAGTTTTAAATGTTTTCCTTCTGATAAAGCTCTTATTGATGCTATTTTAAGATTTTTATATGCAAATAAAGGTTGTTTGTTTTTTTCTCCAAATGGTTCTAATAATTTTATTTGGTTAATTGTTTCTTTAGTTAAATCTTTCTTTGAAATTTCACAATCTATATTAATTACAGGTATTATTTGTTTTATATTTTTTTCTTTTGCTATTTCTTCAAAATGTATTTTAAATTGTTCAAATTTATTTTTAGGTAAAGATAGTCCAACCGCCATTTCGTGTCCACCATATTTACTTAAAAATTCTGAACTTTCTTCTAATGCTGAATGTAAATCGAATCCAGGAACACTTCTTCCTGATCCTTTTCCTTCTTCTCCTTCCATGCAAATTAATATTGTTGGTTTGAAGAATTTTTCTGTTATTCTTGATGCAACTATTCCAATAACACCATGATGCCAATTTTCTCCTGCAATTACTATTGTGCTAATTTTATTTATATCTTCATCTGCAAGTTTTTGCATTGCTTGCTCATATATTGTTTTTTCTGTTTTTTGTCTTTGCAAATTATATTCGTTAAGCTCTGCGGTTATCCCTTTGGCTTCTTCAATATTATCTGTTAAAAATAATTTTAACGCTCTTTCTTGTTCTCCCATTCTGCCACATGCATTAATTCTTGGAGCTATTCCAAAAGATACCATTGTAGAATTTATTTCTTTATATCCTATATCATTTATTAATTCTTTTAGTCCTATATTTTTTGTTCTTCCAACAAGCATTAATCCAAGTTTTGCTATAACTCTATTTTCGTCAACCAATGGAACTATATCTGATATTGTTCCTATGCAAACTACATCCAAATATTTTAGAAATTCTTTTTCGTCTAATTCTTGTTTTATTGAAATTGCCTGTATTAATTTAAATACAACTCCAACTCCTGCTAAACCTCTAAACGGATATGTACTATCTTTTCTTTTTGGATTAACAACACAGTATGCATTTGGAAGTTTTTCAGATTGTTCATGGTGGTCCGTTATAATTGTTTCTATACCTAAAGAATTTGCATATTCAATTTCTTCTATTCCGGAAATTCCGCAATCAACGGTTATCATAAGCTTATATCCCTTACTTGCAATTTCTTTAATAGCTTCTTTGTTTAGCCCATATCCCTCTTCTAATCTGTTTGGAATATAGTAATCTACAGTTAATCCTCTCTCATTCAAGAATTTTTTAAGAACTGTAATACTTGTTATTCCATCAACATCATAGTCACCATAAATTAATATTTTTTCGTTATTTTCTATGGCTTTAATAATTCTTTCAACTGCTTTATCCATATCTTTCATAAGGAATGGATCGTGAAAATTGTTTCTCTTTGGGTCTAAAAATATATTAATTTGTTCTTTTTCAATTATCTCTCTGTTAATTAAAATTTTAGCTAATAAATTTGATATGCCATGCTCTTCTGAAACATGTTTTACAAGTGTTTCATCTTGCGTATAAAATTCCCATTTTTTCTTCATAAAAACTCCTATTTTAACTTTTATATTATTTTATACTATTTTGCTATTTTTTTAAAGAGTTTTTATAAATTTTAAATAAAAAATGTGCAAATTGGGGACTGTCCCTAATTTGCACATGTTACTGTTGCACCTGTTATATTTGATTCTGCTAGTCTAGCATTAATAAATGTTGCCGCTGCCGCATCTTTTACTGTAATTGATATTGTGTTTGAAATTCCAAAAAACATAGCTGTATATGTTGTTATTGTGTTTTCTCTTATGTTTAAATTATCAAATGTTATCTTTGTTACACCACTCATGTTATAGAATGCATAACTTAAATTTGTTGTATATATTTCAAAGTCTGAACCTATGTATAAATTACAATTATTATCCAACCATGCTATAACAGTTCCTGCAGACGTTTTGGTTGTATCGGTCAAATCCCATATTTTAATTGCATTTTTATCGTATACTCCTTTTACAAAGCTTACTGTTTTTATATTTGTTAAATATGTTGAATTTTTAAAATACCCTCCAATCGGTAAAGCCCTTATATATGCCTTTTCTATGTATTTTATTTCAACATTGCCTTCTACGTTATTAATTACTAGCGTTCCATTTTCATAATTATATTTGTTGTACTCTAGTTTTAATCCATCTATATATGGCACAACATTGTAAGGTATATCATCTTCAAATGTAACGTTTAACTTTCCCCAAACATCTATATATCGTGGATAATCTTTGCCTTGTGTGTTTATTCCTGTATATGTAACTTTATATACTTTTTTATATTCTACTCCATTACATTTTGTACATGTACGTGTAATAAAACAAGTTCCATTATCTGCTTCTTGAGCCTCTTCATCCCATGAACCAAATTCATGTTTACAACTTGGTAGTGTAGTTCCTTTTATACCTTCTGTTATCTCTGTGCTAAGTAGCTCATTTTTCATTTTTTCGTCTTCAGCATATTTGTCATTTGCATTATCTATAGCATCTTGTGCAATTTTTGCAGCATTGTGTCTTGATATTAACGTCATACTTGTTCCTGCAAGTATCATTAAAATTATTACTGTTACTATTAATATAATTAGGGTTATACCTTTTGAAGTTTTATGGTTCTGTTTCATTTTATTTTCCTCCAATTTTAAAAACATTCAATGCTCCTTTTTATACATCACTAAATTCTCTGTTATTCTTGTTCTTTATATTTTGATATTATAAATTCAATATCTTGTTTTAATTCTGTTAATATTACTGTTTTAATGCTTGTTTCTTTTCCTGCTATATATTCCTCTATAATATCATTTAATTTCATCATATTTTTAAGTTCTGGCTTTAATTCTTTTGTATGTTTTCTTGCTCTTTCTACTAATTTTTCTTTTATTGCCATTATATCTTCATTATTAGCACAAGATATTCTTTGGAATAATTGGTGTGGGTCGTAATATTTAAGTACTGGTATTTCCATACATTCTTCATCAAATTTTTCGTAGAATACTTCCATTTTCATTGGAATTGCCTTCATTACATCATTTGCAATATCAGTGTACATTTTATCTTTAAGTGTATTATTCAATACATAAAAATGTGCTAAAATGTCTTCTATATCTAAGTTTTTTTCTCCAAGTGCTAAGCTGTTTAGCTCTTGCTCTGCATTTTCTATATATTTTGAATGAAGTGATGCTAAGTTCATTCCACTAAAGAAAATGTTTTTTATTTCTTTCATTTCATAATTTATTAGTTCTCTTTTTATAAAGTATGTAAAATATATAAATAGTTTTGTTGTATCTATTAGGCTTAGGTTTCCTTGTTTTACATCACCTATAATTTCTTTTATTACTTTTGGAAATTGATCATCAGATATTTTCCAGAATTCTTCTGTTAATAGTCTTTTATATCCTGGTAATTTTTCTGTGTCTACCGTTTTTATTACATCTTCCATTTCTTCCTTAAATCTTCTAGTATCAAAAATTCTTGTTCTTACATACATTTCTATAAATTTAAAGAATCTATATTCTGCTTTAAAGTTGTAGTAATAGTTGTTATCGAATTCCTTTATGTAAAATTGTCTATTATCCATAAACACTTTAGATGAAACTACTATTGATTTATATTCCTCATTGTTTTGTATATATACAAATTTGTCTTTACTATTTTTTCCTGCTTTTATTTCAAATGATATGGCAATTGTAAATATAAGCATTGTTTGCATTACTCTATAGTTTGTATTTGGATAATATTTGTTTACCATTTCAAATATTTTTTTAAAATCATTTAATGCATGTTTTAATATTCTTAGGTTTCTTGTTCCGCTTTTATTAAATGTATTAATAATATATGGTGTATTTTCTCTTAAAAATCTTATTAGTTCTTTGTCATTTTCATAGCGCATTAAAATCCCATTTATTATGTAATTAAATTCTGGTCTGTATTCAAATGTTTCGCCTATTAATTTTTCTTTTATTCTTTCATAGTCGTTTGCTTTATCAAATATGTATTCTATTTTTTCTTGTAATCTTTCACCTATTGGCTTTTCGTCATCTTCGTCTTGTAATTTTCCCTGTTTATCTAGCATATATGTTGCTATAAATGTTTTCATTTCTAAATTGCTATTTTTTAATTTTGTAGAAAGCTCTTTTTCATTGCATATTATTATTGTTTTTATATGGTCATGTTCAACAAAGTTATTTATATATCCTAGTATATCAATAACATCAACATTTGCTCTCTCTAAGTCATCAAAGCATAATACTTTATCATCTGTTGCAAAAAATTTCTCATAATTTATTTTATCGTTATTAGCATTTGCTCCAAACATTGATGCCATATTTAATCCCGTTTTTGCGTATTCTGGTATTATATGATTTCCTGTAAGTTCTTTATGTTTTTTTACGTTTTTATCCATTAATTGCGTTGTTTCTATGAATATTTTTTTGCTTATTTCTTCCAAATTTGAAATTCCATATAAAGACATATAAATTGTTGTATATTTTTTACCATTAAACTGCATTCCATCTATTTTAGGTCTTATTTTATTGTTCCAAAAATAGGTTTTTCCGCTTCCCCATTCTCCATTTATCATTATCGCGTAATCTGTATAATCAGATCTTACGTAATCTAGTATACTTTCAACTAAGTCTTCCATATTGCCTCCTTTGTTTAATCTATTGCTATTGTAAGAACCGCTATCTCTCTTGCTCCGGCTCTTTTTAGTATCCTACTGCATTCGTTTGTAGTGCTTCCTGTTGTATATATATCATCAAATAATATTATTTTCTTGTTTTTTATTTCTTCACTATTTCTTATTTTAAATGCATTTTCTATATTTTTTGCTCTTTCTTTTTTGTTTAAAGTGCTTTGTTTTCTTGTTTCTTTTATTTTAATTAAGTTGTTCTTTTCTAGCTTTATTCCAGTACTTTTAGCTATTTTTTTTGCTATTAATTTACACTGATTATATCCTCTTTCATTCATATTTTTTGAGTACAGAGGAATATAAATTATTATATCATATTTTTTTAAAAATCTATATATTTTTTCATTTTTTATAATCATTTTTTCAAATGTGTCACACAAATATGATTTGTCATTAAATTTATAATCTATTATTTTTTCTCTTACAATTTCCTCGTACTTATATACTTTTATTAAATAATCAAAGTATTTATCTTTTTTGTTTCTATAATCTTCTATTTGGTTAATCTCATATTTTTTTAGTTTTTCCTTGCATTTTTCGCAGAGAAAATTTTTATCTATTTGTTCGCAAAATCCACATACTGGCGGATAAATTAAATCTAATAACATTTTTCTCCTTTCACAATTTTACATAAAATTTAATACTATATACTATATAAAGGGAGGTAATTTACATGAGAATTTTTAAGAAAACTTTAGCTGTTTGTTTAGTAGGTTTGGGTCTTGGAATTTTGCTTGTAATTTTACTTCCTTTTACAGGATGGTTATTTCTTATAGGCGTTACTATTGTAACTCTTGGAATTTCTTGGCTTTGCTCTTAAGTTTATATATGGGAGGTGTTATACTAGAATTTACCTTCGGAAAGGATTTGAAAGAAAATGACAATTGTTGTAAAAAAAGTACCTAAATTTTTAAGGGGATTTGTAAAATTGATTTTTGGAATTAAAGATAAGTAGGTCTTACATAAGATTTTTCTTGTTTTAGAATTAAATTTGAATGGAAAAAGAGCAAGTTAAAACTTGCTCTTTTAAATTTCCTAAGCCTTTGTTACTTTTCCAGAACGTAGGCATTTTGTACATACATTAATTTTTTTTGGTTCTCCATCAACCATTGCTTTTACTGTTCTAACATTTGGTTTGAATGTTCTTGATGTTCTTTTACTAATGTGTGAACGTGTTATACTTAATTTATTACCATAATTAACTGATTTATCGCATATTTCGCACTTTGCCATGACTGTAAGCACCTCCTATAAGTTTTATTAAAAATCACTATTTATTAGTTTAACATATATTTTCAAAAAATACAAGTAT
Source organism: Clostridia bacterium (assembly GCA_045628105.1). Classification (GTDB taxonomy): domain Bacteria; phylum Bacillota; class Clostridia; order TANB77; family CAG-508; genus UMGS1781. The sequence continues at coordinate 47,354 of JAZQOX010000016.1, read as the reverse complement.
TTGAATGAATTTATTTATAAAATTATGTTATTTGTTCCAATTTGGGACTGTCCCTAATTGGAACAATTTGGTTTTATTCTAATTCAAATGCTCCTGTGTATAGTTGATAGTATTTTCCTTTTTGTGCTATTAAATCATTATGGTCTCCTCTTTCTATTATTCTTCCCTGGTCTAATACCATTATTGCTTTTGCATTTCTTACCGTTGATAGTCTGTGTGCTATTACAAATACTGTTCTTCCTTCCATTAGTTTATCCATTCCTTCTTGTATTATTTTTTCTGTTCTTGTGTCTATTGAACTGGTTGCTTCGTCTAATATCATTACTGGTGGATCATTTATTGCTGCTCTTGCTATTGATAATAGTTGTCTTTGCCCTTGTGATAAATTTGCTCCATTTGATGTAAGCATTGTGTCATATCCTTTTGGCAATCTCATTATAAATTCATGTGCATTTGCAAGTTTTGCAGCTTTGATTACTTCTTCGTCTGTTGCTTCTATTTTTCCGTATTTTATGTTTTCTTTTATTGTTCCTGTGAATAAATTTGTGTCTTGCAATACCATTCCTAGTGATCTTCTTAAATCTGCTTTTTTTATCTTTTTGATATTTATGCCATCGTATCTGATTTTTCCATTTTCTATATCATAAAATCTATTAATTAAATTGGTAATTGTTGTTTTGCCTGCTCCTGTTGCTCCTACAAATGCTATCTTCTGGCCTGGTTTTGCATATAGTGATACTTCATGAAGTACTATTTTTTCTGGATTATATCCAAAATCTACATTTTCAAATTCTATATGACCTTTTAATTCTTCATATGTTAGTGTTCCATCGTGGTGTGGATGTTTCCACGCCCACATTCCTGTATGTTCTTCTGTTTCAATTATTTTTCCGTTTACTTTTTTTGCATTTACAAGTGTAACATAGCCTTCATCTACTTCTGGTTTTGTATCTAATAAATCAAATATTCTTTCTGCTCCTGCTACTGCCATTACAATTGAGCTTAATTGATTTGATATTTGCATTATTGGTTGGTTGAAGCTTTTGGTTAACTGTAAAAATGATGCTATTGCGCCTATTGATAGAACACCATTAAATTTTATTGCAATTGCTCCTCCTATTATTGCAACTAGTACATATTCTAGGTTTCCCAAGTTATTTAATATAGGCATTAGTATTGCTGCAAATTTATTTGCTTGTGCAGAATCATTTTGTAGTCTTTTATTTATTTCATCAAATTTTAATTTTGCTTCTTCTTCATGTGTAAATACCTTTACAACTTTTTGTCCATTTATCATCTCTTCAATATATCCGTTCATTTCTCCTAGTGTTTTTTGCTGACTCGCAAAGAATTTTCCACTCTTACCAGCAATTTTTCCTGTTACCTGAAGCATTACAAATACAAATGCGATAATAAATATTGTTAAAGGAATATTAATTGTTATCATTGCTACAAGTACTGATATTATAGTTATTGCTGAAGATATAAATTGTGGCAAACTTTGTGATATCATTTGAGATAGTGTATCTGTATCGTTTAAATAATAACTCATTATATTTCCATGTGTATGTGTATCAAAGTATTTTATTGGAAAGTTCTGCATTCTTGAAAACATTTCATCTCTTATTTGTTTTAGAACTCCTTGGCTTACAGTTGCCATAATTCTTCTATATGCATATGTTGAAATTACACCAACCATATATATTAATCCCATTACTCCAATTGCTTGTAATAATCCGGTAAATACTGGATTTTCTACCAGAAGTAAAGGTTCTATATAGTCATCTATTAATGTTTTTAGAAATAATGCTCCTACTACATTTGCAACTGAGCTTATTATAATGGTAATAATTACAAATATAAGTTGTTTTTTATATTTTTCAGATATAAATTTTATTAATCTTTTTAATGTGTTTTTATTAAATTTCATTCCTCTTGCAGCTGCTTCAGCTACATTTTTTCTATTATTCTGCATTATCTTCTCCTTTCACCTGTGATTCATATACTTCTTTATAGATTTCGTTTGTTTTTAATAGTTCTTCATGAGTTCCAAATCCATTTAGTTCTCCATTTTCTAGAACTATTATTTTATCTGCATCCTGAACTGATGCAATTCTTTGGGCTATAATTATTTTTGTAGTATTTGGAATTTCTTCTTTGAATGCTTTTCTTATTAAACTGTCTGTTTTCGTGTCAACTGCACTTGTTGAGTCATCTAAAATTAATATTTTTGGTTTTTTTAGTAATGCCCTTGCTATACATAAACGTTGTCTTTGACCTCCAGATACATTTGCTCCTCCTTGTTCTATGTATGTATCATATTTATCTGGGAATCCTTCTATAAACTCACTTGCTTGTGCTAATTTGCATACTTTTACAATATCTTCATCTGTTGCTTCTTTATTTCCCCATCTTAAATTTTCTTTTATTGTTCCTGAAAATAGCACATTTTTTTGTAAAACCATTGAAACTTCATTTCTTAATGTTTCTATATCATATTTTCTAACGTTTACTCCTGCAACTTTAACTTCTCCTTCTGTTGCATCGTATAATCTTGGAATTAAGTTAACAAAGCTTGATTTTCCTGACCCTGTTCCTCCAATCACGCCTATTGTTTCTCCAGATTTAATTTCAATATTTATATTTTTTAAGCATTCTTTATCTTTTTTATTTACATAGCTAAATGATACATTTTTGAATTCTATTGATCCATTTTTTACTTCTTTAATTGGATTTTCTGAATTTTTTATATCTGGTTCTTCCTCTAAAATTTCAACAATTCTTTCTCCTGCTGTTCTTGCAATTGTACTCATTATTATTAGCATTGCAAGTATCATTAAACTTGTTAAAAGTTGTATTCCATATGTAATTATACTTGTAATTTCTCCTGTTGTAAGTTCTGTCATATGTGTGTTTACAATTATTTTTGCTCCAAACCAAGATATTAATAAAATTGCAGTATATATTGTAAATTGCATTACTGGCATTGTTAATGCTGTTAATTTTTCAGCTTTACTGTAATCCTTGTATATATCTTCTGATATTTCGCCAAACTTTTCTTTTTCTTTTTCTTCTAATAAAAATGATTTTACAACTCTTATTCCTGATACATTTTCTTCTACTACATTATTTAAAACATCATATTTTTTAAATACTCTTTTAAATATTGGATGCACAGTTCCCATAATTGCATATAAAGCAATTGATAAAATTGGAATAAGTGCTAAAAATATTAATGCCAATTTTACATTTATTGTAAATGTCATTATAAGTGAAAATACAAGCATTAATGGTGCTCTTACTGCAATTCTTGTAAGCATTTGAAATGCCATTTGCATGTTTGATACGTCTGTTGTTAGTCTTGTTATGATACTTGATGTTTCAAATTTATCTATATTTGAAAATGAAAATCTTTGTACTTTATAGAATAAATCTTGTCTTAAATTTTTTGCAAATCCTGCTGATGCTTTGGTTGCTGTTATTCCTGATAATACTCCAAATCCTAATGATAGTATTGATGCAAGTACTAGTGTAATTCCTATTTTTATTATTTCGTTCATTTGACCTGAATATATTCCATTATCTATTAAATTTGCCATAAGTAGTGGTATAAGCACTTCCATAATTACTTCTAGCATTACAATTAATGGTGTTAGAATAGCCGGTGCTTTGTACTCTCTAACTGATTTTCCTAATGTTTTTAACATTTTCCACATAATTTTCCTCCTAAAACTGTTTTTACCTAATAGTATATTAAACAACATCTTTTAATTTTACTTTAATTTATCAATTTAGTCAATATTAAAACTAAAAATTACCCCCCTCTCTAATGAGAAGAGGGTGCGATTATATCTAGTCCTTGCTCTGTTTTTAAAATATTAAACGATAAAAGACTAAAAAAAATAATTTTTTGCTATGTAAAGTCTGTTCCTCATTGCAAAACAGTACAGTCATAAGTACAGTAGTTCTAAAACTTTTTAAAAATACTTGTATACATTTGAAAAAATAAAAAATCGCTATATCTTTAGAAAATAGTGACTTATAAAAGATTATAGACTTTGAGAAAAAAATACTCAAAGTCTATATTTTTGGTGGGCAGGGATGGATTCGAACCATCGTACTCGTATGAGAACAGATTTACAGTCTGCCGCCTTTAGCCACTCGGCCACCTACCCATATTAAATTAAAAATAAAAAGTGAACAGCGAAGATTAAATCTTATAACTTTCACTTTTTATGGTGCTCCCTCAAGGATTCGAACCTTGGACCCACCGGTTATGAGCCGGTTGCTCTGACCAACTGAGCTAAGGGAGCATTCCTAAACGCAAGAATTATTATAAGATATTTTTTAATGCTTGTCAATACTTTTTTAAAATTTTTTAATATTTTTGGCAGGGGTAGAAGGATTCGAACCCTCACAAGCGGTTTTGGAGACCGATGTGCTACCATTGACACTATACCCCTATGAAAAATACCTCTTTATATTACCACATTTTTTTTTATTATGCAAGAGGTATTTCATTATTTTCATTTAAAAATCTTCCCATTATTTTGCCATAACATATTCAGTTGTTCTTTGTTTTCCATCTATTGTAACTGTGACGATTAGAATATCTCTGTTATTTTCACTCATTCTTGAAAATTCCACATTACTTATTTTTTCAGCTACTTTTACTTCTATATCTTCTGTTAAATTTTTTTGATATATTATTTTTTCTTCTTGATTATATTCATATATGTTCCCACTTTTAAATTCTACCATAGTAGCAGTAACTGTTATTATTTGGTTATTTGTTTTCTTCGTTTCATTTAATAATTGTAAATTTATTTTATCAAATTCGTTATCTGTTATTGTTTGAGAATTTACATTATCTAGGTTTTCTCTAAAATTTCTTGTTAGTAATGCGAGCATGCTAATTACCATTGCCGCAAGAACCATATATATTGCAAGTGTTACTAATGTTATGCCTTTTTGACTTTTTAATTTTTTCATTTTATTTTCTCCTTTGCTTTTTTTGATAATATCATTATAGACTATAAATGTCAACTATTTTTACTTTTTTTTCAAAAAGTGTTGACAAATGCAAAAAAATTATTTACAATAGACTATGTGTTGAAAAACATTGCATAAATTGGTGGATGTAGCTCAGTTGGTTAGAGCGCTGGTTTGTGGCACCAGAGGCCGTGGGTTCGAGTCCCATCTTCCACCCCATCGTATGAATAATTTATGTATATTTTATATTGGGGTGTAGCCAAGTGGTAAGGCACTAGACTTTGACTCTAGCATTTCGGCGGTTCGAGTCCTCCCACCCCAGCCAAAAAAAATCCTTCGGTGTAACCGGAGGATTTATATTTTTAATTTAAACGGGAGGGCTCGAAAAGGAGGTCGCCAAGTTTCGAGCAAGTTAAAGCTTGCCGAAACGCAGGTAAAAATAGTCCGGTGGACTATTTTTCCGACGCGGCTCGTCGCAGTCCTCCCACCCCAGCCAAAAAAAGAATCCCTCATAATGAGAGATCCTTTTTCTTTTTTACTGAGGTTGCCTCACTTGGTCCGTTTCTTCCAGCGGAACCCACTTGTTTGCGTAGGTCTTAACGGCACGCTTGTAGCCGTTATCTTTCAACCATTTGATAAATGGGGATTTATCAGGGAAATTACTTTCAATTTCCTCGACGGTGTATTCTTCACCCAGGTATGTATAACCGGTAATATTCCGTCTTGCCCCGATAACTTCCTCATCGCCTTCGTCGTACAGAATCTTGTCAAAGAATCTGTACCCGATGCAATCAACGGGTATTTTCAACTCGTCTCCTGGCTGAAAAGGCTGAACCTCATGTGCGTTCCATGGATATCTTCCATGGAACGCAAACTCGATGTAATGTAAAATTTCTTTATACATCTTTCTCCTCAATTTTTATTCTAGACCAAATTATTGATTTAGAAATAAAAAATAGCACATTTATTATATTTCGCTGTGCCTACGAATTTTATGTTTGCCATTATATCACGTTTTACATAAAATTGCAAGTGGAATTTGGGGACACGCACATTTTTTCATTTTTATTCATATAGCAAAAAAGAAGTTAACTAAAGTTAACTTCTTTTTCTGGTGCAGATGGCCGGAATCGAACCGGCACGGAGTATTAGTCCGCAGGATTTTAAGTCCTGTGCGTCTGCCAGTTCCGCCACATCTGCATTTAACTGGCCTTTGTCTTACGACATTTAAGATTATACTACTATGTTGTATTCATTGTCAATACTTTTTTTAAATTTTTTTATTTTTTTATGCTATTTTTTTACATTTTTGTATCATTTTGCTTGACTTTTCAGTGTTTTTATATTATACTAGTTAGGTGTCAAAAAATATTTTATAGTAAACCCAAAGCCCGGTAGTTTATTATTAAAGTATATTTTTATAAATTAATTTAAAATTATGATTGGAGGAAGTTGTTCGATGAATAATACTACATACTCTGCTAAGAGTAGCGATATTAAAAGACAATGGTATATTATTGATGCAAGTGGAAAACCACTAGGAAGAATTGCTGCAGAAGCTGCAAAATTATTAAGAGGAAAACATAAACCTACATTTACACCTAATGTAGATACAGGTGATCATGTTATTATATTAAATGTTAAAGATGTTATTTTAACAGGTAAAAAATTAGATCAAAAAGTTTACAGACATCATACAGGATATATTGGAAATATGACAGAAACAACTGCAAGAAATATGCTTGCTAACAATCCTGAAAAAGCTATGATGCTTGCTATAAAAGGTATGCTTCCAAAAAATAGATTAGGAAGACGAATGATTAACAAAGTTAGAATTTATAGTGGAAATGAACATGAAAATCAAGCACAAAAACCTATAGTTTGGGAGGTAAAATAATATGGCAGAAAAAAATTCATTTATTGGAACAGGTAGAAGAAAAAATTCTATCGCTAGAATTAGATTAGTAAATGGTAATGGTTCTATTACTGTTAATGGTAAAGCATTAGATGAATATTTTGGTGTTGAGACATTAAAAGTTATAGTTAAACAACCTTTAGTTGCTACAAATACATTAGATAAATTTGATGTTGTTTGTAATGTAACTGGTGGTGGTATTAGTGGTCAAGCTGGTGCTATCCGTCATGGTATTTCAAGAGCTTTATTAAAGGTTAACAATACTGAATTCAGACCAATTCTTAAATCAAATGGTTTCTTAACAAGAGATGCAAGAATGAAAGAAAGAAAGAAATATGGTATGAAAAAAGCAAGAAAAGCTCCACAATTCTCAAAGAGATAAAATTTATCTTATACAAAAAACTCGGAAATAAATTCCGAGTTTTTATACTATCTTCTATTTTTTATTCTTTTAAATTTGTAAGATATTATATGATTCAAAAGGTGCTAAACATTTTGTTTAACACCTCTTTTTTTATTATTTAATTTCTTCTTCTTCCCATTATTGATAGTATTCTTAAGAATATATTTATAAAGTCTAAATATAATTCCATAGCTCCATATACATATAATTTCTCTTCATCCATATAATTTTGTAATGCTTTTATTTTATTCATATCAAAAATAGTTAATCCGCAAAATATTCCAAGTATTGCCCAGTCAAGTACTATATCAAAAAAAGTATTTAGCATAAATAAATTAATAACTGACATTACTAATCCAACAATTAGTGCTACTGATAATATTGAACCTATCTTTGACATGTCTTTTTTGGTTACATATCCATAAATTGATAATGCTCCAAATAGTAATGCTGTTGTTAAAAATGCGTATCCTATTGTTCCTAATTCGTAAACGGCAAATATACATGCTAATGTCATTCCATTTATGAAAGCATATGCAAAAAATAAAATAGTAACTACTGTTGGTGATAATTTTTTAAAAGCAAATGAAAATATTAAAACCACAGCAATTTCAATTACTGCTAGTAATCCATATGATATTTCTAAATATGCTCCTGAATTATACGTATAAAAAGCAGTTATGGCTGTTGCAAGTAATCCTAAAAACATTCTAAAAAATGTTTTATTTATTATTCCATTATCATTGTTTTCGGTGATTACTTCATCTGGATTTAAAAACTCCATTTTTTCACCTCCTACTTATATAAAACTTAAACTCATAGAGTTGCCTCTATGAGTCTCTTTTTTAGTCTACAAAATTAAATTCATCTTTGAATTTATCTTTGAATATTGCAAATACAGCATTTAAAATTTCTTGGTCTTCAACTCCAACATAAGATTCTTCATCTTCTGAATCTGTATCCTCTACTTTTAATATAACAACTTCATCAGCGTCTTCTCCTTCTTCTGCTGGAAGAAGTACTACATATTCCTCTCCGCTGTATTCTATTAAATCTAAAAATTCAAATTTTACTTCTTTTCCATCCTCGTCATTTAATGTTATTATGTTATCTAGTTCTTCGTCCATTTCTTGGCTATTCTTTTCTAAATCCATCAAAAATTCTCCTTTCATATTATATATAATCCTTTATATCATATAGTGTTATTATTTGCAATACTTTTTTAAAATATTTGCTACAAACTTATTTTAAACAAATTTAAAAGTTTTACGCTTTTTTATTCTTCCCATCTTCCAAAAATTCCGCATGGTAAAACTAAGCTAGAATTTGCCATTGGAAGTCCAATTTCTCCTGATGAAACTTTTCCTGTATATTTTTCCATATTCATTTTTAATATATTTTTTAATACTTCTGATGATATCCCTGTTGTATATGAATTTATCAAAAAGAATAATGGTTTTTTGCTTAATACTTTTGTACATAACTCAACTAGTTCTTCAATATTTTCTTCAAACTGCCAAACTTCTCCTGATGTTCCTCTTCCATAAGATGGTGGATCCATTATTATTGCATCATAATAATTTTCTCTTCTTATTTCTCTTTGAACAAATTTTATAACATCATCTACTATGTATCTTACTGGTCTTTCTTGTAATCCTGATGATGAAACATTTTCTTTTGCCCATGCTACCATTCCTTTAGAACTATCTACATGGCAAACTGATGCGCCTGCTGAAAGACACGCTACTGTTGCTCCTCCTGTATACGCAAATAAATTTAATACTTTAATTGGTCTTTTTGCTCCTTTTATTTTATCTATCATCCAGTCCCAGTTTACCGCTTGTTCCGGAAATAACCCTGTATGTTTAAATCCCATTGGTTTTAAATTGAATGTTAGATTTTTATATTTAATTTGCCAAGATGCAGGTAACTTTGTTTTATTTTCCCACGCTCCTCCACCGCTTTTGCTTCTTTTATACGTTGCATCAGCTGTTTTCCATTTGCCTGGAAAACTTTGTTTTTTCCATATTATTTGTGGATCTGGTCTAACTAATTTATATTTTCCCCATCTTTCTAATTTTTCACCATTTGCCATATCTAATATTTCATAATCTTTCCAATTTGTTGCTATATTCATTTTTTTCACTCCTTGATATTATAGTTCTCCTAATACTTTAAAAAATGTATAAATAAGCATACTGTTTAATATTATGCATATTCCAAATAATATTAGTCCAACTGTAATAATTTTATTTTCAAAAGACATTTTGTTTTTTGGCTTGTCCTCGAAATTTCCCCAAATTTGTTCACTTGTTATATTTACCATATTTTTATCTCCCTTTACATATATTTTTATCCTTCAGTTTAATATATGTAATTTTTGATATAAATATGATAATTTTTATGCTAAATTTTCTTTAATTTTTCTTGCTAAATCTTGGTTTATTCCCTTTATTTTTGTTAATTCTTCTATACTGGCCTTTTTTATTTTTTCTACGCTTCCAAAATATTTTAATAATTCTTGCTTTTTCTTTTCTCCTATTCCAGATATTTCATCCAATTCAGATTTTGTTGTTTCTTTCAATCTTAGTTTTCTATTGTACTCTATTGCCACATTGTGTACTTCATCTTGAAGATTAGTTATAAAGTTAAATTGTTCTTGCGTTAATTTTATTACTTTTCTATTTTCATCTATCAAATTCTTTGTTGAGTGTTTATCGTCTTTTACCATTCCGAAAACTGGAATGTTTACTTTTTCGTATTTTTCAATTGCTCTTTTTATTGCTCTAATTTGAGTTATTCCACCATCTGCAAATATTACATCAGGTAATTTGCCAAATCCTCCATTTGGGTTATCTATAGAATGTTTTATTCTTCGTGTTACCACTTCCTCAATACATCTTGGGTCATCCTGTGTGAATACTGTTTTTATTTTGAATCTTCTTGATAGATTTTTCTTAATAACTCCATTTTCAGCTACGCACATTCCTCCGACCATGTAATCTCCAGAAATGTTTGATATATCATAACACTCTATTTTTTTGGGTAATATTTTAAGTTGTAAAGTTTCTTTTAATTCTAATACAATGTTTTGTCTTTCTTTTGTTTTATTTTCTAGTGTTATTTTTGCATTATTTATTGCCATTTCTATAAATCTTAATTTTTCACCCTTTTGTGGTGTTTTTATTTCAACCTTTTTTCCTGAGTTTTCTGATAAAAGTTTTTCTATTAGTTCTTTATCTTCAATTTCTTGTTGTAGCATTATTTTTAAAGGAATGTCTTCCCTTTGCATATAATATGCTTTAATAAATTCCCCCAAAATTGTGCTTATTTCCTCATCAGTCATTTCATTGAAAAAGTAATGCTCTCTTCCTATCATTTTGCTATTTCTAACAAAGAAAATTTCAATACAAACTGAAATAGCATTTTTATATACTCCTACAACATCAATTGATTTTTCATTTATATTTGATACCTTTTGTTGTTCAGAAAATCTTTCAATAGCCTGTCTCTTATCTCTAATTTGTGCTGCTTTTTCGTATTCTTGTTTTTCTGCTTTTTCCTGCATTTCCTTATCTAATTCTTTTAGAATACTTTCCGTTTTTCCATCTAAAAGCATAATTATTTGGTCTATTTGTTTTTTATATTCTTCTTTTGAAACATAATTAACACATGGTCCTAGGCATCTTTTTATATGATAATTTAAACATGCTCTTTTATTTGATTTAAATGTCTTACATTGTCTTATCTGAAATCTTTCTTTTATAAAATTTATCATTTCTTTTGCAGCATATGGATTCGCATATGGTCCAAAATACTTTGCACCATCATTTTTTATGCTTCTTGTGTAAAAGATATTGGGATAATCCGATTTTACATCAATTTTTATATATGGGTATGTTTTATCATCTTTTAATAGTACATTAAACTTTGGCATATTCTTCTTTATAAGGTTACATTCTAGTATTAAAGCTTCTGCTTCGTTGTCTGTTACTATATACTCAAAATGATCAATTAATGATACCATTCTTTGGATTCTAACTGTTTTGTTTGTTTTTCTAAAATACTGCGTTACTCTATTTTTTAGAGAAATTGCTTTTCCAACATATATAATTGTATCATTTTTGTCTCTCATAATATAAACTCCCGGTTTTGATGGGAGTTTTTTTAATTCTTCATTTATATTAAACATTCTCAAAATATCCTATATATGGAAGATTTCTGTATTTTTCATCTACATCTAATCCATAACCTACGACAAATTTGTCTGGAATATCAAATCCTACATAATCTGCATCCATTTTGCATACTCTTCTTTCTTTTTTATCTAATAAAGATGCTATTTTTATGCTATTTGGATTTTTGCTTTTTAAATATTCTTTTAGGTAAGATAAAGTTCTACCTGTATCAATAATATCTTCAATTACTATTACATCTTTTCCTGCAATATCCCCTTGTAGATCAACTTTAAGTTCTATTACCCCTGTACTGTTTTGTCCATGGTAACTAGAAACTCTAATAAATTCAAAATTAATATCACTTGGTATTCTTTTTGAAAGTTCAACTGTAAAATAAATAGATCCTTTTAAAATGCAAATAAATGTTATTTCTTTTCCATTGTAGTCTTCATAAATTTGTTTTGCTAATTCATCAATTCTTTTTTCTACATCTTCTTCACTTATTAAAACTTTTATTTTGTCTTTTTCTTCCATACTATAACCCCTTTTTATGAAAAATAAATTACAATTTTATTATACTCTTTTATTTAGTATTTTACAAGCAATTTTTACAAAAATGACAATATTTCCCCATATTTTCATATTCTTTTAGCCTCTTCTGTTGTATTTTTTTGTTTTTGTGGTATGATAATATGTTGTGAAAAGGAGTGATTTATTTTATGAATTTTGAAGAATGGAAAAATTTTAATGGCGGTGAATGGAGACATGAAATTAACGTTAGAAATTTTATACAAAAAAATTATACGCCATATGAAGGAGATAGTTCTTTTCTTGCTAACCCTACTGAAAGAACTAAAGAATTATGGAATAATGTTCTTGAATTATATAAAAAAGAAAAAGAAAATAATGGTGTTTTAGCCATAGATGCTGACACTGTTTCAACTATATCTAGTCACGAAGCTGGATATATTAATAAAGACCTTGAACAAATTGTTGGTTTGCAAACTGATGCACCTTTAAAAAGAGCAATTATGCCTAATGGTGGTATTAGAATTGTTGAAAAATCTTGTGAAGCAAACAATGTAAAATTATCTGAAAGTGTTCAACACATTTTCAAAAACTTTAGAAGAACTCACAATGATGGTGTTTTTGCAGCATACACACCTGAAATCAGAGCTGCAAGAAGTTCTCACATTATTACAGGTCTTCCTGATGGTTATGGTAGAGGAAGAATTATAGGAGATTACAGAAGAATTGCTTTATACGGTATTGATATGTTAATTGAAGATAAAAAAGAAGTTCTACAATCTTTAGAAGTTCCTTCTATTTATACAGAAACTGTTAGAGACAGAGAAGAAGTTTATGACCAAATAGATGCTTTAAATGAATTAAAAGTAATGGCATCTAAATATGGATTTGATATTTCTCGTCCTGCTGCAAATGCTAAAGAAGCTATTCAATGGTTATATTTCGGATACCTTGGTTCTACGAAAGAACAAAATGGTGCTGCTATGAGTTTAGGAAGAACTTCTACTTTCATTGATATTTACATTGAAAGAGATTTAAAAAACGGTACATTAACTGAAAGTGAAGCTCAAGAATTAATGGATCATTTTGTTATGAAATTAAGAATGATAAGATTCTTAAGAACACCAGAATATAATGAATTATTTAGTGGAGATCCAGTTTGGGTTACTGAAGGAATTGGTGGTATGGGTGTTGATGGTAGAACATTAGTAACAAAGAACTCATTCAGAATGCTTCATACATTAGTAAACCTTGGTCCTGCTCCAGAACCAAACATGACTGTTTTATGGTCTACACGATTACCTGAAGGATTTAAAAAATTCTGTGCAGATTTATCTGTTAAAACATCTTCAATTCAATATGAAAATGATGATTTAATGAGAGAATTCTGGGGGGATGATTATTCAATTGCTTGCTGTGTTTCTGCAATGAGAACAGGTAAACAAATGCAATTCTTTGGTGCTAGATGTAACTTAGCTAAAACATTATTATATGCTATAAATGGTGGTAGAGATGAATTAACAGGTAAACAAGTTGCCTATAAATTCCAACCTATTTCTTCTGAATACCTAGATTATGATGAAGTTATGGAAAAATTTGATAATATGATGGATTGGGTTGCAAGAGTCTACATTAATGCTTTAAATATAATTCACTATATGCATGATAAATATGCTTATGAAAAACTTGAAATGGCTTTACATGATCAAAATATAGTAAGAACTATGGCTTGTGGTATTGCTGGTCTTTCAGTTGTTGCCGACTCCTTATCTGCTATTAAATATGCTAAAGTTAAAGTTATTAGAGATGAAACTGGGCTAGCTGTTGATTATCAAGTTGAAGGTGACTTTCCTAAATACGGTAATGATGATGATAGAGTTGATGATATCGCAATTGATATAGTTAAGAGATTTATCTACAAATTAAGAAAACAAAAAACATACAGAAATTCAAAACCTACACTTTCAATTTTAACTATTACATCAAATGTTGTTTATGGTAAGAAAACTGGTAATACACCTGATGGTAGACGTTCTGGTTCACCTTTCGGTCCTGGTGCAAATCCACTTCATGGTAGAGATACACACGGTGCTCTAGCTGTTCTAAACACTGTTGCTAAAATTCCATATACTTACGCTGAAGATGGTATTTCTTATACATTCTCTATCACACCAAAAACACTTGGTAAAGATGAAGATTCTAGAGTTAACAATTTAATTTCATTGTTAGATGGATATTTTGTAAAACGTAGTCACCATATTAATGTTAACGTATTTGATAGAACATTATTATTAGATGCTATGGATCATCCTGAAAAATATCCTCAACTTACAATTAGAGTTTCTGGATATGCTGTTAACTTCGTAAAATTAACAAGAGAACAGCAATTAGATGTTATTAATAGAACAATTCATGAAACTATGTAATTTTTAAAATCCAGTTAGAGTTTGGGTCTTCCCTGCTCTAACTTATACTTTTTTATTAAGGAGAAACTTATGGAAGATTTAAAAGGAAGAATTCATTCAATAGAAACTTTTGGAACTCTTGATGGACCTGGTATAAGATTTGTAGTTTTTATGCAAGGTTGTGCTCTTAAATGTAAGTACTGCCATAATAGAGATACATGGGATACATCTTCTGGAACACCTACTTCTGTTTCTGAACTATTGGAAAAAATTTCTAAATATGAAGAATATATTAAATTCTCAAAAGGTGGTATTACTGTTACAGGTGGTGAGCCTCTGCTTCAACCTAAATTTTTAATTAGCCTTTTTAAAGAACTTCACGAATTAGGAATACATACAGCATTAGATACATCTGGTATGTTCCCTCTTACTGATGAAATTAAAGAAGTTTTAAAATATACAGATTTAGTTCTATTAGATATAAAACATATTAATGATGAAAAATGTAAGAATTTAGTTGGTTTTTCTAACAAATTAGAATTAGAATTTGCTAAATACTTAAGTGATAACAATATTCCAATTTGGATAAGACAAGTTCTTATTCCTGGAATTACCGATGATGAGCAAGATTTAGTTGAACTTAAAAACTTTATTCAGTCTTTAAAAACTGTTGAAAAAGTTGAACTTAACCCATACCATAATATTGGAGTCTACAAATGGGAAAACTTGGGTTTTGATTACCCTCTAAAGGACGTTCATGTGGCAACTTCGGAAGATATACAAAGAGCTAAACAAATTTTGGAAATTTAATTAATTTCTAAGATTTGTTTTTGCATATTTATTCCCTTTTTGTAATATACATCTACAAAAAGGAGCTTGTATGAATTTTAAAATTTTTATTCTAAAACTAAAATCTTTGTTTTTGCCTATATGCATTTGTCTTTTTATATTTTCATTACTTATATTTTCTAAAAGTAATTTATCTGCCGCAAAATCTCGGTCTTTTATTATGGTCTAATTCTGTACTTCCTTCTCTTCTTCCATTTTTTATTGCAACTGAACTTTTAAGTTATACTAACATTGTTGCAATGTTTGGAAAACTCCTAAATAAATTTATGCGTCCTATTTTTAATGTACCTGGTGAAGGTGCTTTTGCACTTTTAATGGGCATTGTTAGTGGTTATCCTGTCGGTGCAAAAATTGTTTCAACCTTAAAAGAAAATCATTTATGTACTAGTTTAGAAGCAGAAAGACTTATAGCTTTTACAAACAACTCTGGACCACTATTTATTATTGGTACAGTTGGCGTTCGGATTATTTTTTAGTCCTTCTGTTGGATTTATTCTTTTTATTACACACATTTTAAGCTCACTTACTGTTGGCTTTCTTTTTAGATGGTGGGGAAAAAATAAAGAAAAAAATCTAAGAAGTACTGAATATTCTTTAGATACAAATTTATCAATTTCAAATCTTGGAGAAATCATTTCCAAAAGTATTACTACTTCAATTAACACAATTTTAGTTATTGGCGGATTTGTAGTACTATCTTCAATCATAATTTCTATATTGCAAACTAGTAAAATTATCCAAATTACAGCAAATATTTTTAGTATTTTTGGTATTCCTAATTTTTTATCTGCAACTATAATAACTGGTTTTATTGAAGTTACAAATGGTCTTTCATATATTTGCAATTTACAAAATTTAAGTATTCGACTTCAAATTATTTTATGCTCATTTATTTTGGGTTTTGGTGGTATTTCTGTACTTTTACAAGTTCTTAGTATAACATCTAAATCTAAAATATCAATTAAGCCATACTTCGTTGGAAAATTATTACAGGCATTTTTTGCAGCTTTTTACACATACTTAATTTTATAAAATTCGCATAAAAAAAGATAGGTTTTTCAACCTATCTAATTTAAAATTAATCAATGTTATATTCCTTGATTTTTTTGTATGCAAATACTGCTGATAAAGCAACTATTCCAATAACAACCCAAGGTAAATCTTCTAAACCTGTATTTGGAACTACATCTTTAGAAGTATTTGTTTTGTTTGAATTTGTTGGTATTAATTCATTTGCTGAATTGTTTGCGGCATTAGCACTATTTCCAGTTGCATCAAATGAAAAAGGTACATCTGCAGCAAATACAAAACTTGTTCCAACTGCTAAAAATATAACAACTAATAAAGCAACTACTATTAATTCAATTTTCTTTAGATTCATATCCATTACTCCTTACTATTTATTATTTGATTATATATTTATATTTATACTATATTTAATACAAAAAGTCAATACTTTTTTGTTATTTTTTATGCCATTTAACATTTCATTTTTTTCTTTTATTTCCCTCTATCTCCAATTTTTGACATTATGTTAATTCTATGTTATAATAAAAAAGATGATTTTTTTAGGAGTTGATTTTATGGGAAAAACTATAGATAACAAAAAAAATGTTGCTGATACTACAGCTATTGCTGAGGAAGCTATTGCTGAAACTTGGGGCTTAACACGTGAAGCTTTTAGAAAGTCTTATGCTGTAGACATAACTAAACCTGCTATCCGTGAAAAGACAAGAAATTATGAAGCAATTCAATTTGCTATTCAAGAAGCATTTGAAAGATAAACCTATTAAAGGTTTATCTTTCTTTTTTTATTATTCTTTATTTGTTGCTTCTTCTAATCTTAAAAGTTCTTCCCATCTCTTATCCACTTCTTTTTGGAATTCTTCTATCATCCATTCGTTTCCTGGTTTAAACATATGTTTAAATCTTTTTTGTGGTCTTAAAAATTCTTCTATTGGAAGTTTATTAGCTGGTTTATAGTTTATAATATATTTTCCATTTATTACTTCGTATAATGGCCAATAACATGTTTCAACAGCTAATTTGTTCATTTGCATTAAATCTTCCGTTGCATATCCCCATCCTCTTGGACATGGTGCAAGTACATTTAAGAAGCATGCTCCTTCTGTGTATATTGCTTTTTCAGATTTTTCATATAAATCTTTAAAGTTTCCAACTGCTGCAGTTTGTGCAACATATGGTAAGTGATGTGCTGCCATAACTTGTGCTAAATCTTTTCTAGATTGCATTTTCCCTGGTATTACTTTTCCAGCTGGTGATGTTGTTGTATCTGCAAATTTTGGTGTTGCAGATGAACGTTGAATACCTGTATTCATGTATGCTCCATTATCATAGCATACATATACCATATCATGTCCTCTTTCCATTGCACCTGATAAGCTTTGAAGTCCTATATCGTATGTTCCTCCATCTCCACCAAATGCTATGAATTTTGTATCTTTTCCTTCTGGTAATTTACCTTGTTTTTTTAAAGAATTATATGCTGCTTCAACTCCTGATAGTGTTGCTCCTGCACATTCAAATGCTGTATGAATAAATGAGTCTGTCCAAGCTGAGTATGGATATATAAATGTTGAAACTTCCATACAACCTGTTGCATTACAAATTACTGCATGGTCTTCATTTTTTAATGCTCTTAAAACCATTCTACCTACTACTGGTGCTCCGCATCCTGCACACATTCTATGTCCTGCTGTGAATCTTGCTGGTTTATTTGCTATTACTTCTTTTAAATTGTATGCCATTATTTATCCCTCCTTAATCCTAAATATCTATATGGATTTTCAGCTTTTCCTGATTTTGCAACTTCTGCTAAATCATTATATACTTCTTCAATATCATCTGATTTTGTATCTCTTCCACCTATACCATATATATAGTTTACTGTTGGAACTGTTACATTGTTTACATACATTGCTGATGTAATATCTGTAAATAATGGCCCACCAACTGCATTTAATCCATCTGCTTTATCTAATACAGCAACTGCTTTTGCTTTTGATAAAGCTTTTGCAATTTCTTCTGCTGGGAATGGTCTAAATACTCTTATTTTAAGTACACCTGCTTTAATTCCTTCTTCTCTTAATTTATCTGCAGTATATTTAGCTGTTCCTGCTGTTGAATTCATACAAACGATTACATATTCTGCATCTTCCATTCTATATTCTTCGAAGAAGCTATATTTTCTACCTGTTAATTTTTCAAATTCTTCCGCAACTTCTAGAATTACTTTTTTTGCATTTTTCATGGCTTCTGCTTGTTGAGTTTTATGTTCAAATAAGTATGCTTGTAAATCTAAAGGTCCAACAGCTATTGGTTCTTTATCATTTAATAAATAATGTTCTGGCTTATATGTTCCTACAAAATTTTTAACTAATTCATCTTCTTCTAATTCAATGTTTTCAATTGAATGAGATGTTATGAATCCATCTTGGCATACCATTAAAGGTAATCTGACTTTTGAATTTTCAGCTATTTTATGTGCCATAAGCATGTTATCATATGCTTCTTGATTATTTTCTGAAAATAGCATTACCCATCCGCTATCCCTTACTCCCATTGCATCTGAATGATCATTGTGGATATTTAAAGGTCCTGATACTGCTCTATTTACAAGTGACATTACTATTGGTAATCTCAAGCTTGATGCAATATAAATCATCTCCCACATTAAAGATAATCCATTTGCAGATGTAGCTGTCATAGCTCTGGATCCTGCTGCTTCTGCACCAATGCATGCACTCATTGCACTGTGTTCACTTTCTACTGCAACAAATTCTGTATCTACAGTTCCGTTACTAACAAATGTTGAAAAATATTGTGGTATTTCTGTTGATGGTGTTATGGGAAATGCTGCAACAACATCTGGGTTTATTTGTTTCATGGCTGTTGCTACCGCTTCGTTACCACTTAAACGTTCTCTAATTGACATTTTTTATCTCTCCTTTTTAAATTTTTTATATTCATTTTTATTCCATTGTTATTGCACCGAAAGGACAAACTTTAGCACATACGCCGCATCCTTTGCAGTAGTTATAATCAAAATCTTCTCTTTTTTGTTCTTTATTTACTGGTATAGCATCATCTGGACATACTGGGAAACATAATCCGCATTGTTTACATTTATCGCTTAAAAATATAGGTTTTGTGCTTCTCCAATCTCCTGTTTTAAATTCTCTTGCATTTCCTGCTGTATAAATTGTTCCACCTTCTGTTAATTGATCCATAGGTGTTTTAGCATTTATATCTGTCATATTTTTTCTACCTCCTTTAATGCCATTTCAATAGCTTTCATATTTCCTTCTATAACTTCTGGTTTTTTAGCAAATTTATGTTTAAATGATCCTTCCATATCTTTTAAAAAAGCTTCATCAGTCATAACTTGGCTTACTTTAACAATCGCTGCAAGCATTGGTGTATTTGGGAAATATTTTCCTAGTGCTTCAACAGATATTTTTCTTGCATCTATTTTATATATTTCTCCTTTATATCCTTTTAAATGTTCTCTTAAATATTCACCATCTTTTGTAGTATTTATTACAATTGCTCCAGTTTCCTTTAATCCTGCTGTAACATCTACACATTCTAATAAACTATCATCAACAACTACTACATAATCTGGCTCATATATATTACTATGAATTGTTATTGGTTTTGTACTAATTCTGTTATAAGCTGTTATTGGTGCTCCCATTCTTTCTGGTCCGTATTCAGGGAAACCTTGAATATATTTTCCAGTATTAAATGCAGCATCTGCAAGTAATAATGAAGCTGTTTTTGCTCCCTGTCCACCACGTCCATGCCATCTAATTTCAATTAAATCGTTCATTTTAATTAAAACCTCCTTATATTCTTTCATTGCTTCACAGTATATATCGAAACAGTTTAAAAGTCAATAGCCCAAAAATTAAAAATGTGCCAATTGGGGACTGTCCCTAATTGGCACATTTTTTATAATCCTAGTTTTCCTGTTTCTTCCATCGTTTGCATATTTGTTGATTTTACTTGGTTTCTTGATAATGTATATAAATTGTCGTTTATATATATTATTCTTTCGACTCCGTTGTTATAATAGTATTTGTCTATATCTTGTTTGTAGTGTGTTATTCTGCCTTTTTCTTCAAATCCTTTTTCTAAATCAAGTCCATATACTATTGCTCCTTGAAATGTTACTTTGTAATTATTTTCTGTAATGCTTATTGGAAAAGCTATAATATTTTTTTCTTTAGAGAAAAGTAATGCTTTATGGTTATTTAAAAGTGATGAGTATGTTCCTTTTTCTCCTATATCTATTTTATACATTTCTTTAGGATTTTCTGGATCTGTTACATCAAATAATGCCATTTTCATTCCTGCTGTTGTTACTACATCTCCATATCCATAA
Organism: Clostridia bacterium; assembly: GCA_045628105.1. Classification (GTDB taxonomy): domain Bacteria; phylum Bacillota; class Clostridia; order TANB77; family CAG-508; genus UMGS1781. Next base: position 26,677 of record JAZQOX010000016.1, on the reverse strand, counting down.
TTTACCACTTCTGTATTTTGCCCAAAACCAATTAGATGTGTTTCATCGTATGGATGTAAATATGTGCTAAACCCTGGTATCTTAAGTTCTCCTAATACTTTTGGATTTGTTGGTTCTGATAAATCTATTACAAATAGTGGATCTGTTTGCACAAATGTTACCATATATGCTCTGTTTCCTATAAATCTAACTGAATATATTCTTTCTCCTTTTGCTAAATCTTCTACTTTTCCTACGATTTCTAGGTCGTTATTTAAAACATATATATTGTTTGTTTTATTATCACTAATCCAATATGAATTATCTGTTGTTGCTATTCTGAAATATCCGTTATTTTCATCCATTGAAAATTGGTTTAAAACAGTACCTGGAACTTCACCTGATTTTATAAATTCACATTTACCATCTTTTAATGAAAACTTAAATATTTCTGTTGTTTCTGTGTAACTTCCCAATAACTCACTATATTTGTGTTTTGAATTTGCAACATATAAATTTGTATTTGATGCATAAATATCATCTCCTGCACCAAGGTAGCTATCAATTTGTGCTTTTTCATTATTTTCTATATTAAATGCTGCAATATTTAAATATGTTGTTTCTTCAAAATCTGGCATATAATATATACAATCAAAGTTTATGTTTTGTATCTCATTACTTATTGCACTATCTATATATTTAGGTTTAAATTCTTCCTCTTTTAGTTCTTCTATGTTATATTGTGAGCATAGATACGAGTTAATATATTTATTTGATAGTAAATATACTTGCCCTCCTATCATTCTTGAATTCAAGTAATTTCCTTCTATTTCAACAGTTCTTTCTAATTTTATGTCTTTTTTATTTTCTACGTTATAAACAAATGCTGTTGTATATTGATTGCTATAGTAATATAAGTAATCTTCAGTTTTTTCATTGTTATATTTATAAATTGTCGCAATAACTACAATTTTATCCCCTTTTAAAAATACTTCGATTCCTTTATACATTTTTTCTAATTCTATTTTGCCTGCAAGTTCCATCGTTTTTGCTTCAATTATTGATATTTCGTTATTTGCTAGGTAATATATATATTTGCCATCTGTTTTTACTATATCTGCCTCATCTACACCTTCTACTTGAATATTTGTTTTTGAATAATCTGTTTTTCCTTTTTCTTCATTGGTCTCTGTGCTCTTTACAAAGTCATCTAAAATATATCCGTTATTAGTATATACACTTTTTTCTTTTAATAAAGCATATAAATTTTCAAATTCTCCAACTGTTTCCAGTTTTTGTGCATTTTGATTGATATCTTCCGGTTTTTTTTCTATTGTTTTTTTAGGAATTATTAGTACAGACAAAACAACTGCACACATCACTATTAAGCTTGATATTGGATAAATTATATTATATTTTCTTTTACCTTTTCCTTCTTTTGCTTTTTTTATAACCTCATTTTCTAAACCTTTTCTAACTTCTATTTCATTTACTGCATCAATATAATCTTTTTTACTCATCTCCCAAACCTCCTTTTATTATTTTTTCTAGTTTCATTCTTGCTCTAGATAATTGAGATTTAACAGTATTTTCTGTCTTTTTTAAGATTTTGCTAATTTCTTTTATACTGTACCCTTCGTAGTAGTAAAGATGTATTACTGTTCTATATTTTGTTGGTAATTCTAAAATTGCATAATATATTGAATGTCTTTCTGGTGTTTCAAATTTTAAATTTTCTTCAAGCTCTGCCCTATGTTTTTCAAATCCTGAATTCATTATATTTTTACTACAATTAATTGTAACTTTAATTAACCATGCTTTTGCATGTTCTTCATTTTCAAATTTTGGATTTTTTCTAGCTAGCCTTAAAAATACATCCTGGTATACATCTTCTGCAATATCTATATTTCGTGTTCTTGCTAAAGCTAATCTATACACCATATTTGAGTAGTTTCTAATTGTTTCTTCAATACCCTGATTATTGTTAAAATACACCATCTTTATCACCTACACCTATAATACCATATAAGTTACAAAAAAGTTGCATTTTTTATAATTTTTTTCACACTTTAAATTCTTTAAGCATAACATATACAAAAATTGTGTAGGAGGTTTTTATGGATTACGAAATTATGATGAATGGAATTGTTAAAATTGGTCAATATGCACCCGATTTTGAAGCAATTTCAACTCAAGGAAAAATAACTTTAAATGATTATAAAGGAAAATGGGTTGTTCTCTTTTCTCACCCTGGAGATTTCACTCCCGTATGTACTACTGAATTTATAGCCTTTTCTAAAGCTAATACATATTTTCAAAATTTAAATACTCAATTAATTGGTTTAAGCATTGATAGTAATCCTTCTCATCTTGCTTGGCTTTATGATATTTTACTAAAAACTAATGTTGAAGTTCCTTTTCCTGTTATTGCAGATAGAAGTGGAGAAATTGCTAGAAAATATGGAATGATTTCTAGCACTGTTAGTACAACAGAAACTGTTCGCAATGTTTTTATTATAGATGACAAGGGCATTGTTAGAACAATATTTATTTATCCATTAAATGTTGGTAGGTGGATTCCTGAAATAATTAGGGTTGTTGAGGCTCTTCAAACTGCTGATTGTAATAATGCTTCTATTCCGGCAAATTGGGTTCCTGGAGAACCTATTATTAATCCTTCTCCTACTACGTTTAAGGGCTTACAAGAAAGGGTTTCCGAAATTCAAGAAAAGCATAATGGTGTTGGTTGGTATTTGAGTTTTAAAAAATCTGAAGAGAAATGTAATAAACAAATTGATAAAAATAAAACTTTGAATGAAAAAATTGGAAAATAATTTTTATAAAAAATAGCCATAATAAAAAGAGATTTTTAAAAAAGGAGGATATTTATGGACAAAAATCAAAAAATAAATTGTAATGTTAATAGTTGTGCTTTTAATAATACTAATCGTCATCTTTGCGAGTTAGATGGTATTATTGTTGAACCTTGCAAGAATTGTAATAATGGAAATCCAGAAGATGAATCAATGTGTGGAAGCTATGAACACATAAAATAAATAATTAATTTTACTACTATTATTTCTTGTACAATAAATGATTAAAAGTAGCTCAACGCAGGAGTTATATATTTTTTTCGAAAAAAAATAATCGAAGAGCCAACGGCTTACGGATTACCCTCGACAGCCATTTCGATTTTTTCTTGAGAACAAACAATATATAACTCCGACGAGATTGGGCGGACTTTAATATGTTTTTGGAAATTACATATTTTTGTTTGACATTCTTTTACATTTATGCTATTATCTTCTCAAGGTGATATTTATGGAAGAAAAAAAGAATGATATTGAAGTTATTGTAGATGATAATGGTAAAGATTTAGATATTTCTCCTGTATATGAACATTTAAATGATGTTAAACCAAACCCAAAAGAAGATAAAAAAAATATTATTATTCCAGAAGTTAACAATAAAAAATAATTTTTTTGTTATTTCACTTGACAAATAGGGTAAAACTCTGTATAATAGAATAGTTCATGGCGAGATAGCTCAGTTGGCTAGAGCATTCGGTTCATACCCGACAGGTCGGCGGTTCGAATCCACCTCTCGCTACCAAAAAGAACTCACTTTTTCGTGAGTTCTTTTTTTGCTTTTTAATGAATGTACCTGTTCGAAAAAGCCTCCATTTCATTTCAGCAAGGTAAACGGCGAAGCAACATATATTCATGCTCAGTCGCTCACCTTTTTCGACTCCCTCCTTTTTTTTCGTACAAATTTAAAATGCCACAGCATCGAAAAAAGTAGTTAGCGATAGTTCGGCGTTAATTCCGCGCTTGCAAGGAATTAGCCAAACAGAGCGATACTTTTTTCGAAAGAGGAGCAACGACCTAATGGTCGGTTGCGACGTGGTGGAGATGGAGGGGCCAGTCGTCCTCGCGTCGGAAAAGATGTCCACCGGACATCTTTTGCCTGCGTTTCGGCAGGCCTTAACCTGCTCGAAACTTGGCACCCTCCTTTTCGACTCCCTCCTTTTTTCGTGCAAATTTTAAATGCCACAGCTTTGCTGTGACATTTTAAAATTTGGTGGAGATGGAGGGAGTCGAACCCTCGTCCAATATTCTATCCGTATAAACCTCTACGAGTGTAGTTTATTATTAAAGTTTCCCGCAATTTCTTGCAAACAAACACGCTTGAAGTTTTGGTATCCTTTTTTTACCCATTATTCCCAAGGAAAGAAATAACTTTGTTTCCTACTTTAGTCGACGCCCTGTTTGCATCAGTAGGCTATGCAAGAGAACGACGTTGCAACTTAGGCAGCGTATGCTAATTCTTGATCAGCGTTTAATTTTAATTTCGCTTTTTTATAGTGGCCAAAGCGACCATCCACTACTCGCTATTTATACTTCAAAAATACCGTCGAAGCCAAAATACATCCCCGTACTTTTTTATTATACTACGCTTTTATTATAAATACAATAAAAGAGAACTAAAAAGTTCTCTTCTATAACTATTACGCATTTTTCTTCTTTCCAAATGTAACATCTTGAAATAAGAAGTTTTTAAAGCTTTGCCATGTAACTTCTTGATGTAAGAATTCATTTATCTCATCTTCAATTTTTTGTTGATGAGGTGTTAATTCTACTTTAATTTCATATGTTAATATTCCCTTTAATTTAGCCCATAATGATGTTTTTTGAGCTGGTAAATTTTTGCTTGATCCGCATACTTTAAAAGAAGAATTACTTGCTCCTACATTACCTGCTGCTACCTCTTCAATTCCAGTATCTGTTGCTCCGCTCTCAACACTTTCACTATATTCATCCATTGGAATAAATTTTGATACTTCACTCATTATTTTTTCCCCCTTCTTAAAGTATTTGAGATTTTTTTCTTTAGTAATTTAATCTCTTCATCTTACTTTTATTTTATACTACATTTTATTAGATTAATCAAGTATTTTTCTAAATAAAAATATATCATTTTTATTACATGAATATTACAATTTTGTAATATTTTAGTTGATACTTTTTCCTTTTAATTCAAGTCCTATTCTTTCCTCAATTTTGACATTTGCAATTGTATTTTCATTTTTTTCTCCTTCTGCTAATACTGTTATGTAGTTTGTTGTATGTCCTTCAGTACAGTTGTTTTTCGTTTTGGTTTCAAATAGTACCTCTAGATTTTTTCCTATATATTTTTCAAGGAATTCAATTTCATTTTTATTTGAAAGTTCAATTAATTTATTGCTTCTTATTTCCTTTATTTCTGGGTTAATTTGATTTTGCATTTTTGCCGCGACTGTTCCTTTTCTTGGTGAATATTTAAATATATGCATCTTGCTAAATTTTATTTCTTTTAAGAATTCATATGTTTTTGCAAATTCCTCTTCGGTTTCTCCTGGAAACCCTACTATTATATCCGTTGTTAATGCAACATTTGGGAATTTTTTTCTTAAAAGTTCTGTACCATGTTTGAATTCTGCTGTTGTATATTTTCTATTCATTCTTTTTAAAGTCTCATCGCATCCACTTTGCAAAGATAAGTGAAAATGATCACATATTTTATCTACTTTTCCCAATCTTTGAACAAATTCTTCTGTTATTAAATTAGGTTCTAATGACCCCAATCTTATTCTTTTTAGTCCTTCTATTTCATTTATTTCTTCTAACAAGTCTATTAATCTATATCCATTATCAAAATCTTTTCCATATGAAGCTACATGTATTCCTGTTATTACAACTTCTTTAATTCCTAATAAAACAATTTTTCTTATCTCTTTTATTACACTTTCAGGTTTTCTACTTCTTACTCTTCCCTTTGCATATGGTATTAAACAATATGAACAAAAATTATTGCATCCATCCTGTACTTTTATAACTGCTCTCGTTTTTTCTGTATATGTTATTTCTCCAAAATCCAGAAATTCTTTTTCTTCTTCAATTTTTCCAACCATGGTTTCTTTTCCATTAGAAAATTCTTCTACAATTTTTACAATATTATTTTTATCTGTATTTCCAACTATTATATCTAGTTCTTCTATTTTTTCTAATTCTTCCTTCCCTACTTGTGCGTAGCATCCTGTTGCTACAACAATTGCTTCAGGATTTTGTTTTTTTGCTTGTCTTATAATCTGTCTAGATTTTTTATCTGCAACACTTGTGACTGTGCAAGTATTTATTATATATACATCTGACTCTGTTTCAAAGGCCACAACCTCATAATTATTTTCTATAAATTTCTGAGCTATTGCATTTGTTTCATATTGATTTACTTTGCATCCTAATGTATAAAAAGCTACTTTCTTCTTCATTTCTTTACTCCTTTTTCCAATTGGGGACGTACTTAAATTGGGATTTTTTTCTCAATTTAAATACGTCCCCAATTGAGATTTTTTTAATTTTCTACTTCTTCAGTTTCTGTTCCTTCACTTTCCTGTGGTGGTCTTGCCATTTTTAATTCTTGCCATCTTTCTTCAGTTATTAATGTTTTTCTTGGCTTGCTTCCTTCATATCCAGAAATTATTCCTCTAGCTTCCATTTGGTCAATTATTCTTCCTGCTCTTGTATACCCAATTTTAAATCTTCTTTGTAATCCTGATGCTGAAATTTGTCCCATGTTAACCGCCATATCTATTGCATCCATTAAAAATTCGTCTGTTTCGTCTTCATCATCATTATCCATTTCTTGATCTGTTGCATTTGCCTTTTCTATCTTTTCTAATATATCATCACTGTATGTTGGTCCTCCGTTGTTTTTTAGGAAAGTAACTATTTTTTCAACTTCTTGGTCTGATATAAATGCTCCTTGAATTCTCTGTGGTTTTATTGTTCCTGATGGATAAAATAACATATCCCCTTTTCCCAATAACTTTTCAGCACCTACTGAATCAAGTATTGTTCTTGAGTCAACACCTGATGTAACTGCAAAAGCTATTCTACTTGCAATGTTTGCTTTAATAACACCTGTGATTACATCTACTGATGGTCTTTGTGTTGCAATAACCAAATGCATTCCTGCGGCTCTTGCCATCTGTGCTAATCTACAAATTGCATCTTCAACATCTTTTGCTGCTACCATCATTAAATCTGCAAGCTCATCTATAATTATTACTATTTGTGGTAATTTTTCTTCTATTCCTTCTTTTTCTAGTGCTTCGTTATATCCTGTTATATCTCTTACATTTTTTTCTGCAAATAAATGATATCTGTTTACCATTTCTTGTACAGCCCATGCTAAAGCTCCTGCTGCTTTTTTTGGATCTGTTACTACTGGAATAAGTAAATGTGGTATTCCATTGTAAACAGATAGCTCAACTACTTTGGGGTCAACCATTAGAAGTTTTACTTCACTTGGTTTCGCTTTATATATAATACTTGTAATTAATGTGTTTATACAAACACTCTTTCCTGATCCAGTACTACCTGCAATAAGTACGTGTGGCATTTTTGCGATATCTGCAATTATTGTTTCACCTGCTGCATCTTTTCCTACTGCAAATGCAAGTTTTGATTTTGCTTCTTTAAATTTTTCTGTGTCTATTATATCTCTTAATACAACCATATCTTTTTCTTTATTTGGAATTTCTATTCCAACAGCTTGTTTCCCTGGTATTGGAGCTTCTATTCTTATGCTTTCTGCTGCAAGATTTAATGCAATATCATCTGATAAGTTTGCAATTTTACTTACTCTTACGCCTTCTGCTGGTTTTAATTCATAACGAGTAATTGTTGGTCCAACAGATACATTTTCAACTTTTGCTGAAACTCCAAAGCTATGTAATGTTCTTTGTAGTTTACTTGCTGTATCTGTTATCGCTTTTTTACTATTTTTTGCTGTTTGCATTCCTTCTTTTAAGAAATTAATTGGTGGAAATTCATAGTTCTGGTCTTCAACAGTTAACGTATGTTCCAATGTTAAAACCTCTTTTGATTTATCAACCTTTTCTTCTTCTTGTTTCTTAAATAAGCCCCCGGCATTATTATTATCTCCTGCCATTTTTATATTAATTTGGTTATCAAGAACTTCAGCTTCCTGCCTTTCTAATTCCTTTAGTTGTTTCTTACTTTGTTCTTTTTCCTTTAATTTAGCAATTCCTTCTCTTATTCCAGATATATGTGGTTCCTCAACTTCTTCAATTTCTATTTGCTTGCTTCTAGTTGAAATATTCTTAGCTTTCATTTCTCTTTTTTCTTCTGTTCTTTCTTTTCTCTCTTCAACTATTTCTTTTACTCTTTCTGCAGGTTTAATTCCAAACATGAATACAGATAATAATATTATAGCACCTAAAGAAATTACAACCGTACTTGCTTTTCCTACCTGACCAACTATCCAATTAGTTAAACCTGATCCAATAACTCCTGTGTTTCCGTTAAAAACAGTTATAATTACTGATGCTGCTACAACCAAACATAAATATTGAATTACTTTTATTATAATTGTTCTTTTATCTTCTTCACATGCTAGATTAACAGCAGCTGCAAATATTGCAACTGGAATTAAATATTGTATCCATCCAATAGCATGTTCAATTTGTGGAATTAGAGTTTGCCCTACTTTTCCTGGTTTACAATATATTAATATTCCTAGCACTATACTTATTATAAATAAAACTACTACTTGTATATCTAAATTATTTCTTTGTTGTTGTTTTTTTGTTTTTCTTCCCATTTTTAGTACCTCTTTATCAATAAAAAGTCAGAAGCATTTATAGTTCTGACTTTTAATGTTTATTTCAATTCGTTTCTATTTTGTTCAATTGTTCTTAATGCCTCATTTATTGAAACATTAATAGAGTTTATTGCTCCTTCTAAATCAGCTAACATGTTATCTGCATAATCTCTTGTTCCTTTTGTAATTTCTCTAGACATTTCATTTGCTGTTTCAATAATTTCTGCTTTTTGTGCATAAGCTTTTCTTGTAATCTCATGTTCGTCTATCATTGAAATTATTCTATTTTCTGCCTCTCTAACAATATCATCTGCTTCTTTTTGTGCTTCTTGTAAAATACGTCCTCTTTCTTCTTTTATCCATTTAGCTTGTTTTAATTCGTCTGGAAGTTTTAATCTTATATCTTTAATTATTTCTAATACTTCTTCTTTATCTACTATTGTTTTTTCAGTAAAAGGTATTGATTTACTCTTTTCTAAAATATCTTCTAATGTTTCTAATAATGTAAAAATCTCCATGTTTTTACCCCTTTCGAATAAATATGAGTATTGCTCGCCCATATTTCCTCTTATCAAAAATTTCTATCTTTTCATCTGTAAAACTTTTTTCTTTACTTTCATCGTCTGTTTCTACAATAATAATTCCGTCTTTTGATAATAAATCCAAATCTATAATTTTTTGAATTGAAATATTTGCAAAATCTGTCTTATATGGAGGGTCAAGATATATAATATCAAATTTTTCCTTCTGTTTTCCTAAATATTCCAAAGAAGATATATAATCTTTATTTAATACAGTTGAATTTTCTTCGTTTCTAGTATTTTTTATATTTGTTTGTATTATTTTAATTGCCTCTGCAGAATTGTCACAAAAAGTTGCCTTTTTTGCCCCTCTGCTTAAAGCTTCTATTCCAATTGCTCCACTTCCAGCAAATAAATCTAAAATATTTTTATCAACTATATTAAATTGAATAATGTTAAATAAAGCTTCTTTCACCCTGTCAAGAGTAGGTCTTGTATTCATACCCTCTAGTGAAACTAGCTTTTTTCCTCTGGATTTTCCGCTAATTACCCTCATAATTACCTCTATAATTTGTCTAACTATATTTTATTCGTTTTTAGAGATATGTCAAGAGTATTAATTAAAATGTAACATTAATTTAATATTCTTGTAATAAATCTGTTTTAATTCTGTTATATTATACCTTATTTTGTAATATTTATCAATAGGAATTTGCGATTTTTTTGCAAAATAAAAACGTCTCATATATGAGACGTGTTTTTATTTTTTAAAATATTGAATGCATTAAGAATAGTGTTGCTGCAAGTGATGATACTAATGAAACTACTGTTATTTGTGTATTTATTGATGGACCTGCTGTATCTTTAAATGGATCTCCTATTGTATCACCTATTACTGCTGCTTTATGTGCATCTGATCCTTTTCCTCCAAAGTTTCCTGCTTCTATGTATTTTTTTGCATTATCCCAAAGTCCTCCTGCATTGCTCATAAGTTCTGCAAGTAGTAATCCAGACAAAATGTTTCCTGTTAAGAATCCACCAACTGCTTGAACTCCTCCTATAAATCCAACTATTATGGTACTTAATATTGCCATCAATCCTGCTGGAATTAATTCCTTTATTGATCCAACTGTTGCAATATTTATGCATTTTCCATAGTCTGGTTCAACTTTTCCTTCTTTTAGTCCTGGTGTTTCATTAAATTGTTTATGTATTTCTTTTACTAATTTTTGAGAGTTTTTATTTACTCCAAATATCAACATTGCACAGAATACTGCTGGTATTGAAACTCCAACTAATGCTCCGAAGAATACGGCGGGATTCATGATATCAAAAGTTAAACTAATTCCTGTTGCATTTTTTACTATTTCAGCAAACGCTGCAAGTAATGCTATTACTGTTAGCCCTGCTGCTCCTATTGCAAATCCCTTTGTTATTGCTTTACTTGTATTTCCTGCTGCATCTAATTCATCTGCTACTCTAATTACTTCGTCTCCTAGGTCCCCCATTTCGGCTAATCCTCTTGCATTATCTACTATTGGTCCATATGCATCATTTGATATAATCATGCCTACTATTGAAAGCATACCAATTGCTGACATTGATATTCCAAGCATTTCAAAACCTTGTCCTATTGGTGCACATAGTTTGTATGAAATAAGTGCTGCTGCTCCAATTCCTATTAATGCTGGCATACTGCTTAATAACCCATATGAGAATCCTGAAAGAATTGTAAATGCTGGTCCGTTTTGACAACTTTCAGCAACTTTTTTTACTGGTTTTTTATCGTCTCCTGTGAAATAGTCGCTTGTAACTCCTATTACAACTCCTATTATCATTCCAATCATTGTAGCTCCCCATATTCTTAAATCAAATTTTGAATAATATGATGCTACTAATGTAAATAATGCAAATAGAATACATGTTAAATATGTTCCACCATTTAAAGCCTTACTTGGTGTTCCGTTTTTTCTTATTCTAGAACATAATACTCCTATTATTGAAGCAAGTAATCCTAGTGCGCAATAACAGAATATTAAATCAATCTGTCCTAGTGGTAATGCAATTACTAGTGTTGCCGCAATTGCTGCAACATTTGAATCGAATAAGTCTGCTCCCATTCCTGCAACATCTCCAACGTTATCTCCAACGTTGTCTGCAATAACTGCAGGATTTCTTGGGTCATCCTCTGGTATTCCTAGTTCTACTTTACCTGTTAAATCTGCTGCAATATCAGCAGTTTTTGTAAAAATTCCTCCTCCTGCTTTTGCAAATAATGCTAAAGAGCTTGCTCCAAAGCTAAATGCTAATACAATGTCTGTATTTTTTGTCAATAAGTATAGTGCTGCTGCTCCTAATAATGATGTCCCAACTACTGCCATTCCCATTACAGCTCCACCTCTGAAACCACATATAAATGATTTCTTTATACTTTTTTGTGATGCTGTTGCTGTTTTAACATTTGCAATTGTTGCTATACTAATTCCTATAACTCCTGCTAATCCTGAAAGTACTGAACCTAAAATATATGCAAATGACATTCCAACATTTGCAAGTTGATTTTTAGATTTTAATAATGGTTCTGGGAAAAAGAATAGAATTAATACTGCTACAACCAAAACAAAAGTTGTAAGTATTGAATATTCTTTCTTCAAAAAGGTAAAAGAACCTTTCCTAATTAACCCGCCAACTTTTTTAAGTTTGTCGTTTGCTGTAGGCTGTTTTGATACCCATGAATAGAAATATGCTGCAACTGCAAATGCCAAAACAGAAACATAAATAGATATAATTGCCCAACTCATAAAAACTCCTCCTTTGTTTTTTTATTATTTTATTATATAATGATTTTTTTTACAATATGATTCTTTTATTTTTTAATTTTTATTTTTCTTATTACATATAATTAACTTGAAAGGATTTATATGTTTAAGATTATTTTTGTTATTATTGGAACTATTATAGGAGCTGGTTTTGCATCTGGCAAAGAAATATTTACTTTTTTTAATGTTTATGGTTTTTATGGTTTGTTTGGTCTATTTTTTTCTAACCTGATTATTGGTTTTTCCATATATAAGAGTTTTAAATTAATACTTAAATATAATATTAATTCATATCATGATTTTATATCAATTCTTATTCCCAAATCTTCTTTTCTTATTGACGTTATGTGTAATATAATAAATATTTTTCTTATAATTTCTTTTGTAGTTATGATTGCAGGATTTGGAAGTTACTTTTTTCAAGAATTTAGTCTTCCTGTTTACGTTGGCAGTTGCGTAATAGCTTTTCTATCTTTTTTTGTGTTTTGCGGTGATATTGAACTTATTTCAAAAATAAATTCTTATATTATACCTTTTTTAATTATTTTAATTATACTTCTTGGTTGTACAAATCTATTTAGTTTTACAAGTTTAAATATACACTCAGTAGATAGTAATTTTAATTGGTTTATACGTTCTTTACTTTATTCAAGTTATAATTTAGTAGTTTTATTTCCAATTTTAATTACTCTAAAAAAATATATACCACATCTTCGAAATGTAAAAATAATATCTGTTTTAAGCACTACATTGCTAAGTGTTATGTCAATAGTTCTTTTCTTTTTACTAAACTATTATTTTGAAGATGTTTTTTCCTTGGATCTTCCAACTGTTTACATTGCTGGTCTTTCTAACTTATTTATAAAATATATTTTCTCTATTGCAATTCTTGGTGCAATTTTTACAACCGCTCTTTCTAGCGGTTATGGCTTTTTAAATAATTTAAACATAAAAAATAGTAAGAGCTACAAAATAATTGCTCTTACTATGTGTTTTATGTCTATACTTTTTAGTAATATTGGCTTTTCAACATTACTAAATTTGTTATATCCTATTTTAGGTTTTATCCGGCTTGATTGAAATATTTTTGTTATTTATAAAATAACTATTTTGTTCCGAAAATTCTATCACCAGCATCTCCAAGTCCTGGTAATATGTAAGCATTTTCATTTAATTGTCTATCTATTGATGTTGTATAAATTTGAACATCTGGATGTTTCTCTTCAATTGCTTTTATTCCTTCTGGTGCAGCAATAATACACAAGAATTTTATATTTTTAACACCTTTTTCTTTTAGAAGTTCAATCGCATCTAATCCTGAACCACCTGTTGCAAGCATTGGATCCAAAATTAGGACTTCCCTTTTTTCTATATCTTTTGGAACTTTAAAAAAGTAAACATTTGGTTTGAAAGTTTTCTCATCTCTGTACATTCCAATATGTCCTATTTTTGCATTTGGCATCATGTTTATTATTCCGTCAAGCATACCTGTTCCTGCTCTTAAAATTGGAACAAATGCGTAGTTTTGCTCATCTATTTTTCTTGTTTTCATTTTTTCCATAGGTGTTTCAATTTCAGTTTCATAAGTTTTTGCATTTCTCATAGCCTCATAGCAAAGCATTTCTCCCAACTCTGAAATTATTTCTCTAAATTCCTTTGTTCCTGTTTTTTTGTCCCTTAAAATTGCTAGTTTGTGTTCAATTAATGGATGTTTTAATTCGATTGCTTTCATTTAAAATACCCCCTTAAATTTTTTTACATTTTATCTGGCATTTCCATGCCAAGTAATGTAACACCTGTTTTCAATACAAGTCCAACTACATATGTTAATGCAAGTCTTGCGTCTTGTACTGCTTTGTCTTCTGTTATAATTTTATGTTCATTATAAAAGCTACTAAAGTTTTGAGCTACATCTATTAAATATCTTGCTACAATTGAAGGTTCATTTTTTGATGCAGCATTTTCAATATATTCATTGAATGAATATATTAATTTTAATGTTTCAATTGCTTCTTTTTCTTGTAATTTGCTAAAATCAACATTATTTACATTTGGTACATATCCTGCTTTTTCTAGTAAACTTCTTGTTCTTACATAAATGTATTGAATATATGGTCCCGTTTCTCCTTGGAAATTTAAAAGCATATCCCAATCAAATATTTCGTCTTTTATTCTGCTATTTGATAAGTCATTAAATATAATTGCCCCAACTCCAACTTTTCTTGCAACTTCTTCTTTGTTTTCTAGGTTAGGATTTTTTTCTTCAATAATTTTTTCAACTTTTTGTATTGCTTCTTTTAAAATATCTTCAAGAAATACTGAATTGCCCTTTCTTGATCCTATTTTTTCTCCAGTTTTATCTACTACTAGTCCAAATGGAACGTGTTCACATTTTTTTGCATATTCTTCATATCCCATTAATTCTAATGTTTTAAATACTTGTTTAAAATGTAATCTTTGCTCATTTCCAACAACATAAATTGCTTTATCAAAATTGTATGTATTTATTCTATCTTTTAGAGAAGCTAAATCTCTTGTTGCATATATTGTTGTTCCTGCTGATGTTATTATTATGCATGGTGGCATATCATATTCTGATAAATCAACTACTTGGGCACCTTCTGATGGTTGTAATAATCCTTTTTCTTTTAATTCGTCAACTACTGCATCCATTTTATCGTTATAGTATGATTCCCCATTGTATGAATCAAATCTTGAGTTTAAAAGATTATATGTTTTTTGATAATTTTCTAGGCTTAGTTTTCTAACCCATTTCCAAGTTTCTACTTCTTTTTCTTCTCCATCTTCTAATCTTTTGAAGTATTCTCTTGCTTTTTCCGTTAGTTCCGGATTTTCTTTTTCTTCTTGATTAAATCTTATATATATTTTTAGTATACTTTGTATTTCATCATGTGAAAAGTCGTATTCTTCTTTCCACATATCAAGTCCTGCCATTACTTTTCCAAATTGAAGTCCCCAGTCTCCTAAATAATTAATTCCTACACTGTTGTATCCCAAAAAATTATAAATCTTATATAATGCTCCCCCAATTACTGTTGAACGTAAGTGTCCTATATGGAATGGTTTTGCAATGTTTGGTGCTGAATAATCTATAACAACATTCTTTCCTTGTCCAATATTTGATGATCCATATTTTTCTTGTTGTTCAAAGGCTTCTTTTAAAACGTTTTCTGCTAATTTTTCTTTATTTACATATATATTTAAATATCCACCTACTATTTCTATTTTTTCAACAAGTTCATTGCTAATATCTATTTTTTCTTTTATTTCTTGTGCAATTACTGGTGGTGCTTTTCTTAATGCTTTTGCTAATTTAAAGCATGGAAATGCATAATCACCTAAATCTGAATTTGGTGGTATTTCTATATATGTTTCCAATTCTTTTGCATCTATTTCTGTCACTTTTGCAATTGCATTTGCAATTTCAGTTTTAAAATTAATCATTTATTTTCTCTCCTTTTGTCTTTTCTAGTCCCCTAAGCATATTCCTAAATTTCTTGCTACTTTAATTAAATCATCATTCATTTTTATGTTTTTAATATTTGTGCTTTCAGTTCCGCCAGATCTTGCTCCTATTTCTTTGTTATTTCCTACTACATCTTCTAATGCAACATATCCTAATTTTCCGTCTTTTAATGTTACTAACACATTAAATTTTTCTTCCAATGCAAGTTCCATTGCTTTATATCCATATTTTGTTGAAAGTATTCTATCATAAGATGTTGGTGTTCCGCCTCTTTGTACATATCCAAGTGTTGTATTTCTTGATGTCATTCCAGTAAGTTCTTCTATATCATTTGCAAGCTTATCTCCAATTCCTCCAAGTCTAACATTATCTAATCCGCTTCCATCATTTAAAGTTTTCTTTATTGTTAATTCTCCATCCTTTGGTTTAGCACCCTCTGAAACAACAACTATACTAAATTTTTTGCCAGATTTTTTTCTTGCATTTATTTTTTCTACAACTTTATTTATATCATAAGGAATTTCTGGTATTAAAGCTACATCTGCACCACCAGCTATTGCTGATTCTAATGCTATCCATCCAGCGTATCTTCCCATTACTTCTAGTACCATTACTCTATGATGAGATTCTGCTGTTGAATGTAATCTATCTAATGCTTCAGTTGCAACTGAAACTGCCGTATTATATCCAAATGTCATTTCGCAATGTGCAACATCGTTATCTATTGTTTTTGGAACTCCAATTATGTTTAATCCTTTTAGTGAAAAGTCTCTTGCTGATTTTTGTGTTCCATCTCCTCCTAATGTAAATATACAGTCAAATCCAGCTTTTTTTACATTTTCAACACATATATCAGATACATCTTTATAAATTGTTTGACCATTTTCTTCAACTTTTAAATTAAAAAGATTTGTACTATTTGATGCTCCTATTATAGTTCCACCTCTATGTAATAATCCAGAAGCACTTCCGTTTGAATCTAATTTAATATAATTGTTTTCATAAAGTCCTCTATATCCTTCAATATATCCGTAACATTCAACCCCATTGTTTTCTGCAGTTTTTACAATTGCTCTTATAACCGCATTTAGTCCCGGACAATCTCCACCATTTGTAATAATTGCAACTTTTTTAATCATACAAAAAAATCCCCTCTCTATTTAAATTTATACGCTTCGTTTATTATATAATAATCTTCCTTAGTTTGCAATGATTTTACTTATATTTTTTACATAATTGGGCAAACTATTAGTATTATTTTTAAAGGAGATGTTTGTATGGATCAAGAAACAGAAATTTTGCAAGAAGTTAACAAAAATTCAAGAATGGGCATGGATGCCATTACAACTGTAATGAAAAAAGCCGAAGATGAAGAATTTAAGAATTTACTTACTACTCAGCAAGATGAATATCAAAATATTTATGATAGAACTCAAGAACTGCTTGGACAAAGAAATGTTAAAATGGAAGACACGCCTGCATTTCAAAAAGCAATGTCATGGATGGGAATTCAATTTAACACAGCAAATGACACAAGTAACTCACAATTATCAGAACTTCTAATACAAGGAAATGACATGGGTATTGTAAAAGGAATAAAACTTTTAAATAATCACGAATTTTTAGACAATGAAGTTAAAAATGTTCTATCCGATTTTGTACGATTACAAGAAAAGAATATACAAGATTTAAAAAAATATCTTTAAATCTTGTATAAAAAACTCTCTCTTTTTTAGGAGAGAGTTTTTTCCCAATTGGGGACGTATTTAAATTGGGATATTTTTTTACATTATTGCTTCTATTTCATAAATTCCACCGCTTCCATCTAATTCTATTTGCTTTTCTTCTATTTCTTTTCCGTTTAAATAGAATTTTTCTATTCCAGTATTTTTCCCATTTTCGTTTTTTACTTTTATGTTGTATATGCTGTTTTTGTATCTGTATTTTATAGTGTATTCTTTCCAGTCTTTCGGTATACATGGTTCTATTTTTAATATATTGTTTTTGATATTTAGCCCTAGTATGTTTTCTATTCCTGCTTTATAAAACCAGCTACTTGAGCCTGTATACCAGGTCCATCCTCCTCTTCCTATTAAGCTTTCTGCTCCGTATATATCTGCTGGTATTACATATGGTTCTACTTTGTATTTTAGTGCTGTTTCTTTTGTTCTTGAGTGTTCTATTGGGTTTATCATTCTATAATATTCTACTGCTTTATCTCCGAATCCTAATTTGCACATTGCAATTATTGCCCACATGGCAGCATGTGTGTATTGTCCTCCATTTTCTCTTACTCCTGGTAGATATGCTTTTATATATCCTGGTTCTATTTTTGTTTTGTTGAATGGCGGATCTAATAGTTTGATTATTCCGTTTTCTTTATCTATTAAATGATTTTCTAAGCTTTCCATTGATATATATTTTTTATCATTTTCTGCCGCTCCTGATATTACTCCCCAACTTTGTGATATGCTATCTATTCTACATTCTTCATTTTCTATACTTCCAATTGGTTCTCCGTCATCCGTAAATGCTCTTTTAAACCATCTTCCATCCCAGCCTGCTGTATTTAGTGCTTTTTTTAAGCTTTCCTGAATGTTTTTGTAACGTTTTATGTTATTTTCATCCACTTTTTCTCCACAAATGTTGATAAATCGGCTTAATGCCTCATATAGGAAAAATCCTAGCCAAACACTTTCTCCCCTTTTTTTATTGCCTACTGTATTCATTCCGTCATTCCAATCCCCTGAGCCTATTTTTGGAAGCCCATTTTCTCCAAATTTTAGTGATTTTTCTATTGCTCTTATACAGTGTTTTAAAATACTTTCCTTAATTTCTGAGTCTGGGTATAGGTCATACCTTTCATCTACATCATCTTCTAGTACTTCTCCTTTTAAATATGGTGTTTCTATATCTAATATACTTGTATCTCCTGTAAATTCAACATATTCGCATACAACATAAACTAGCCATAATAAATCGTCTGAAAATCTAGTTCTTATACCCCTTTTTGTTTCTTCATGCCACCAATGTTCTACATCTCCTTCAATAAATTGATGACTTGCTTGTTTTATAATTTGATTTTTCATTAGCTCTGGTTCTAAATATTTAATTCCAAGTGTATCTTGAAGTTGGTCTCTAAAGCCTATTGCTCCCCCTGATTGGTAATATCCAGTTCTTGCCCATAATCTTGAATTTATAGTTTGATATATTGCCCACCCGTTAAGCATAATATTCATTGATTCTAATGGTGTTTTTACTTGAATTCTAGTTAATAGTTCATACCAAAAACTTTTTACTAAATTTAATTCTTCTTTTGCATTTGCTACTTTAGAGTATTTGTATGCCATGTCTTTTGCATTTATTAGGGCTTCTTCTGCTCCTAAAAATAGCGTAATTTCTTTATTTTCAAATGGTTCTAAAGCGACTTCTATTTCTTCTGCAATGCATGTTTTATTACCTAGCCCTTTTTTATTTCCTAGTCCTATTGTATTTAATGCTTTAGGCTCACATATTGTATTTTCTCCAATAAAATCTTCTTTGCTTCCAGTAAATGATAGTATTTTTTCACTACTTCCACAATAAACAACTTCATTTTTAAAATTATCTGTATACATATTTTTTGCCAACACTACATTATTTTGTAATTCAACATTTATATATCCACTTGTCTTTAATTCATCTTCTCCTAATACTGGTTTTATATAGTATAAAATTTTTAGTTTTTTCTTTTTGTTAGATGTGTTTTTTAGCTTTAAAAGATTTATTTTTACACTATTTTCTTTTGCAACAAATATATCCAAATCGTGAATTATATCATCTTTCTTTGTTTTTAAATTAACATATCCAAATCCATATGTTAAATAATATTCCATATTTCTTGCTGAAATATTTTGATTTAAACTCCAGTTTTCCCCAGTTTCTTTATTTTTTATATATATTATTTCTGATGGAATATCCATAACCGCATTATTGTTCCATGCTGATATTCTATTTAGTCTACTATTTTTACTCCATGTAAATCCTCCTAAATTCTGCGTTATAACTGTTCCGAAATTTTTATTTGCAAGTATGTTTACCCATACTGTTGGTAATTTATTTTCATTGTTTACTTTTATTTTATATTCTAATCCATCTTTATCAAATCCGCCAAAATCATTATAATATTTTAGTTCTGAATAATCTTCATTTATTGTTTCCACTTCACTTGTATTTACTATTGCTATTTTGTTTTCCTCTCCTATTATACTTTTTTGTTCTTCATATTCTTCTTCCATATCTTTTAGCTGTGCCTCGATGTTTCCAAGTGAAGCATCTAAACTTAAATTACTTCTAAATTCTAATAATTCAAGATCTTCTTTTGTAATTTCGCTCGTATTAATTACATAAATTCCTCCAAATGTATTTTTTAAAAAGCCCAATTGTTTATTTTGAATTTCGTTTTCTATATCATATTTTATATAGTGTTCATAGCTATTTTTCTCTTGATTTAAAATTACTAAATCTATTTTTATGTTTTTACTTCTGTAAAATTCCTGTGCTTTTAGTACATCTCTTATTACATGAATATCATTTACGTCTTTTATTTTTACAAGTAAAATCGGTAAATCCCCAGATATTCCAAACTTCCATAATTCACTCTGTGCATACACTCTATTTGATATTTTTCCCATAGTTTCTGACTTCATTGGATTTTCAAATAATAAATATGCCAATATTTTTTTATATTTTATTATATCATTTCCGGTTAAGCCTAAATACATAGTTTCCGCTTCTGTTTTTGCTCTAGCTAGTTCAAATGTTTTACTTACAGTATTTTTATTTAAATAATCATTTAAATTTTTCTCTATTATTTCTTCTGTATAACCAACTGTAATAATTAAATCTAAAGTTGCACCTTTCCCTGGTTCAATCTTGACTGTTCTTTTTATCGCTAGTCCTGAATCTGTAACTAATCCTAAATTTTTAGAAAATGGTCTAGAATTTTTTATTGCATCCGGAATTTTTATATTTCCTTTTCCAAGAATTTTTTCTTTATCTATTTCATATTCTACATCTCCAACCGTCTCGTTTTCAGGATACAAATTGACACCCATATAAATATCTTTTTGTTTATGTCCTCTTTTTTTTCTTTTAACAATTATATTTCCATTTGTTGCTTTATAATTTAAAAACAAATTATTGAATGCAGGATGTGCATAATCCTGTTCTGCTGTTGAAAGTACTGGTTCAAAATAACTTGTAACTTCTATTGTTTCCGTTCCTATTCCGTTATTGGTTAATTCTAGCCTTCGAATTTCTACGTTTTCCTCTGGTGAAACTGTTATTTTTGTTTTTACATTTATATTTCCTTCTGTTTTATCATATATTATTTTATCTGGTGCAAATATCACCTTACTTCCTTTTTCAGGTAAATTTGAATATACTTGTTTTGTTGTTAAATTTTTAATATAAAATATAATTCCTTGTTTATAATCTGCTGTTTCTTTATATCTATTAATCATAATATTGTTTAATTTACTATATCCATTTCCTTTTAAATCTGATACTATTGTATACTTTCCATTTGATATAACATTAATTTCATTTAATGGAGTATTAATTTTTGTATATGTCTTTTCTAGATATTTTTCGTAATCTTTAACTTTTAATTTTTCAACTTTTTCTTTTGTTTCCTTTGTTATAATTGCTTTCTCTGGCATTCTTTCTTGTAGCAAAATATCTACAGCTTCTATTTCTGGATTTTTTTCAAATCGTTTTACAAAAATATTATTGTTAATTAAATTATTAATTGATAAAAGAATTAGGCCTTGATGATGTGCCATATATGTTCTAACTGGTTCATATAATTTTCCATAGCTCAATCTATCTGTGGTATAATCTATTGATTCATAAAAGCCATATTTTCCAAACATGCCTTGATTTTCTAAAATTTTCAAATTTGCTATTGCACCTTTTGGATCATACATTAAGCTTAGAAAAATTGCATATGATGACACAACCATGTCTTCTTCTAGTCCTCTTTTTAATCCAAGCCATGGTATTCCAAATGCCTTATACTGATAATTATTATTTAAATCTCTTAAATTAAATGCGGCTTCTGATATACCCCATGGTATTCCTACTTTTTTTGCATATTCTTTTTGACTCATCAGCATAAATCTACATGATTCATCTAGCACGCTTCCTTTGTATGTTCTAACATTTATATTTGGCATTAAATATTCAAAAGCTGTACCAGACCACGAAATTAATCCTTTATATCTGTGTAAATTTGTAAGCGTTCTGCTTAAATATCCCCAATGTTTACTTGGCACTTCTCTTTTTGCAATTGCAATTAAACTTGCTTGTCTTGCTTCTGATGCTAATAAATCGTAATATGAATCTGTAAGTTTATTTTCTTCAACATTAAAGCCTATTGAGAAAAGTCTCTTTTGGGAATCGTATAATACTGAAAATTTTGTGTTATCTATTAATTTATCCAAAATGTTTAAAATGTTGTCTTTTCTTTTATCACCTATTTCAATAATAAATTGCTTTAATGTTAAAAGATATCCTATAAAATTTCCACTATCTACAGTTGAAACATATTTTGGAATTAGTGGTTCCAAGTTTAATGTATTATACCAGTTGTATAAATGTCCATTCCATTTTTGCATTTTCTCTATTGTTGACAACATTTTTTCTATTAATTCCATTGCTTCGTCCTTAGATATGAATTTCATATCGCATCCAGCACATATTGTTAAAAGGCCTAACCCTATATTTGTTGGTGATGTCCTATGAGCAATTTTTTCCTTTCTATCTTCTTGAAAATTATCTGGTGGTAAAAAATTATTCTTTTCGTTTATATTTTCATAGAAAAACTCCCATGTTTTTTTTGCTATTTCTTTTAAATAATCTACATTTTCAGTAGATAACTCTTTTACTGGATTATTTTCTTTCTCTTCTTGACTTATATACCATATTATTATTGGAGCTGTAAAAAAAAGAAAGCCAAATATTAAGAATTGTATTTTAAAATTTGTAATGCCTAAAATTATTAAAATTAATCCACTAATCCAATTTGCTGGCATATTTTTAAAGTATGATTTTAAATCATTTTTATTTTGCTGTTCTGCTTCTTCTGAAGTCATCCATTCAAGTAAATTCTGTTTAGATACTTTCATTCTGTATAGAGTTTTAATAATACATTCTATCATAGAAAATGCTTTATGTGGTAAAGTAATTAGTTCTATAAATCCCCTAATAATACTAAGTTTCATTCCCCCAATATATGGAATTATGTTTTTATGAGCCATAATATATTCTGTATTAACACTCTTCTTGAAAACGATATGATTTATAATATCTAAAATTGTTGGTATTGTTAATGTAATAATAGCTAGTAAAAATATCAAATTATTAGGTTTATTTAAATTTTCTAATATAACACAAATTATCAATAGTATTGTAACAGTTGGTGCAATTAAACTTCTTCTCAAATTGTCCAGTATTTTGAATTTTGATAGTTTATTTAAAGGATTTATCTTTTTTGATTTATCTTTAACTGTTATTACATTTTTTGTCCAGTCTAAAATTTGCCAGTCTCCTCTTGTCCAACGTTTTGCTCTTGTCATATAACTTGAATATTTAAAAGGGAATCCATCCATTACCAAAATATCTGTTGCTAAGCCACATCTTAAGTAACTTCCCTCCAACAAGTCGTGGCTTAATACTGTGTTTTCCGGAATTTCATTACATAATATTTTGTGAAATAATTCTAAATCGTATATTCCTTTTCCTGTAAAACTTCCTTCATCAAAGTTATCTTGATATATATCTGATACTGCATTTGTATATGAATCAGTTCCTCCTAGTCCTGCATATATTTTTGAAAACAAACTCTTTCTACTTGAATTTAAATCTACACCTACTCTTGGTTGAATTAATGCATGTCCGGATGTTATTACATTTTTTTCTTGATCAAATACAGGCCTATTTAAAACATGTGCCATCGCACCAATTAATTCTTTTGCTGTTCCAAGGACTAGATTTGTATCTGAATCTAGTGTTATTACATACTTTATTTTTAGTCTGTTTTTTATTGTATTTGTTCGAAACTCATTATTACCTGTTAGCAAAAAATCATTAAATTGACAAAGCATTCCCCTTTTTCTTTCCCAACCCAAATAACATTTTTCGCCTCTACTCCATACTCGATTTCTGTATAAAAAATAAAACTTATCTTTCTCATTATTTTTAACATATTTTTTGTTTAATTTTTCAGCTTCCTCTATACCTGCATTTATTACTTCTTCATCAAATTGTTCCATTTCATTTTTTGAAGCTGTACAATCTCCAAGTAAACTGAAATATAAATTTTCCTCTTTATTTGCCAAATAATATACTTCTATTTTATGAAATAATTCTTTAACCTTTTCTTTACTGTTTATAATAGTCGGTATTACAACCATTGTACAATATTCTTCTGGAATTCCATCATTTAAGCTTAGTTTTGGTATTAAGCTTGGTTTAATTACCTTTCCTAAAATGTAGTTTATTACTTGTATAACAATCTCTGACACTGGTATAAACGTAAAACATGTTACTATTATTGACATTGCCAAATTAATTTTACTATAAATATAAAATCCAACAATTGTGCTTAATACTATCGTGCAAATCCATATTATAGATATATAACTTGTTGCTTTTTTTACACTTTTTACTCTTCTTATTCCTAATTTTTTATTTAACTCTTTTTCTCCATCACCAATTAAATAATATCCTATGTGTTTTTCTTTTTCTTCGCTTCCATTTTCTGCTAATTTTAATATCATATTTGCAATATATATTTCAGAAATTTTTGTTTTTTCTGCTAGTCTTTTTATTTTGTTTCTGTAATATTCCTTTGTTCTAAAATCCATTTTACTGTATACTTGTGCTGGATCATTTTTTAAAATTTCCTCTACCCCATTTATTCTTTCAAATAGATTAACAAAATTTATTCTATTTATTTCTCTAATACTTGTTATACTATTTCCAATAAGAACTTTTTGAATTGCAATATCAAAGTGTTCCTTGCTTATTATATCTGAAATATTAACCCCTAACTTGCTTACCTGTTCTTCTAATATTTTTAAATATATATTTCCTGCTTTTCCATATTTTTTTAATTTATATGACATATGTTCAACAAATGAACTTACCGAATTTTTATTTTTTCTTGTGCTTTCTCTTATCTTTTTGTATTTAGTCTGAGTATCTTCTTTTTTTTCTATTAATCTTTCTATAATTTCCTCAACTTTATATTTTTGTATTTGACTTGTATATATTTTTTCGCATATATTTCTTATGTTTTCAATAACTGCAAGTTTTAAAAATATTGGTAAATTCCATATTTCTTCCATTGTTAGATTCTTTTTTTTACCATAAGCATTTAAGCATAGTTCTAATATTTCTTCATCTATTTTTCCATCTGTAAATGCAATAATTTCAGAAGCTATAAAATGAATTCTCGCAAAGCCTTTATAAAGCCCTGTACTTATTCCTGGAAAACTTTTATATTTTTTTCTATTTAATTCATTTCTTATTACTTTAACTGATTCTTCAATTATATAAAAATTATCTAAAAGCCATTCTCCTGCTGGATAAATATTTATTTTTTCTTTTATGTGTTCGTTTAAAATATTATATGTTTTTTGTATGAATTTAAAATTATCATTTAATCTATCTACTGGATATGTTTCAACCTTGCACTCTTCGCTTACATCATAATTAACTGCTATTTTTTCCATTAACTTTTCTAATTGTGTTCTATCTAAACTTGTTCCTTTTATATTTAAGTATCTATTTTTATTTTTCACTGCAAATACCCCTTTATTTATAAAACTTATGTAATTTATACATATTTTTACCAATAGAGAGGTTTTTATTCAATTTTTTACATACAAAAAAAGAAGTACACTTATATGTGTACTTCCTCTTTATTATTTTGCATAATCAACTGCTCTTGTTTCTCTAATAACGTTTACTTTTATTTGTCCTGGATATTCCATTTCACTTTCAACTCTTTGAGCGACTTCTCTTGCCATTGTTATCATTTGGCTATCAGAAACTTTCTCTGGTTTTACTATTAATCTTACTTCTCTACCTGCTTGTATTGCAAATGATTTTTCAACACCTTCAAAAGAATCTGCTATTGATTCAAGTTTTTCTAATCTCTTAATGTATGTTTCTAATGTTTCTCTTCTTGCACCTGGTCTAGATGCTGATATTGCATCTGCAGCTTGTACTAAAACAGCTTCTAATGTTTTAGGCTCAACATCACCATGGTGTGCTTCTACTGCATTTAGAATTAGTTCATTTTCTTTGTATTTCTTTAATACATCAACACCAATTTGAACATGTGTACCTTCCATATCATGGTCTAATGCTTTTCCTATATCATGTACTAATCCAGCTCTTCTTGCTATTTTTGGATCTAATCCAAGTTCCTCAGCCATTATTCTAGCTAAATTTGAAACTTCAATTGAGTGATTTAAAACATTTTGTCCATAACTTGTTCTATATCTAAGTTTTCCAAGTAATCTTACAATATCTGGATGCAAGCCATTAACTCCTGTTTCAAGTACAGCTCTTTCTCCTTCTTCTCTAATAACCTCTTCAACTTCCTCTTTTGCCTTTTCAACCATTTCTTCGATTTTTGCTGGATGAATTCTTCCATCTTCTATTAGTTTTTCAAGTGCAATTCTTGCAACTTCCCTTCTTAATGGGTCAAATCCTGAAATAATTACAGCTTCTGGAGTATCATCAATTATTAAATCTATTCCAGTTAAAGTTTCTAACATTTTAATGTTACGACCTTCTCTACCTATAATTCTTCCTTTCATATCATCATTTGGTAATGATACTATAGAAACTGTAGCTTCAGATGTGTGGTCAGCAGCACATTTTTGAACTGCATAACTTATAATTTCCTTAGCACTTTTTTCAGCTTTTTCTTTTGCATCTTCTTCGAATTCTCTTATAAGATTAGCTTTTTCAACAACTAAATCCTTTTCAATTTCTGATAATAAGTATTTTTTAGCCTCATCAACAGTCATTCTTGAAATACGTTGTAATTCCTCTTTTTGAGCAGTAATTACATTGTTTAATTCATTATTTAACTCATCAGCTTTCATTTCTAATTCTGATTCTTTTCTAGTTAAATCTTGTTCTTTCTT
>JAZQOX010000015.1:0-22188 GCA_045628105.1 Clostridia bacterium | reverse complement strand
TTTAAGTCTTTGAAATTCTTGAATTGTTTTTTCTATATATGCACTGTCATTTATATATTCATTTTCTTTTAGGTATTCTATAACATCATCTAGCATTTGTCCAGCATTTAACGCAAATTTTTGTCTTATTTCTGCTTCACTTCTCTTTTTATAAATAACATATTTTAAAACTTTAGTTTTCAAATTATCAAATTCTTCTATCTCATCCATCTATACTACCCACTTTAAAAATATTAACTTTTTATTAAAACTAACCCTAGCTCCATAGCCAAGTATCATTTTATTAAAAAGTTAATATACTAATTTTATATTATTTTTATTTATTCTTCTGGTTCAATTTCTTCCTCTGGGTCTGATTCTTGTGGTTCATCATCTGCTAGGCTTTTTTCAAAAGCTTGTCTAAAGTTTTCTCTAATTTTTTCTTCTAATTCTTTTGCAATAGCTTTGTTATCTTTAATAAATTGTTTTGCGTTTTCTCTTCCTTGTCCAATTTTACTTCCATTATAACTGAACCATGCTCCTGATTTTTCAATTAGATTCAAATTAACTGCTAAATCTACAATGTTTCCCTCTTTAGAAATACCTTTGCCATATACTATATCAAATTCAGCTTCTCTAAATGGTGGTGCAACTTTGTTCTTTATAACTTTAACTCTTGCTCTTGCACCTGTAACTTCACCATCTGTTTTTATGTTTTCAATTTTTCTAATGTCTAATCTAACTGATGAATAGAATTTTAATGCTCTTCCACCTGGAGTTGTTTCAGGATTTCCAAACATAATACCAACTTTTTCTCTTAATTGGTTAATAAATATAATAACTGTTTTAGATTTGTTAATTACTCCAGCTAATTTTCTTAAAGCTTGAGACATAAGTCTTGCTTGTAAGCCAACATGTGAATCTCCCATGTCACCATCTATTTCAGCTTTTGGAACAAGAGCTGCAACAGAGTCAACAACTATTACATCTATGGCACCACTTCTTGTTAAAGCTTCTGCTATTTCTAATGCTTGTTCCCCTGTATCTGGTTGTGAAACTATTAAATTGTCTATATCAACCCCTAAATGTTTTGCATATATTGGATCTAAAGCATGTTCCGCATCTATAAATGCTGCTTCTCCACCCATTTTTTGAGCCTCAGCAATTGCATGTAATGCAAGTGTTGTTTTACCTGAAGATTCTGGCCCAAATATTTCTATTATTCTTCCTCTAGGAATTCCTCCAATTCCCAATGCAATATCCAAACTTAATGCTCCTGTTGGAATTGCTTCAACTTCCATAGCTTTATATTCTCCAAGTTTCATTATTGAACCTTTACCAAATTGTTTTTCAATTTGACCTAATGCTGCTTCTAATGCTTTTCTCTTCTCTGAATTATCTGTACCCATAAAAATCCTCCTATTTTTTCAAACCTTTGTTTGGTAGTATTATATACTATAATTTTTTCAAAAGTCAATACCTTTTTTAATTTTTTTTACTTTATTTTTTCATCATTAGTACAAGAGTAATTCTCCTAATTACGCATACATTAATATCATATTTGTAAAAAAAATTCAAGAGACAAATATCTTTTTATCTCTTGAATTTAACATTCTTATTTTATCTTAATTAAAATTCTAATTTTTCGTCTATCCATTTTTCTAATTCGTCTATTTTAACTCTAACTTGTTCCATTGTATCTCTATGTCTTATTGTTACAGAATTATCATTTTCAGTTTCAAAGTCAACTGTTATGCAATATGGTGTTCCAATTTCATCCTCTCTTCTATATCTCTTTGCAATACTTCCAGCTTCATCATATTCACACATATATTTCTTTGATAACCTTGCAAATATTTCTTCTGCCTTTGGACTTAATTTTTTTGAAAGTGGTAATACTGCAACTTTGTATGGTGCAAGTGCTGGATGTAAATGTAATACAGTTCTTACATCTCCTTCTGTAATCTCTTCTTCATCATAAGCATCACACATTACTGTTAAGAAAATTCTATCAACACCAACCGCTGGTTCTACACAGTATGGTACGTATTTTTCGTTTGTTTCAGGATCCAGATATGTTAAATCTGATTTTGATGCTTCCATATGTCTTGATAAATCGTAATCAGTTCTATCTGCAATCCCCCACAATTCTCCCCATCCAAATGGGAATAAATACTCTATATCTGTTGTTCCTTTACTATAGAATGATAACTCTTCTTTTGAGTGTTCTCTCATTCTTAAGTTTTCTTCTTTTATTCCTATACTAATTAACCAATTCTTGCAGAAATTTTTCCAATATTCATACCATTCCATGTCTGTTCCTGGTTTGCAGAAAAATTCTAATTCCATTTGTTCAAACTCTCTCGTTCTGAATATAAAATTACCTGGTGTTATTTCATTTCTAAATGAACGTCCCATTTGTCCAATACCCATTGGCAATTTTCTTCTTGTCGTTCTTTGAACATTTTTAAAGTTAACGAACATTCCTTGTGCTGTTTCTGGTCTTAAATATACTTCTGATTTTGCGTCTTCTGTAACACCCATAAATGTTTTAAACATTAAATTAAACTTACGAATTTCTGTGAAGTCTACTTTTCCACATTCTGGACATGGTATTTTATTTTCATTAATATATGCAACTAATTGTTCATTTGTCCATCCATCTAATCCAGAAATATCTTTTCCATTTTGGAATCCCCATTCTTCAATTAGCTTATCTGCTCTATGTCTTGTTTTGCAAGATTTACAATCAATAAGTGGATCGCTAAATCCTCCAACATGTCCTGTTGTAACCCAAACTTCTGGATTCATTATAATTGCAGCATCAATACCAACATTATATTTTGATTCTCTAATAAATTTTTTCCACCACATATCCTTAATATTTTTTTTAAGCTCTGCTCCTATTGGACCGTAATCCCATGAATTAGCAAGTCCTCCATATATTTCTGAGCCTGGATATATATATCCTCTATTTTTACATAAATTAACTATTTTGTCCATTGATTTTTCTTTCATCTTTATCAACACCTTTCATTATTTTTCTATTTTACATTATTTTTACTTATTTATCAATACTTATCCATAAATTTTATACGGTGTTTTGTTTGAGGTGTTTTTTATTTTATGTTATCTTGTTGTGTTTTTGTTTTTAGGTTGTGGAAACTGTGGATAACTTTGTGAATAATTCATTTTATTGGTTTTCATATTTTGTCTATTTTTGTCATTTTATGTTTTTTTGTCTATATGTTTTGTATTTTTTATTTATTGTTACATTTTATGTGTACAGCGTTTTTATTGGTTAAAAATTTGATGTAATAATTGCAATTGCTGCAACAACTTCTATAATTAATATTGCCGGGAAGCCAATAATAAATCTTATTTTTTTTGTTTTATGTCTAAAAGTATACATTCCTGCAATTCCACCAATTCCGCCTCCAAGCATAACCAGTGTAAACAATGTTTTTTCTGGTATTCTTCTACTACCTTTTTTTGCTTTTCTTTTATCTATAAACATAGCAAGAAACGTAACTAAATTAATTCCTAATAAATATCCAACTATATATTCAATATATTCCATTTATTTTCTCTCCTAAAATCTTTTGAATAATAATAAAAAAGGTCACCTAGATTTAGGTCACCTTCTTAATTTATATAAACTTTATTTTTTGTTTACTAAATCTTTTAAAGCTTTACCAGCTTTGAATACTGGAGCTTTTGATGCAGGTATTTTGATTTCTTCTTTTGTCTGTGGGTTTCTACCTTTTCTAGCTGCTCTTTTTCTAACTTCAAAAGAACCAAATCCAACTAATTGAACTTTATCTCCTTCAACTAATGCTTCTGTTACTACGTCAACAAATGCATTCAAAGATGCTTCAGCTCCTTTTTTAGTATCTCCTGTTTTTGCAGCTATTGCTGCGATTAATTCAGCTTTGTTCATTTAAAACTACCTCCTATAAAGTTTTGTATTTACTGTAGAGTAACGTCTACTATTTAGTAAATTCGCCATATTTAGATAAAATCCTTCTTTTTTTTCTTTAAAAATCAAGCTTTTCATCTGTTTGTGTTCTGTAGTCCGCTATTTATAAGGTTTTCGTGTTTTCTGTTTTTTGTATGTTTTGTTCATAAATTAGCGTTATTATCACCTCTAATAGGGAATATTCTTAATATTATTATAGAAAAAATATACATTAAAAATCCAAATGAAAGTGAAATTATTAAATTAATATTTGGAGATTTTATTAAATTTAATTTGTATAATTCTATAGCTCCAAAAATCATAATTATAGTAGCAATAGCAGGTTTTAAAGTAATATTTTTTAAATCTATTTTTAATATTAGATATTTTCTAAAATAGTAAACACTTACTACAAATGTAACAATATGTCCAACAATTGTTGCAATAATTGCACCATAAATATTTAGTTTTTTTATTGGTATTAATACGTAATTAAGAATAATTTTTACCATTGTTCCAAGCCCTATTGCTATAGCTGGTTCCTTTACTTTTTTTAATCCCTGTAATATTCCGCCAATAGTTTGCGTAATAGCAACAAATATAATGCTTACTGAAGATAGTTTTAACATTTCTTTTCCAAGATATGCATTTGGAAATAAAAATTTCAAAATTTGCTCAGCGAAAGATATAAATATTCCCATACATGGTAAGGCAATTAAAACCGTGGCCAGTATTGAGAAGTTAATTTTCTTTGTAGCACAATCCATATTTTTTCTTGCATTTGCTGCAGCAATTGTTGGTATTAAACTTATAGAAAATGCAACATTAAACGAATATGGTAAAACAACCAAGCTTTCAACTTTTCCCGTTAAAATTCCATACTGAATTTTTGCCTGTTCTGCAGGCATATATTGGCTCATTGTTCTAACTATTGTCAATGCATCAATTGTTCTGTTTGTAGCCGCAAGTAATGATGTAATTGTCATTGGTAAAGATAAATAAACAATACTTTTTATTATTTTCATTATGCTCTCTCTTTTTACTCCTGCTGATTCAATAACATCTTTCCAAATTTTCTTCTTATTTTTTTTATATATAATAAATAAGTATGTAAAGCCAAAAAATGTTGCAATTGTTGTTGTTATTGCTGTTGTTGCAACCATCAGCCTTGTATTTCTATTTGATGCATATCCAATAATTTCAACAAAAGCAATAGTTATTACTGTTTTTAAGATTTGTTCTATTGATTGTGAATGTGCTGTTATATTTACCATTTCAATGCCATTAAAGTACCCCCTCAGCACTGACGAAATAGCAACAATAAAAATTGAAGGCGCCAAAGCCATTATTGTAAATTCCGAATCAGGAATTCCCAAGTATTGATTTGCAATTTTATTTGCACCCAAAAATAATATAGTTGTTCCCGTAAATCCTATAATTCCAAATATTGAAATCGCAATTTTAAAAACTCTATATGCTCCTCTATTATCACCCATAGCAACCTTAGAAGAAATCAACTGTGATATTGCATTTGGTATGCCAATAGAAGTTATTGCTAAAAACAAACTATATACCTGAAATCCCGCAGACAATATTGCATTTCCGGAATCTCCAAAACCTTCTTTATTAGTAAGAAAAATTTTATATACTAAACCTGTTGTTTTAATTATAAGTTGAGAAATCATTAAAATAAAAATTCCATTTATAAAACTTCGGCCTTTTTTTTTCAATTACCTAACCTCCTTTGATGAAATAACGATTTATACATAATTCTATGGTATTTTTTGTAATAAAATTCGCAAAAGTACTTGTTTTTTTTTCGATTTTATAGGATAATATATATGTATGAAAATATATCGTTTGGAGGAATTAAAATTGAAACTTTTAGATAAATTTTTAGGAATATTAAAAACTGATAGGAATACATTTTTTACATATATCTTTACCCTATTAACAAGCTATATTATTGTTGATAGAGTTGTAGAGATAATTTTATTGTGTATGACTGGAATGGTAGTTAGTTATTGGAATCCTTATGTCTATGCATTCGCAATCCTTTGCCCTGTATTTGCATATTCATTTTCCATTTCATCAAAATTTGCAAAATCTGACAAAACAAAAATGTCTTTCTTCTTTGCATTTTGGGTTGCTATATACATTATTGCAACATCAATGATAATTCAATGGTTAAATAGATTGGCTTGGATGGGAGTTCTTTCACTTCCAAATTCTAAAGCATTAATTGCCGATTTTTCAAAAGCAGCAAAAAGAGCTTTATCTTTAACTCCAATTTACTTAATATTTATTTCAGCTTATAGATTATTTTTATGGTTATATAAAACAGTAAATAACCCTATTTTCCCAAACCCTGTAAAAGAATCTATTCTTGATTTTACAGGTATAGATTTAACTCTTGCACCTGAAAATTCAGGTCCATATAGTTACGAAGCAACTTTATGTACTGATAGAGCAACTGGTAAACCTGTTAAGGTATTAGAAAAAAGAAGGTTTGATTCTATTTTAGTTATTGGTCCTTCAGGAACAGGAAAATCTGGATTAATTTTAGAGCCAATGTTTGCAAGAGATTTAGAAAAGAAATACTTCTTCCATGAAGCAGCAAAAGAAATGGGTTACAATGCATTAAAATCTGGATTAGCAAAATTGGATTGTCCATACAGTAAAGATTATTTAAATCAATTCTTTGATTTGGCAATGCTAACACCTGAGCAAGGTAAAGAAAAAGCATATAAATCATATATGAAAAAATTAATAAATGGTGTTGCAGCAGATGGAACAATAGTTTATAAAAATTTAGGTATGTCATCACTTACACCTGATGCATCTCAAACATATAAACTTGCTGAAATTGCTAAGAATTTTGGTATACCAACTCATATTATTGACCCACTTGATCCAAATTCACCTGGTATCAACCCATTTACACTTCCATCACCTGCTCTTGCTGGATTAATGATATCATTAGTACTTGAATCTTTATTCGTAGCTGCAAGTGCAACTGCAGAACTTGCTTATATGAAAAATTTAGCATATCAGGCTATTCAAAACGTATGTGTATTTTTAGGAGAAATGTATCCAAGACGCCATAATGGTGACTTGCCAACTCTTGAAGATTTGCTTGATTGTTTAATAAACTTTGATTTAGTTGAAGAATTATGTGAGGATTTAAAATCTGATCCAGAGTTAAGCAATACTTATAGATTCCAAATTTCTTATTTTGAACAAAACTTCTATAAGAATTCTCCGGGACGTAAAGATATGCAAAGATATGTACATTTTGCTGTAGATCAACTAGAAGAGTTATTACGTGCTGCTTCAGTTAGAGATATTATTTGTAGAAGACGTAACAATTTAAGTGTACCTAATGCTATAAAAAATGGTGAAGTTATTTTAATGTGTACAAGACCTACTGATATTGGTGGTGCACAGCATAAAGGTTTCGGTTTATTCTTCTTAGTTCAAATGATGTGTGCTGTTGAAGGTCGTCCTGGTAATGATAAAACTAGAATACCACACTTCTTATATGTAGATGATTTTGATAAATATGCCTGCCCATTACTTGGTGATTTGTTTACAATGTTTAGAAAATTTAGAGTTGGTGCATTATTTACAGCACCAAACCTATCAAGTTTAGGTGGAACTGGAAGTCCATTTATGCAAACTCTATTAGCTAACTGTTCAACAAAAGTTTCTTTTGGTAACTGTACTCCTGAAGAATATAGTTGGTGGGAAAAGGAATTTGGACAAAGACGTGAATGGAAAGTTGGAAATTCTTATGACACTAAAAACGGTGAATATAGTTCTAATTTAGGTGGTAGCGTTAACTGGTCATGGGAAGATACAATGAAAGTTGCAAAAATACAAGGTTTAAAATTCAAAACATGTATTTATAAGACCAAAGACAAAAAAGGAAAAAATGTTGTCAACTTTGCAACTTCAGACTTCTTAGAGTCTAAATATAATGAACCTCATAAATCTAAGGAATATAATTTTGATAAGTTTAATAGAAGTTCTGCTTCTCAAGAAGATGCTAATAATTCAAAAAAACACAAATTTAATCCTGATGATGTAGATTTTGATCATTCAGATTTAGACCCTGTTCAAACAGATGTAAATGATTCAAATTACTTGTTTGATAATGAAAACGCAGTAAGTTATAAATTAGATAATAAGAAAAATAATAATAATTAAAAAAAAATTCCCTTATAAAGGGAATTTTTTTTACTCTAATATTTTTAAGTTTAATTCTTGAACTTTATATTTTCCTGTTTCTTTATCAATTACAAACTCTGTTAAACTATTGTTTAAATGTGCATTGTTTTGTTTTAAATCTGTTGTAAAACATATTTTCATATTTGATATTTCTAATTTATTTGTAACTATAGTTTTAAAAACTTCAATTGTATGTTTATCATCTTCACATAGTAAAACAAGTTGTGGTTTTGTCTCGTATCCTGAATCCATTTGAACAAAATTTTCGTAAAAGTCTTTTAGTAATTTCATTCTGTCTATTAATTTCTTTTCCCAGTCTTCTTCTCTTCTTATAGATTCAAACACTAAATCAGCGGTTTTTCCTGCTTTACTTACTTTTATACCTGCATGCATTTTAAAAATCTTACCTGTTTGTTTAGCATTAAATGTAGGTTTAATTTTATAGCTATCAAATGCTGCAACTTTTCTTAAATATGAAATAATAACTTGATTTCCACTTAATCTTTTTTTAATCATTCCAACAGGTTTTGTATTATCTGTTGGTTGCCACTTACATTCTACGCCTCTTGAATTTAATAAATATTTACCCATCTTCTCTAAACAGTAAATTCTATATATTCCTTTACCATCTTCAGCAGTAAAATAATATCTAGTAAGTATTTTTGTTTTAACTAGTTGCTCTAGTTTATTATTAAGTTTATCCTGAGACTTTAAGTCTTCTCCTCTTGCCTCTAGAATCTGATATATTTGTCTTGATGTAATGAATTCAAATTCATTAACAAGTTCAAGTATCTTAAAATGTATATCAGTAATGTGTCCTATATTTATTTTATTAATTATTTGATTAATGGATACATATCCATCTTTTCCATCAAAAGTCTTTATTTCTCCCTCTCTCATTGCAAATGGAGATACAGTAGTTTTTATTTCTTCATCTTCAACCATATATGTTGCCTCCTCTATACATTATACTTATATTTTACCAGTTTTTTACTAATTCGTCAACTTCCTCTCTCTTTAGATATCGCCATGTACCTAAATCAAGATCTTTTACATTAATATTGCCTATTTTGCTTCTATGCAAAGCTAAAACTTTTTTTCCTATTGCTTCACACATTCTTCTTATTTGTCTATTTTTACCTTCATGTATTGTAATTTCTAACCTTGATTTATTCATTTCAGTATCTGTTTTAAGAATTCTTACTTTTGCAGGACTTGTTATAAAATCTCCTATGTCAACCCCAGCTTCAAGTTTTTTTACTTCTTCCTTATCAATAATTCCCTTTAATGTTACTGTATATGTTTTCGTAATTTCATGTTTTGGATGAGTAACTTTATATACAAAATCTCCATCATCAGTTAATATTAATGCACCAGATGTATACATATCTAATCTTCCAACAGGAACTAATCTTTTACCTGTCTTAACTAAATCAAGGACTGTATTTCTACCAAATTGATCTTTTGCTGTTGTAACATAGTCAATTGGCTTATTTAATAAAATATAAGTAAATGGTTCTTCTTTTTTCTTTACAGGTTTATTATCAAATTCTACTTTATCATAATCAGGATCAATTTTTGTGCCTAATTCATTGATAACACATCCATTTACCTTAACTCTGCCTTGTAAAATATATTCTTCACTTTTTCTTCTTGATGCAATACCAGCATCTGCTAAAAATTTCTGCAATCTTATTTTTTCCATATTATATCCTTTCTTGAAGATTAGTCTTGATTTAATCTATCTAATGTTTCTAAAACATTATTAAAGTATTCTGGTAACGGTGCTTCAAATTTAATAACCTCGCCAGATATTGGATGTTTAAATTCTAATGCTGCTGCATGAAGCATTTGTCCCTCAACCCCAAACGGATTTTTTCCATTTGAATACACTCCATCTCCAACAATTGGATATCCAATTTCAGATAAATGAACTCTTATTTGATGTGTTCTTCCTGTTTCAATTTTAACTTCTAATAATGTATATCCGTTATATCTTTTTATTACTTTAAAGTGTGATATTGCTTCTTTCCCAGTCTTTGTAACAGCCATCTTTTTTCTGTCTTTTGTACTTCTTCCTATTGGCATATTAATCGTTGCTTCATTTTCTTTTACATTTCCCCTAACTAAAGCAATATATGTTTTTTCGACCTGTCTATTTTGTATTTGTGAACTTAAATTAATATGTGCATTATCATTTTTTGCGATTATAACTAATCCTGATGTGTCTTTGTCTATTCTATGAACTATACCGGGTCTTAGTTTTCCACCTATTCCAGATAAATCATCTTTGCATTTAGCCATTATCGCATTAGCAAGTGTTCCATCTGGATTACCATTTCCTGGGTGAACCACCATTCCTTTTTCTTTGTTAACAATAATCATATCATTGTCTTCATAAACAATATTAAGTGGCAATTCTTGTGGTTTTAATTCAATTTCCTCTGGAATTTCCTCTTCAAAAGTAATTACATCACCAATGTTTGTTTTATATGATGGCTTTGTTGTTTTTTCATTAACTAAAATTTTACCATTTTTTATCATCCTTTGTATTGCTTCTCTTGATAAGTTTCCTTTTAACTCTAAAACAACCTTATCTAGTCTATCATTTCTATCAACATTATATTTTTCCATTTCTGCCTCCAACATTTTTAGCTTTTTCTTTCTATTTCCTTTTCTTGAATTTTAATTGTATTAACTAAAATTGAAATAAAAATAATCAATACCCCTATAATAATAAGTATATCAGAGAAATTGAAAATTGGGAAATTAAACAAATCTGTTACATCAAAATAATCTATAACATATCCCCTTATAAGTCTGTCTATCAAATTGCCAATTCCACCTGCTAAAATCAGCATTATTCCTTTTTTACATTTGTTATCAAATTCATATTTTTTACTACATAATAATTTAATTAATACAAAAACAATTAAGAAATCCAGTGCTATTAAGAAAATCATTGGTGTTTGCATAGCAAATGCGGCTCCATCATTTTCAAGATAATTTAATGATATTATATGTGGAATTAAGGATACTTTATTTCCAGAAACTCCAAGTGTCTTTATAACAATTATCTTTATTATTTGATCTATAACAATTAAACCTAGAATCATTAATATACTTTTTATTTTACTTTTTTTCATTCTACAACAATCCTTTCATATATTGTAAATCTATTATCTTCAATTTTTTCTGTTGGATAAATCTTTTTATATTTTTCTGGTGTAACTTCTAAATATTTATTAAGCTTCGTACTATTTTTTATTAATATATGAGTTAATTCATATTTATCCATCATTTTTTCAATGTTTTTTATATTATCATTAACTCCATTCATATTCAAAAAATCCTTGAATATTTGAACATCTTTATTAAATTCAGGTAAATACAAATCACATCTTGAATCTATAAATACAGGAATATCTTTATAAATTAAATAGCTTCCATAGTTATACTCATTATATAATTTTACATCAGATGAATTCAAATTTTCCTTTATCCATTCCGCTGCTTGAACAGGATAATCTTTTTCACTTATATATGCCTTATTTCTTTTAGGCTTGTACTGCGCAAGTGAAATCAATACTACAACGCAAGTAATACAAACAATACTTATAATTTTAGAAGAAAACTTTTCTATTTTTTTTACTCTTTGACTATTTTTTGAATTTATTATGTCACATATTAATTTATTTAAAATTATTGCACCTATTAGATAAAGCATAGAAGACTGTCTTCTTGTAAAAATAGAAAGTAGAGTTAATCCTGCTATCATGCATAAATCACATAGTCTAATTTTTGTTTTTGTTATACAAAGTGCAGCAATATAAAAAGCTAAAACTAAAAGAAGTTCCTTATCATTTGCTAAAACTACAGGTAAATGTTCACTTATATTTTTAGTGCTAATACCTTGCATTGTTTTAACTAAATACGTATATGGAGTTGTTCCAAGTGGTGTTAAAAATCCTGTAAAAATACAAATAATAAATATTATTGCAAGCCATTTAATATTTACCATATATTCAATTTTTATTTTATATGGATTCTCAAATTTTTCATTAGTTACTTTGTTTAATCTCTCATATCTTTTCTCTTCTTTTTCTAGTTTTGCTTTTAATTCATCTGTTTCTCCGTTTTTTTTAATTTTATTTTTTACACTTTCTACAACAGATTCGCTAATTATAACATTACAGTGTCCTAATACACATACAACATATTCTGCAAAATATGGCAAATAAAGCACAAAATAAAATGGAAATGTTGCTAAATGTATATTAGCAATTAAAGTAGGTATTATTACTAAAATTATTGCATATCTTATTTTTTTAGTTTCTAAAAATTTTTCTATTGAATAAATAGTTAATATAAACAAAATAAATGTAACTAATTGTGCTCTAGCACATATGTAACCTTTTAATAAGTACAAAGTTAGCATTGTTACAAAAAAAGATATAATTCTATTTTTTGTTAATTTACAATTTGTATAGTAAATAAGAATTCCTAGAATACTTGCCAAAATAATAGTTGAAACATATATTCCTGTTAATCCCCAATTGCTATAAATTTTATATATAAATAAATCATACCCCCAATGTGGAAAAGTATATTCTAAATTTTCATGCCATGTAAATGGGTCTGTTTGAACTTTTATGCCATTATTTGTAATAAATTCACCTATTTTTATTGTATAGAAAGTATCATTTTGTAAAACCACTGGTGAAATAGCTATACAAAAAATAACTATTAAGATTATAGCCATTGTATTAATTCTTATTGCAGATTTTTTAACACTATCCATTTTATCTCCTTTTTTGTAATATTAGTATTTCATTTTTATTTACAAAGTTCAATTGCTTTTTCCAATTGTTCATCAATTTCTGTTTCTAAATTATCTTCTACAATTATATCTGGTGTTATTCCAACTTTGTTAATTTTATTTCCATTTGGAGTTTTAAATTCTTCAATTGTAACCTTTAGAGCGCCGTCAAATAATGGTATTATTTCCTGCATTACACCTTTTCCATATGATTTGGTTCCTATTATTGTTGCCGCATTATTATCTTGTAATGCTCCTGCAACAATTTCTGTGGCACTAGCTGAATATTCATTTATCATTAGTACAATTTTCATATTTGTTTTTTTATTTTCTTGTGATTTTATAACAGTTTCGTCATTTCCCTTGTTGTAAGATTTCATTATAACATTTCCTTTATCAAGGAATATTTCTGAAGTTTCTATTGCTTCATTAACTACACCACCTGTGTTGTTTCTTAAATCTATTATAACAGACTTAACCTTTTTTTCTTTGAAATCGTTTAAATAATTTAATATTTTTTTACTGCAATCATTATCAAATGTTGAAAGTTGAATATATCCTATATTTCCCGGTAAAATTTCAGAGTAGCTATATTCAAGCTCAATTGTTCTTCTTTGAATTGATTTTTTAATTTTTTCGTTATCTCTTAAAATTTCAAGTTCAACTATTGTTCCTTCTTTACCCTTTATTTTTGCTGCAGCCATACTTGAATCCATTTCTTCGCAGCTTTCTCCATCAATAGATAATATTATATCTGAAGTTTGTAAATCTGCTTCTTCTGCTGGAGATCCTTTTATTGGTGCAACAACAACAATATTTCCTTCAATATCTTGAGACATATATATTCCAATCCCAACATAATCTCCTGTTACACTAGTCATTAATTCTTCAAATTCATCTTTAACTAAATATTCTGTATATTCATCACTAACTCCTGCAACATATCCTTTTATTGCATACTCATTCATTTGTTCTGTATCTATATTTCCAATATAGTTGTTTGATAAATATGCTTTAACTATTTCTAATTTTTTTGATAAATTTTCATTTGTTTTTGAAATTTCAATATTATCTAAAATTTCAGGATTTTTATCTTCATTTTCACTACTTACCGTTAAATTACTTATTTTGTTAAATACTAAAGCATTTCCCTTTTTTGTATTAATAAAAAAGTGAAATACTCCTATAGTTGTAAACATAAATGTAATTAATACAGTGGCAATTACTGCCATTACAACTTTAAATCTGTTATTTTCTCTTTCCATTTTTCCTCCGTCTTATGCTAAAGATTTTTAAAATTCTTAAACATATAAAAAAGTTCTTACAAAGTAAGCGAGCATGGCTCGCTTACTTTAATTATATTCATCTTTATTTTAAATATGGTAATGGATTTACACATTTTCCATTTATTCTAACTTCAAAATGTAAATGCAAACCTGTTGAATTTCCTGTTGTTCCTACAATTCCTAAAACTTGACCCTGAACAACATTATCTCCTTTTTGTACTGTTCTTGTATTTGGAGACATATGAGCATATAATGTCATTGTTCCATCATGGTGATCTATTACAACATATTCTCCATAGCTTCTATATGAACCATCTGAATTTTTTAATGCAGTTGATATTACAACTGTTCCATCCTTTACCGCAAGAACATTTCTTCCTTTAACATTAATATTTATATCAGTTCCTGTATGACCAGCATATGATGGATAAACTGGCCTATTAATATTGTAATAACTTAGTCCCTGTACTGGGAATATGTATCCGGCCTTTGTTGGATCACCTGCAACAACTTCTACTCCACCGTTATTTTCTCTTGCAATTCTAGCTAGTTCTTGTTGAATTTCTCTTTTATCTCTTTCAAATTGCTCTAAATCATTTTCTAATGCTTTTTCTTCATCATTTAATCTATCTACATATGCTTGTTTTTGACTTTGTGAATTTTTTAATGTTTGTGCTGTATTTTCCTTGCTTGCTTTTAGTGTTTCAATTTGTTCTTTACTAGTTGCTAGAAGCTCTTTTGTTTCTTGAATACTTATTTTATTTTTTTCCATTTGGTCAAGTAAGTTTTTATCATATTCTGCTATTTTTGAAACAGTATAATATTTGCTTATGAAATCGGATACACTTCTTGATGACAATAATACATCTAAATAAGTAGTACTTCCAGATTCATACATTGCAACAATTCTCCTTTTAAACTTTTCTTCCTGTTCTTCGTAATCTGCCTCAGCTTTTGCCAAATCTTTTTCGGTTTCCTCAATCCTTATTTGTACCTCTTCTATTTTTTCGTTTAAGTCTGAAATTTCATCTTCATAATCCGAAATTTGTGCATTTAATTCTCTTATTTTGCTCATCTCTGCTGATAGTTTTCTTTCAACCTGTTCTATTTCACCCTTTGTTGCGTCTATTTTTTGTTGCATTTCATTCAAATCAGATTGAGATACAGCATATGAAGCCATAATATTCCCCGATAAAATTATAACAAATATAATTGAAACTAATATTATTGTTCTTATAGCATCTTTTAACATAACTTTTCTCCTTTATTCTATTGTTACATATGGATATGGATCTACTGTTTGTCCATTTATTCTTATTTCAAAATGCAAATGAGGTCCTGTTGACCAACCTGTTGAACCAACCTTCATAATTGCATCCCCTCTTTTTACCTTGTCTCCAACATCTACAAGTATTTCTGATCCGTGTGCATACACCGTTGAAATTCCTCCACCATGGTCAATCATAATCATGTTTCCATATGAATATGAATATGTTGCCTTTGTAACAATTCCATCATTTGCAGCT
Organism: Clostridia bacterium; assembly: GCA_045628105.1. Classification (GTDB taxonomy): domain Bacteria; phylum Bacillota; class Clostridia; order TANB77; family CAG-508; genus UMGS1781. The sequence goes on along the minus strand of JAZQOX010000015.1, from coordinate 6,390 downwards.
ATTGCAAGGCTTCCCATTGGTGCACCAATATCCATACCTGAATGATTTCTGTATGTCTTAAGTATTGGGTGAATTCTCATTCCATACTTTGATGTTATAGCATAATATCCTGGAGCTGGCCAAGCAAAAACTCCACCAACATATTTTGAATCACTTTTTTCCAATGCTGCCATTAAAATTTCTAGATTTATTAAATCCAATTCATCTTGATATACTTGTATTTGACTTTGAATCTCAAGTTCATCTGCTGTTAGTTTATTTGCATAGCTTTTCTTAATTACTTTAGCATTTTCCAACGCAACAGTTATTTTTCTTTGCTCTGTTTTTATAACCTTTAAATTTTCTTTTGTTATTTTTAAATTTAATCTTATTGTATCTATTTCTTGTTTTTGTTTTTCTATATTATCAAGCAATTTTTTATCATATTCAACTATTCTTGAAATTATATGGTATCTAGAAATAAAATCAACCATATCTCTTGAATTTAAAAGGACATCCAAGTAAGTAGTTTTGCCTGATTCATATGCTGCAAGTAGTCTTTTTTGCAAAACTGTTTTTTGATATTCATATCTTTCATCAAGTGTTTCAATAGCTTTTTCAACACTTGCAGTTTGTTTTTCTAAATGCTCAATTTTTTGGTTTATTTCTTCTATATTTCTTTCATATTCGTCAATTTCTTCTTCAAGTTTACTTATAGCTTCTAATTTTTCTGTAAGTTGTACATCAACTATTTCAAGATCTTGTCCAGCATTGCTTATTTTTTCCTTAAGTTCTTGCCTTTTTTGGTTTAATTCATTTAAATTAACTATTTCATCTGCATAGACCGGTCTTAAATCAAATATTAAAACTATTCCTATAACTATAAAACAGCAAGTAACGATTTTAATTAAAAACTTTTTCACTTTAAACCTCTAGATATTTTTTCATTGAAATTCTACTTCCAATTATTCCTATTCCAACACCTAGTAAAATGTATACAATTAGAATACCGTTTAATAGCTCCTTAAAATTAAGCATGTAAAATCCTACAACCCTTAGTGTTTCTGACTGGCTAACCTTTATAGCACACCAATTGTATATTACTCCAACTAGTCCTAATGAAATAATACTTGATACCATTCCAATTATAATGCCTTCAATCATAAATGGTGTTCTAATAAATCCATCTGTTGCACCAACATATTTCATTATTGAAATTTCTTTTCTTCTCGCATGTACTGTTAATTTTATCGTATTTGCAATAATAAATGTTGATATAAAAATTAATATAACTAGAATAATTCCTGTAATTGCACGAATTATTTTCGATAAATATGCAAGTGTTGTAATTGTTTCATTACTACTATAGGCTGTGCTATAGTGTGGTAATTTTTTAAGTTGTTCTTGTACACTATTATTTAACTCTAAGTTTGTTAAAGTAATAACATATGAATCTTCCATAAAGTCTGGTTCCATTCCATCCATTACTTTTGGATTATCCAAAGATTCTTTTATTTCATTGTATGCATCCTGTTTTGTTTTTCTTGTTGCAGATGCAACGCCTTCAATTGAAAGAATTGAATCCTTTAGTGCAACTATTTCTTCTTCTGGTGTATCTGTAGTAAAAAATACCTGTATTGCCTGAGCATCCTCTAAGTTTTCTACCATATTTGTTATATTTTTTCCTATTGCAAAAAAAGCGCCAAACATAAGCATTGTAGCACACATTACACCTAAGCATGAAATTGTAGATTTTTTATTTTTAAAAACATTTCTAAATCCTTCTGTTAGAAAATATCCTATAACATTATATCTCACTTACTATAACCACCTTTTCTATCATCTCTAACAATAATACCTTTTTCTATTTCGATTACCCTTTTTTTCATTTTATCAACAATATCCTTAGCATGTGTAGCAATAACAACAGTGGTTCCTCTTAAATTAATTTCATTCAAAAGCATCATTATATCCCATGCTGTATCTGGATCCAAGTTTCCTGTTGGCTCATCTGCAATTATCATTGAAGGATTATTAACCAAAGCTCTTGCAAGAGCAACTCTTTGTTGTTCTCCTCCTGATAGTTCATCTGGATATGCCTTTGCTTTTCCACTCAATCCAACTAATGCAAGTACCATTGGTACTTGTCTTCTAATATGTCTCGGCGTTGCTTTAACAATGTTCATTGCAAAGGCAACATTTTCATAAACTGTTTTATCAGACAAAAGTCTAAAATCTTGGAAAACCACTCCCATGCTTCTTCTTAAGTATGGAACTCGTTTTGATTTTAGATGTGTAGTATCTTTTCCGTTAATTATTATAGTTCCACTTGTTGGTTCTTCTTCTTTTAAAATTAGTTTTATTAGAGTTGATTTTCCTGATCCTGATTGTCCAACTAAAAATGCAAAATCACCTTTTTCTATTTTAAAACTTGCATCCTGTACAGCTTCTGTACCAGTACTGTAGGTTTTTGATACGTTTTTAAATTCTATCATCTTTTTCCCTCATTTTAATTGTTATTTTACTTTTTTATTATAATAATTTATTCAAAAAAAATCAATAAAAATCGTTTCATTTTATAAAATGTAATATAAATGTAATAATTGAATTATTTATATAAATTTCTAACTGCATTTACTGTTTCATCATGTTCTTCAGCCTGATTTGTTATATCATTAGTAGTTTTTTTTGCAGCATCAATTAATCTATCCTCAGACGTAAATCTAATAACTATTCCTGCAATAATTGCTAATACAATAACAGTAATTATAAGTGTAATTAATGTTATACCTTTTTCTTCTCTTTTGTTCATTTTAGTTCTCCTTTTCTTTAATTTTCTCAATTATTGCTTCAGAATTTAAATTAAAGTATTTAAGTAATTCTTCTGCATTTCCTGATTTTCCAAATTCGTCTTTCATTCCCATTCTTGTTAATTTGCATGGATATTCATCTGTTAATACTTCTGATATAGCAGTTCCAAGCCCACCTATAATACTATGGTCTTCTACTGAAATTAATCTCTTTGTTTCTTTTGCACATTTTATAATCATTTCTTTATCTATTGGTTTTATTGTGTGAATATCAACAACTCTAATATTTATGCCTTGTTTTTCTAAGTCTTCCTTTGCTTTTATTGCTTCTTGTACCATAACTCCTGTTGCAAATACTGTAGCATCTGTTCCATCTCCAATTTGAATTGCTTTTCCAATTTCAAACTTCTGTCCATCATTGTATATTATAGGAGTAGCTAATCTACATAGTCTTAAATATACTGGTCCATCAATTTTAGATATTTCTTCAACAGCCCATCTCGTTTGAATATCATCTGATGTTGAAATTACTGTCATATTAGGTAATCCTCTCATCATTCCAATGTCTTCTAACATTTGGTGTGTTGCTCCATCTTCTCCAACGGTAATTCCTGAATGAGTTGCACATATTTTAACATTTAAATGTGGATAGCAAATACTATTTCTTATTTGGTCATATGCTCTACCTGCTGCAAATACAGCAAATGTACTAACAAAAGGCACTTTTCCAAAAGTTGACATTCCAGCAGCAGTAGACAGCATATCTTGTTCTGCAATTCCCATATCAAAAAATCTATTTGGAAACTTCTTAGCAAATATTGATGTTTTTGTTGCAGAAGATAAATCTGCATCTAAAACTACAATATTTTTATTTACTTCTCCTAATTCTGCTAATTTTTCTCCATAGCTTTGTCTTGTAGCAATTTTTGTATTCCAATCCATTAAACAGCACCTCCTAATTCCTTCATTGCTATTCTATACTCTTCTTCATTTGGTGCCTTTCCGTGCCAGCCTGCCTGATTTTCCATAAAAGACACTCCTTTTCCCTTTATAGTATTTGCAACAATAGCTGTTGGTCTACCTTTTATTTTTTTTGCATTTTCAAATGCTTGTATAAGTTCTTTTATATTGTGTCCATCAACGTTTATTACTTCAAATCCAAAGCCTCTAAATTTTTCATCAATTGGATACACACTCATAACATCACTAACTTTTCCATCAATTTGTAAATTGTTGTTGTCTATAATCAAACATAAATTGTCTAATTTATAATGTGCTGCGGTCATTGCTGCTTCCCATATTTGTCCTTCCTCAATTTCTCCATCACCGCATATACAATAAACCCTTACCCCTTCGCTATCTATTTTAGAGCTAATTGCCATTCCATTAGCAATTGATAGTCCCTGTCCAAGTGAACCAGTTGTTGCATCAATTCCTGGAATATTTTTCATGTCTGGATGACCTTGTAATCTTCCATCTAATTTTCTTAGAGTTTTTAGTTCTTCTATATCAAAAAATCCTCTTAATGCCAAAGTACTATATAAAGCTGGTGCAGTATGTCCTTTTGAAAGAACTAACCTGTCTCTTGACTTTGCTTTAGGATTTTTTTCATCAATATTCATTTGATTAAAATAAAGTACTGTAAGTATTTCTGCTATTGAAAGTGAACCACCTGGATGTCCTGATTTTGCTGAATATATAGCCTCAATAGTTCCCTGTCTGATTTTATTTGCATAATTTTGCAATTCTTTAACATCTTTAATTTTCAAAATACCTTCATCCCCTTTTACATTATTTCACCTGTAGTTCTATCACATTTTTATTGTTTTGTAAATAGAAAAAGAACAATTTAGGTACTGTCCTAAATTGTTCTTTTTATTATATATCCATAATAATTGGTATAAGCATTGGTTCTCTTTTTGTTTTTTTGTATATAAAATCTCCTAGCTCTTCCCTAATTATTAATTTTAATGTTGACCAATCTACAATATGTTTTTCTTCGCATTTTGCAAGTTCCACTCTTAATAATCTTTTTATTTCTTCCATTAGATTTTCAGATTCCCTTACATATACAAACCCTCTGCTTATAACATCTGGTCCTGCAACAATTTTACCGCTTTGATGATCCATTGTAATTACTACAACTATTAATCCATCTTGTGATAATTTTTGTCTATCTTTTAATACTATGTTTCCAACATCTCCAACACCTAATCCATCTACTAATACCTTTCCTGATGGTACTCTTCCTGTAAACTTTGCTTCTTCATTGTTTAATTCTAGAACTTTTCCATTATCTGTAATGAATATGTTTTCTGGATTTACACCTATGCTTTTTGCTGTTTCAGCATGTGCAACAAGTTGTCTATATTCACCATGAACAGGTATAAAATATTTTGGTTTAACTAAATTTAGCATTAATTTTTGTTCTTCTTGGCAAGCATGTCCTGAAACGTGTACTTCTTGAAGCGCATTATATATAACTTCTGCACCAATTGCCATTAAATCGTCTATTACTTTAGAAATATATTTTTCATTTCCTGGTATTGGATTTGCTGATATTATAATAAAGTCATTTGGTGTGATTTGAACTTTTTTGTGTTCTCCTGAAGCCATTCTTGTAAGTGCAGACATTGGTTCTCCTTGACTTCCTGTTGTAATTATAACTAATTTATCATCTGGATAAGATTTTATTGCATCAATATCAATAAATACATTATCTGGAACTTTAATATATCCTAATCTTCTTGCAGTGTCTATCATGTTTATCATACTTCTACCACAAACAGCAATTTTTCTTTTATACTTAACTGCTGAATTAACAATTTGTTGAACTCTATGAACATTTGATGAGAATGTTGCAACAACAATTCTTTTTGTACAATTGATAAATAATTTATCTAAAATATCTCCAACTGTTCTTTCAGACATTGTGTAACCTTTTCTCTCTGCATTTGTACTATCAGACATTAGTGCTAAAACACCTTTATTTCCAATTGCAGCTAATCTTCCTAAGTCAATTGTTTCGCCATCTATTGGAGTATAGTCTATTTTAAAGTCTCCTGTATGAACAATTGTACCTGCTGGTGTATAAATAGCAAGTGCACAGGCATCTGGTATACTATGTGTTATTTTTATAAACTCTACTTTTAAAGATCCTAAAGTTATTGTTTGTCCTGTTTTTACTTCCTTAATTTTTGTACTTCTTAATAAATTATGTTCTTCTAGCTTATTTGATATTAATCCAACTGTTAATTTTGTTGCATAAATTGGTACATTTATTTGTTTTAATAAATATGGTATACCTCCTATATGATCCTCGTGACCATGTGTAACAACTAATCCTCTAATTTTATCTTTATTTTTTTCTAAGTATGTTACATCAGGTATAACTAAATCTACACCTAACATATCATCTTCTGGAAATCCTAATCCGCAATCAACAAGTATAATATCATCTTCATACTCAATAACTGTGATATTTTTTCCTATTTCTAAGATTCCTCCTAAAGGTATTATTTTTACATTTGCCTTTTTAAATATCTGTTGTTCCTCCTTTTTCTTTCTCATTGGTCTTTTTGTTTTTTTTATTAATTCATCC
>JAZQOX010000014.1:0-15306 GCA_045628105.1 Clostridia bacterium | reverse complement strand
AATTTTTTTCCAACAACAGGATCTGTACTAGAATAATAAATATATCCACCAATTGTTCCAATTATAATTCCTGTTGCAATTATAATTCCACCCATTGTAGGTGTTCCTCTTTTTCCAAGATGGCTTTGTGGTCCATCATTTCTTTCTATTTGACCTATTTTAAATTTTCTTAATATTGGTATTATAAATATTGCTATAACTACCGTAGCAATGAACGATACAAACAATATTCTTGTTTGAAAGTACAATTTATATTACCTCCTTTATGATTTCTCTTTCATCGTAATGTCTTCTCTCGCCATTTATTTCTTGATAAGTTTCATGACCTTTTCCGGCTAAAACAATAATATCACTTTTTGTTGCCATTTCTATTGCATATTTTATAGCTTCTGTTCTATCAACTATAGTAACATACTTTCCTTTTGATTTTTTTGCTCCTGTTTCTATTTGTTTTACAATTTCTTCAGGATCTTCTGTTCTAGGATTATCTGATGTAATTACAGTAAAATCTGCAATATTCCCTGAAATCTGCCCCATAATTGGTCTTTTGGCTTTATCTCTATCACCGCCACAGCCAAATACTGATATTACTTTACCTCTTGTATAACTTTTAACAGCACTCAAGATACTTTGTAGGCTTTCTGGTGAATGAGCATAATCTATCATAATTGTTAATCCTTTTGGATTATCAATTAGCTCACTTCTTCCTGGTACTCTAACTTCTAATAATGCTTCTTTAATAGCTTCAGCATCAACACCTAATTTGGCAGCAACACTTATTGCTGCTAATGAATTATATACACTGAATCTTCCTGGTATTCCAGTTTTTACTCTTTCATTTTTTCCATCTATTTTAACTTTAAAATCTACACTTGAATTTGTTATTGTTATGTCTTTAGCAAGTAAGTCAGTTTCATTATCAATTCCATAAGATTTTATAGCTTTGTCTGGTAATAATTTTTTTATTTTTGAAACCCTGAAATCATCTGAATTTATAAAGCTTGCCTTACTTACTTTCATTAATTCCAATTTTGAATTAAAGTAATCCTCCATATCTGGATGTTCTTTTTCACTAATATGATCTTCTGAAAAATTTGTAAATACTCCTATATCAAAATCGCACCCATCTACTCTATTAAGTTTTAATGCTTGAGATGAAACTTCCATTACAACTACATCAACATTTTCTTCAACCATTTGATTAAATAACTTTTGTAATTCCAAGCTATCTGGTGTAGTTCTAGAGCTTTCTCCTAAATTTTTATCTCCTATATAATTTGCAACAGTTCCAATTAATCCAACCTTTTTACCCTTCTTTTCTAATATTGCTTTAATCATAAAAGTCGTTGTTGTTTTACCCTTTGTACCTGTAACACCAACTAGAGTAAATTTTTTAGAAGGATTTCCGTAAAAATTACATGCAATTTTAGCTAGTGCAACTCTTGTATTTGGCACCATTATAATAGTAATTTCATCTGTAATATCTTGCTTACTGATTTTAGACCCTTCTTGTATTACAATAACTCCTGCTCCATTTTGAACTGCTTGTTTTATATATTTATGCCCATCTGTATCAAATCCAACAATAGCAACAAACATTCCACCTTTAATTACTTTCCTTGAATCACTTTCTATAGATTCAACATCAATATCTAGGTTACCACGTGCTTTTATGCCTTCAATTCCAGCTATTACAGACTTAAGTTTCATATTATTACCCCCTATAATAAATATATTCATTGCTTTTTACCATATACTATTATAATATTTTTTTCATTATTTGTATAGCTATTTTTTAAATTTTTTGAATTTTTGAACAATAAAAAAGAACCTAAAATTTAGGTTCTAGTTTTCTATTTTTTCCCTGTAATACTCTGTAATTAATTCATCTAATTCTACACTTAATTTATATATTTTTTCAAAATTTTCTCCATTTATAATACTATTATTTAATTCTTCTCTTAATTTAAGGATCTGTTTACTTATCATTTACATGCACTCTCCTTTTTTATGTTTGTTATCCTATGTACGTTTAATATCTTTTAGATATTTTATCCATAATTTTCTGTATCAATAAAATACCATATTTTTACATAAACGTCAATATAAAAACAGTAAAATTTTCTTGATTTTCCCTGTTTTCGTGCGTGTTTTTTCTTGATTTTTTAAGTTTTTCTTGCGTTTTATGATTTTATATTTATCTATTTTTCACATTGTATTGTTTTATGACTTTTTTCGATTCATAATCTCACACATAAATTAACAGATCTTTACAACCTTTGCAAAAAGAATTTTTATTATTCGACGAAAAAACTTTCCTAACAATACCTTATATTGATTAAGAAAGTTTATAAAATAAAAAAGGAATGTGTTTTTAGGCACATTCTTTTTTCATTATTGAATTCCATATTTTTTCTTGAATTTGTCTGCTCTTCCACCTGATGTTTCTCTTTTTAGGTTTCCTGTCCAAAAAGCGTGACAGTTAGAGCATATATCTACTTTTAAATCTTTTTTTGTAGAACCAACAGTGTATACTTTTCCACAAGCACATGTTATTGTTGTTTCTTCATATTGTGGTTGTACTTCTTTTTTCATTTAAAAATTCACTCCTTCTATTAATTAGTTATTTTTGTTAGTAACCTCTTCTTGGTTATTATTTTCTTTAAGTGTATCTATAACATCTCTGTATGATACTATTTTACCTATTTTAGAAATAATGTTCCATAAACATGCAATTATTACTAATATTAATAATATTTTTTTCCATGATTTTGCAAGCATTTTCCTCATTCCTTTCAACTTAAAGTTTAAACTAACTCAATTATAACTTTTTCTGCACAATCTCCTCTTCTTGGACCCATTTTATAAATTCTTGTATATCCGCCTACTCTTTTTTCATATTTTGTAGCAATTTCTCCAAAAAGTTTTGCTGGTAAATCAATTTTATTTCCATCTTTATCCATTACTTTGTTTGTTTTAGCCATTATTTTTCTTCTAGCATTTAATCTTGATGGCATATCTTTTTGTCTTTTTTCCATTTTTTCTTCTTTTACAACTCTTAAATATTCTTTACCATTTTTGCTTGTAACTTTTTCTAATTCTTTGTTACCTTTGCTATCTAATTTTGCTTTAACAACTTTAACTTCAACTGTTTCAAAGTTATCTTTTTCTTTAATAGCTGTAGCTATTAAATCTTCAACTATAGATCTAACTTCTTTAGCTCTGCCTTCTGTTGTTTCTATTCTTTCATATACTAATAAATCAGTTGCTAAGTTTTTAAGTATTGCCATTCTTTGGTCTGTTGTTCTTCCTAACTTTCTAGCCACTTTTTTCATCCTCCTTCTTAATTCTTCTATTCATCATCAGAAGCAAAATTTAATTCTAATGAATGTAATTTGTTTACAACTTCATCTAGGGATTTCTTTCCTAAATTTCTTACTTTCATCATATCAGCTTCTGTCTTATTTGCTAAATCTTGAACTGTTGATATTCCTGCTCTTTTTAAGCAATTGTATGATCTTACAGATAATTCTAAATCTTCTATTGGCATTTCTAATATTCTTTCTCTCTTAGATTCAGCTTTTTCTACCATAACTTTAGTATTTTTTGCTGTTTCTGATAAGTCGATGAATAATTCTAAATGTCCAGTCATAACTTTAGCTGCTAAACTTAATGCTTCATAAGCTTTTAAGCTTCCGTCTGTCCAAACTTCAATAGTTAATTTATCATAGTCTACTGTTTGACCTACTCTAGTATTTTCAACTGAGTAATTAACTTTTTTTACTGGTGTAAAGATAGAGTCAATTGGTATAACATCGATACCTTGATTTGCATCTTTGTTTTTACTTGCAACATTGTATCCTCTTCCTTTATCAACAGTCATTTCCATATGCAATGTTCCACCTTCTGCAACTGTTGCAATATGTAAATCTGGATTTAATATTTCTATAGATGAATCTGTTATTATATCTCCTGCTTTAACTTCGCCTTCACCTTTAAAATCGATTTTTATAGTTTTAACTTCATTTTCAAACATTTTTAGTCTTACACATTTTAAGTTTACTATAATTTCTGGTACATCTTCTATAACATTTGGTATAGTTGAAAATTCATGTAATACACCATCTATTTTAACGCTTGTAATTGCAGCTCCAGGAAGTGATGATAATAGTATTCTTCTTAATGAATTTCCTATTGTCATTCCATAACCTCTTTCTAATGGTTCACATACGAATTTTCCGTAGCTTTCATCTTCATTTATTGCTAGGCATTCAATATTTGGTTTTTCAAATTCAATCATTAATTTTAACCCCCTATTTAGAGTTTAGTGTTAGATTTTTCTAACTACTAATTTTTAACTATTTAGAATATAATTCAACGATTAAGTGCTCTTCAACTGGAATATCTACATCTTCTCTTGCAGCTAATCTTAGAACCTTAACTGTTAATTTGTCGTTATCTTTTTCTAACCATTCTGGTATTGGTCTTGCTTTGTTTGCTTCAACATTTGCTTTTATTGTTTTGTTGTCTTGTTTATTCTCTCTAACTGATATTACATCTCCAGCTTTTACTAAGTATGATGGAATATCAACTCTTTCACCATTAACTTCAAATTGTCCATGGTTTACAAATTGTCTAGCTTGTGCTCTTGATGAACCAAATCCTGCTCTGTAAACTACGTTATCTAATCTACTTTCTAATATTTGTAACAAGTTTTCACCTGTAATTCCTTTTTTATTTTCAGCCATTTCAAAATATTTTCTGAATTGTTTTTCTCCTACTCCATAGAAGTATCTTGTTTTTTGTTTTTCTCTTAATTGTGTTCCGTATTCAGATAATTTTTTCTTACCTTGTCCATGATCTCCTGGTGCATAATTTCTTCTAGTAACACTACATTTATCTGTATAACATCTTGAACCTTTTAAGAACAATTTTTGCCCTTCTCTACGGCAAATACGACATTGTTCGTCTTTATATCTTGACATTTTCTTTCCTCCTTCTTCATTTTATAATGAATAATCTATACTCTTCTTCTTTTTGGTGGTCTACAACCATTGTGTGGAATTGGTGTTACATCTTTAATTGCTGTAATTTCTAATCCAGCTGTTTGTAAAGATCTTATAGCAGCTTCTCTTCCAGAACCTGGACCTTTTACAAATACTGCAACACTTTTTAATCCATGTTCCATTCCTGCTTTTGCAGCTGTTAATGCAGCTTCTCCTGCAGCAAATGGTGTACTTTTTCTAGAACCTTTGAATCCTAGTTCTCCAGCACTTGCCCATGAAATTACACTTCCTCTTTCATCAGTAATTGTAACAATTGTATTATTAAAACTAGAATGAATATGAGCTTCTCCTTTTTCAATGTTTTTTCTATCTCTTCTTCTAGTTACTTTTTGTGTTGTTGCTTTTGCCATTTGGTTTTTCCTCCTCTTCACTTTTAACTTTTTTTATTTTAAATTTCTATTTGCTTGATTTTCTGCTTACTACTTTTCTAGGTCCTTTTCTTGTTCTTGCATTTGTTTTTGTTCTTTGTCGTCTAACTGGTAAGCTTCTTTTATGTCTTGTTCCTCTGAAGCATCCATTTTCTACAAGTCTTTTAATGTTTAAAGCTACTTCTCTTCTTAAGTCACCTTCAACTTTGTATCCTTCCATAGCTTTTCTTATGTCTTGTACTTGATCGTCTGTTAAATCTTTTACTCTAATATCTGGATTAACATTAGCTTTAGCTAATATTTTATTAGAACTTACTCTACCTATTCCATAGATATATGTTAGTCCTATTTCTACTCTTTTTTCTTTAGGTAAGTCAACACCTGCTATACGTGCCATAATATTCTTTCACCTCTTTAAATAATTTTTTTGGATTGTATATATTAATAAATAAAAATAGATATTCTTAAAATTAAGACAGCCGCACTATTTTTATATATTAGCAATAATAAAATAATAAATTACCCTTGTCTTTGTTTGTGTTTAGGGTTTTCGCAAATTACTCTTGTAACACCTTTTCTTTTAATTACTTTGCATTTTTCACACATTTTTTTTACTGATGGTCTTACTTTCATTTTTTTCACCTCATCATTTTAAATTAATTTTTATTTATCACGCCAAGTAATACGTCCTTTAGTCAAATCATATGGTGATAATTCTAATCTTACTTTATCGCCTGGAAGTATTTTTATATAGTTCATTCTAAGTTTTCCTGAAATATGTGCCAATACTTTGTGACCATTTTCAAGTTCTACTCTAAATTCTGTATTAGGTAAGCTTTCAACAACTACTCCCTCTACTTCTATAACATCCTCTTTAGACAATTTTGTTTCCTCCTATTACGATTTTACGTTAAATAACTAATTTATTATACACTAATTTCTTCCAATTGTCAATATTTCGGGTTCGTTTTCTGTAATTAAAATTGTATTTTCATAATGTGATGCCAAGCTACCATCTTCTGTAATAATTGTCCATCCATCATCTAGTTCTAGAATGTCCGGATTTCCCAAAATTACCATTGGTTCTATGGCTAAAGTCATACCTGGTTCTAATCTTATTCCTTTGCCTTCTTTACCATAATTTGGAATGCCTGGATCTTCATGCATTTCTCTTCCAATTCCATGTCCCTGAAATTCTCTAACAACTGAATATCCATTTTTATTTACAAATTCACCTATTGCATGTGAAATATCCCCTATACGATTGCCTTTTTTTGCAAATTTTATTCCTTCATAAAAAGCTTTTTGGGTAACTTCAACTAGTCTTTTAGCATCATTAGATGTTTTACCAACAATATATGTTCTTGCACAATCTCCATGAAATCCATTTTTTAAAACAACAAGATCAACACTTACTATATCTCCCTCTTTTAAAATTGTTTTCTTTGATGGAATTCCGTGAATTACAACATCGTTAACTGAAACGCATAATGTTGCTGGAAATGCCTTCATGCCTCTATCTGGATGTGGATAATTTTTTTGTGCTGGTATAGCATTTTGACTTTTTATAAAGTCTTCTGCTATTTTATCTAGTTCCGCTGTTGATACGCCAGGTTTAATTGCTTCTTCTACTTTTTTTTGTGTTTGAGCTGCTATTTTACAAGCCTCTCTCATTAATTCAATTTCTCTTTTTGATTTTATTTCAACCAATTCTTCTACCTCTTTTTTGTATTAGACATTAAATAACTTTTATATTTGTACAAAGTAGCCCAACGCAGGTGTTATATATTTAGATGAAATTGAGGACCCCCGAAACACTTCTTTAGGCGTCTCCATCGTGGGCTCAATTGAAGATAAATATATAACACCGACGAGATTGGGCGGTTTTATATAATATTTTTATTCATCTATATTACATAAGTTATTGGTACATTTAAATTACTATTTTATATCTGCTTCAACTTCGCGTGCAACCTCATATGATGTTCTACCTGCTTTATCTCCGGCTTTTTCTGTTCTTAATACATTTTTTTCTTCATAATATTTAACTAATTCTTCTGAAGAATTTTTGTATACTTCTAATCTGTTTTGAACTACTTCTGGTTTCTGATCTTCTCTTTGATAAAGTTCTCCACCACATTCATCACATTTACCTTCAACTTTTGGAGGATTAAATACAATATTATATACTGCACTACATCCCCTGCAGTTTCTTCTATTAGCAATTCTTTCAACTATTTCATCAAATGGAACATCAATATTTAAAGCCATATTAACTTTGTTTCCCTTTGACTCTAATAGCTTGTCTAATACTACCGCTTGATTTCTTGTTCTTGGGAATCCGTCTAATATAGCACCATTTTCTACATCAGATTCTTCCATTCTTTTTTCAAGCATTCTAACTGTAATTTCATCTGGAACAAGTTCACCTTTATCCATATATGATTTTGCTTCTTTTCCAAGTTCTGTTTCGTTCTTCAAATTTTCTCTAAACAAATCTCCTGTTGAAATATGAGCCAATTTTAAATTTTCTGCTAATATTTTACCAACTGTTCCTTTGCCACTTCCTGGAGCTCCTAATAATACTATAAACATACTATTTCTCCTTTATACCAGAATTAGGAAGTTCAAATTTGACCTTTAAACTTCCAATTCATAAATTTATTCTAAAAATCCTTTATAGTGTCTCATAACTAATCTTGATTCTAGTTGTTGTACTGTTTCAAGAGCAACACCTACTACGATTAATATTGATGTTCCACCAAAGGTTATATTCAAATTTGTAAAACTCAAAAGCATTGGTAGTATAGCGATAACACTTAAGAACATACCTCCAAATAATGTCAATTTTTGCATTATTGATGATAAATATTCTGTTGTTGGTTTTCCAGCTCTTATACCTGGAATAAATCCACCATTTTTCTTTATATTGTTAGAAACTTCTACTGGATTAAATGTTGCATAAGTATAGAAATATGTAAATCCAACGATCAACAATAAGTATACTATAGCATTTGCAATTGTATATTTTAATCCAAATTGTGCTGAAGATGTAGACAATGAGAATTTATATACTCCTGCCCAAAATCCTGAAGCTGTTGCAATATTGCTGTTAAACATTGGTATAATCATTGCTGGGAATGTAAGTAAAGATGATGCAAAGATAACTGGCATTACACCTGCCATTGCAAGTTTTAATGGAATATGTGTGTTTTGTCCTCCATACATTTTTCTACCTACAACCTTTTTAGCATATTGTACTGGAACTCTTCTTTCAGCTTCTTGTACAAAAACAACTCCTGCTACAAGAACTAAAGCTCCGAAAATAATTGCTATTGCAGTTATTAGACCTGTTGTACTAAATCCTGCTTCTGTTATAATTTTTGCATATAAAGTTGTTACTGCTGATGGTAATGAAGATATAATACCAATAAAAATTATTAGTGATATACCATTTCCAATTCCCTTACTTGTTATTTGTTCTCCTAGCCACATAAGTAAAGCTGTTCCAGCTACTAATGATGCTACTACTAAGAATCCTGTTAAGAATCCTGGGTTTACAAACACTCCATAAGGAGCATAACTTCTGCTATATGTTAAATATAATCCTATTGCTTCAATTAATGCTAATACTAAAGTAAGCATTTTAGTGTAAGCATTTATTTTAGCTTTTCCTTCTTCTCCACCTTCTTTAATTAATTTTTCTAGTGAAGGTATAACCATTCCCATTAATTGAATAACAATTGACGCTGTAATATATGGTGTAATTGTCATTGCAAAAATTGAGAATCTTGAAAATGCACCTCCGGAAATTATATCAATTAATCCTGATATTGACGCACGTGCACTTGATGTAATTCTTCCAAGTGCGATTGAATCTACACCTGGAACAGTTACATAGCATCCAAATCTGAATATTACAACTAATAATAGCGTATATAATATTCTCGTTCTAATTTCTGGAGTTTTTAGGGCGTTTTTAATTGTTTTAAACAAATTAAATCACCTCTGCTTTTCCACCAGCTGCTTCAATTGCTTTTGCAGCTTGTGCTGTAAATCTAGTTGCTTTTACAGTTAATTTTTTCTCTAATTTACCTGTTGCTAAAACAACTATTCCATCATTTATTTTACTTATGATTCCGTCATTTACTAAGCTTTCACCTGTAACTTCTTCTGTTGTTGCTTTATTTAACATTGTTAAAGTTACTTCTGTGTAATTTTTAGCATGGATGTTGTTAAATCCTCTTTTTGGTAATCTTCTATATAATGGTGTTTGACCACCTTCAAATCCACGTCTAACTCCTCCACCTGTTCTTGCTTTTTGTCCTTTATGTCCTCTTCCAGAAGTCTTTCCTAGACCTGAACCAATACCACGTCCAACTCTTTTTCTTGTTACACTTGCTGTTGCTGACTCTATTTTTCCTAATTCCATGAATTTCCCTCCGTTTCTTTTTTTTGAATGTTAGTCTATATATTAAACTATTTCTTCTACTTTTTTGCCTCTTCTTTTTGCAATGTTTTCTGCTGTAGCCATATTTTCTAAGGCATTCATTGTAGCATATCCAACATTTCTTGGATTGTTTGTACCAATAACTTTAGTTTTGATATCTCTGTAACCAGCAAGTTCAAGTATTGGTCTTACGCTACCTCCAGCGATAAGTCCAGATCCTTCTGCTCCTGGTTTGATTAATACACTTGCTGAACCAAATGTACCTAAATATTCATGTGGTACTGTTGTTCCAACGATTGGAACTTCTATTAAATTCTTTTTAGCATCTTCAATTGCTTTTTTGATTGCATCTGGAACTTCTGCTGCTTTACCATTTCCAATTCCTACGTGTCCATTTTCATCTCCAACAACAACAACAGCGCTGAATCTAAAATTTCTACCACCTTTAACAACTTTTGCAACTCTGTTAATAGGTACAACTTTTTCTTTAAACTCCATTGTTTTTTCTTCCATCGAAATTATAACTCCTTTCTAAAATTTTAGAACTCTAAACCTGCTTCTCTTGCAGCTTCTGCTAATTCTTTAACAATACCATGATATAGATATCCACCTCTATCATAAACTACTGTTTTGATATTTTTTTCTAAAGCTCTTTTTGCAACTAAAGCTCCAACTTCTGCAGCTGCTGCTTTATTTGAATGTTTTGTTTTTACTTCTTTATCTAATGTAGATGCACTTACAAGTGTTGTTCCTGTTGTGTCATCAATTACTTGAGCATAAACATTTGCGTTACTTCTGAAAACACATAATCTTGGGCATTCAGCTGTTCCGCTTATTTTTGTACGAACTCTTTTATGTCTTCTTTCTCTTTCTAATTTTCTGTTAGTTTTAGAAATCATTTTTATTACTCCTTTCTAAATTCTATTTTTTACCTGTTTTACCTTCTTTACGTCTAATATGTTCTTCAACATATTTAATACCTTTTCCTCTATAAACTTCTGGTGGTCTCTTTGTTCTAATAACAGCTGCCATTTCTCCAACTAATTCTTTATCCATACCTTTAACAATAATTTGATTTGGTGCTGGAACTTCGAATTTAATTCCTTCTGGTTCAACCATTTCTACAGGGTGAGAGTATCCTAATGTTAAAACAAGTTTGTTACCTTGTTTTGCAGCTCTGTAACCTACACCATTTATTTCTAATTCTCTAGTAAATTCATTTACTACACCACTTACCATGTTGCTAATTAATGTTCTTGTTAATCCATGTAAACTTCTGTTTAATGGTTCATCATCTGGTCTTGTTACTTTAACAACATTGTTTTCTAATGTAACTTTCATATTTGGATGTATATTTTTTTCTAGAGATCCTTTAGGTCCTTTTACAGTTATTTTATTTCCTTCTATTTTTACTTCTACGTTTTCAGGAACTGTAATTGGTTTGTTTCCTATTCTTGACATAACTTATTTTCTCCTTTCTCTTTTTTTAAGAGTTTATATTAACCTTTTAATTACCATATATAAGCTAATACTTCTCCACCAACACCTAATTCTCTTGCTTTTCTATCTGTCATTATTCCTTTAGATGTTGATATTAAAGCTATTCCTAAACCATTTAATACTTTAGGAAGTTCTTCTTTAGAAGCATATATTCTTAATCCTGGTTTGCTTATTCTTCTTAATCCTGATATAACTTTTTTACCTTTTTCTGTATATTTTAAGCTTACTCTGATAGTTCCTTGATTTTCGCTTTTTATTTCCTCATAAGCCTTTATATAACCTTCATTAAATAATATCTCTGCAATGTCCTTTTTTAAATTTGATGCTGGAATATCTACTGTTTTAAATCCTGCTTGACTTGCATTTCTAATTCTTGTTAACATATCTGCGATTGGATCAGTTGTAACCATTTATTTTTCCTCCTTTTCTTTATTTTAGATAGCTTGACAATTTAAAACCAAGCTTTTTATCATATTACCAGCTTGATTTTTTAACACCTGGTATTTCACCCTTGTGAGCTAATTCTCTAAAGCATATACGGCATATTCCATATTTTCTAATATAGCTATGAGGTCTTCCGCATATTTTGCATCTATTATATTCTCTTGTCTTATATTTTTGCTCTTTTTGTTGTTTAACAATCATTGATTTTTTAGCCATTCTTTAATTATTCCTCCTTTTTACTTTTTTCAATAAACAAATCTAAAACGATTTTAGGATTCATTTAAGCTCTGAAAGGCATTCCTAATAATTTTAATAATTCTTTAGCTTCTTCATCAGAATTTGCTGTTGTAACAAATATAATATCCATACCTCTAACTTTGTCTATTTTTTCATATTCAATTTCTGGGAATATAACTTGTTCTTTTATACCTAAAGAATAATTTCCTTTACCATCAAATGAGTTTGTTGGTAATCCTCTAAAATCTCTTACTCTAGGAAGTGCTAAGTTAAATAGTTTGTATGCAAAATCAAACATTTTATCTTTTCTTAAAGTAACTTTGCATCCAACGTTTGCACCTTCTCTTAATTTAAATGCTGCAATTGATTTTTTTGCTTTAGTAACGATTGGTTTTTGACCTGTTATAGCTTGTAAATCTGCAATTGCATTATCTAATGATTTAGGATTTTCTTTTGTATCTCCTAAACCTATGTTTATAACAATTTTTTCTAGTTTTGGAACTTGCATAACTGATTTGTATTCAAATTTTTTCATTAATGCAGGTACTATTTCTTTTTCATATTGCTCTCTTAATATTTCCATAATTAACTATTTTCCCTCCTTCTTTATTTGATTATTGTTCCACATCTTTTACATATACGAACTTTTTGATCTTTTTCAATTTTATAACCAATTCTTGCAGGTTTATTGCATTTAGAACATACTACGTTAACTTTGCTTGAATGAATTGCAACTTCAACTGGTACTATTCCACCTTCATCACCTTGTTTTTTTGGTTTGATGTGTTTTTTTCTTATATTTACGCCTTTAACAACGATTTTATCTTGTTTTGGCATTACTTCTAAAACTTCTCCAGTTTTTCCTTTATCATTACCTGATAAAACTTGAACTGTATCACCTTTTCTGATTTTCATTAAGGTTTTCCCTCCTTTTTACTTTTTCTTAATCCTTTTATTATAGAACTTCTGGTGCTAAAGAAAGTATTTTCATATAATCTTTATCTCTTAATTCTCTAGCTATAGGGCCAAATATACGTGTTCCTTTTGGAGTTCCATCTTCACGTATAATAACGGCTGCATTTTCATCAAATCTTATATAAGATCCGTCAGCTCTTCTTATAGGTTTCTTTGTTCTAACTATAACAGCTTTAACAACGTCACCTTTTTTTACAACACCATTTGGTATAGCTGTTTTTACTGATGCTACTATAACATCACCTACACCAGCAAATTTTCTATGTGAACCACCTAAACATCTGATGCACATTAATTCTTTTGCACCTGTGTTATCTGCAACTTTTAATTTTGATTGTTGTTGAATCATTAGGTTTATCCTCCTTCTTAATTATTCATTTTTCATTATTCATCATTCATTAAATAAATTTGTTTTATTTAATGATAGCTTTTTCTACAACTTCAACTAATCTCCATCTTTTATCTTTTGATAGAGGTCTAGTTTCCATAACTTTAACTTTGTCTCCAACTTGGCAAATGTTTTCTTCATCATGAGCTTTTAATTTATATGTTCTTTTAACAAATTTACCATATATAGGATGCTTTACACTTGTTTCAACTGATACTACTATTGTTTTATCCATTTTGTTAGATGTAACTGTACCAATCATAACTTTACGAAGATTTCTTTCTTCCATATGTTTAGTTCTCCTTTCAAATTTTCATTTTTGGTTTGAAGAATAACTTTCTTCTAAACCTCTATTTTACTGATTCTCTTTCTTTTAATACAGTGTTTATTCTAGCTATATCTCTTTTTGTTTCTTTAATTTTCATAGGATTATCTAATCCGTTTGTTGCTAAATTAAATCTTAATTTGAATAGCTCTGTTTTTAATTCACCTAATTCTTTATTTAAGTCTTCTGAAGACATTTCTCTTATTTTATCTATCTTCATCAACATCACCACCTTGATCATTTTCTCTTGTTACGAATTTTGTTTTTACTGGTAGTTTATGTGCTGCTAATCTGAATGCTTCTCTTGCTATATCTTCTGTAACATCAGCAAGTTCGAATAATATTCTACCTGGTTTAACTGGTGCTACCCAATATTCAACAGCTCCTTTACCTTTACCCATACGAGTTTCAGCAGGTTTCTTGCTTATTGGTTTGTTTGGGAATATTTTAATCCAAACTTTTCCACCTCTTTTAATATAACGAGTCATAGCAATTCTGGCTGCTTCAATTTGGTTTGCAGTGATTAATCCTGCTTCCAAAGTTTGTAATCCGTAATCTCCTTCATTTACTACATTTCCTCTTGTAGCTTTTCCTCTATTTCTACCTTTTTGCATTTTTCTGTATTTTGTTCTTTTTGGCATTACTGGCATTATTCTTCTCCTCCTTCTGTTTTAATTTTTTTAGTAGGAAGAACTTCTCCTTTATATATCCAAACTTTTACACCTATTTTTCCATAAGTTGTATCTGCTTCTGCAAAACCATAATCTATATCTGCTCTTAATGTTTGTAGTGGAATTGTTCCTTCTTTGTAGAATTCTGTTCTTGCCATATCAGCTCCACCTAGTCTTCCAGATACAGCTGTCTTTATACCTAAAGCTCCAGCTTTCATAGATTTTTGCATACATTGTTTCATTGCTCTTCTGAATGAAATTCTTCTTTCTAGTTGACCTGCGATATTTTCTGCTACTAATTGAGCATTTGTATCAGCATCTTTAACTTCAACTATATTTAAATTAACTTCTTTGTTTATCATTTTTGATAATTCTTGTTTTAAACTTTCAGCTAAGTTTCCACCTTTACCAATAACTATACCTGGTTTTGCTGTGTAAACATTAACTTTTACAAATTTAGCTGTTCTTTCTATTTCTACTTTAGAAATACCGCTAACAAATAACTTTTTCTTTACATATTCACGGATTTTGTGGTCTTCTATTAAATAGTCACTGAAATTCTTTGAATCTGCGTACCATTTTGAATCCCATTCTTTTATTACACCAACTCTTAATCCATGTGGATGCATTTTTTGTCCCATACTTTTAACTTACCTCCTTAAACTTCTCTTAACTTTATTGTTATATGACTTGTTCTTTTTCTAATTCTTACTGCTGAACCTTTTGCTGCTGGTCTTATTCTTTTCATTGTTGGACCTTGATTTGCATAGATTTCGCTAACAACTAAGTTTCCTCTATTCATACCATGGTTATTTTCTGCATTGGCTATTGCAGATTTTAATAATTTTTCTATTAATTCTGATGATGCTTTTGGTGTGAATT
>JAZQOX010000013.1:0-16495 GCA_045628105.1 Clostridia bacterium | reverse complement strand
TTGCTTCTTTTACTGTGTAAACTATTTCTTTACCGTCTTTATATTTAGGTAAATCTTTAAATTCGTATGAGCTTGTATCGTTGTTATTTACAACTCTTTCAGTAACTTTTGTTCCATCTGCAAATAATTCTATTTTTGTTGTTTTTGGTCTGAATCCTTCTTTGTCACTTTCGTCATCCCATGTTACTGTTACATTTACGTCTATTGTTTCTGGTATATGTGTATTTATAATATGGAATTCGTAATCACCATTTTGATTAATTTCAATTGTATATTCTGGAATATCATCTTCTGATATTGTATATACTATTTCTTTTCCATCATTGTATTTATCTAAGTTGTCAAATTCAAATGTCCAATCATTTCCTGGTGTTACAACTACATGTGCAATTTCTTCTCCATCTGCATATAATCTTACTATTGTTTCTGTTGGTCTTACACCGTCTTGATTGTTATTGTCTATCCATTCTGTTGTTCCTGTTACTTTAACTTTTTCAATTTCATGAGTATTTGTTATGTCGTATCCATTGATTTCAGTTTTGTAATTTTCTACTTCATTTTCTGTAACAGTGTATGTAATTTCTTTATTTTCTGAATTGAATTTTGGCAATTTTTCGAATGAATATTCCCATTTACCATTTTCATTTGCAGTTACTTCTTGTTCATCAATTGGTTCACCGTCAGCTAATAAATTAACTATAATGCTTTCTGGTCTCTTTCCGTCTTGATTGTTATTATCATTCCATGTTTTTTGTCCTTCAACTGTTACATTTGGATTAACCGGAATTTCTGCATCATCTTGAACTGTTGTTTTGCCATCTGTAGCATAAGCAATATTTATAACATTTTTTTCATTTTCAACGTCATTTTCTGTAACTTCATATTTTACAGTAAATTTTGCTTGTCTTCCTGGTTCAAGTTCTCCTATTTTTAGAAGTATTTCTCCTGCTTTAATAAATTCTCTGTTTTTTTCTTCTACACCTTCAACTACTTCAGTTTTGTATCCAAATACATCTAAAGAATCAGTTACAACAACATTTTTTAGTTTGTAGTTGCCTGTGTTTCCAACTTTAATTTCGTATGTAATTATATCTCCTGCTCTAACTCTTGAATTTTCTGTAATTTCTTCCTCGTTTACTTCAACTATGTCTTTGTTTATAGTTAAGTTTGGTTTAAATATTCCCATATCAACTTCCATTGCAGACATTTTAATTGTTGTCCAAGATAAAGTTAAATCCTCAAGAACTTTTTTGTCCTTAACTACAACTGTTTCAATAACTTTTTGTCTAACCTCTTCTTCTGTAACGTTGTTTCCTGTTGTGTTGTTTCCTGTTGTATTATTTCCTGTTGTGTTATTTCCTGTTGTGTTATTATCGTCTGTAGTGTTATTTTCTACATTGTTCTTGTTTGACAAATTGGAATCATCTATATTGGCAATATTGTTTTTTTCAGCTGCTTCTGAATCGTCACTGTTTTTTAAAAACATTACAATTCCTGTTACTGATGCCACTATTAAAAGTATAACTATGAAACCAATTATGACTTTTTTAATTGTAGACATTTTCTTCTTTTCCTCCCTTTAAACACTATTTCTTTATTTCCCTTGCCTTTATAACAAGTCTTTCTTTATTTCCATTCGTGCAAGTTATTAATGTAACTTCTCGCGAATTTTCATCTTCTGCTGGAATGCATGTTATATCATTTGGATCTACCTTATAAATTTTGAAAACGCTATATTGTATTGTAACTCTTTGTTTGTCTGTAAGTTCAATTATGTCGCCTTCTACTAATTTATTTAGTTTGCCAAACATTTTGTCATTTAAGTTATTATGTCCTGCTAAAACAACATTTCCTATTTGATTTATTCTATCTCCCCAAAACATTGTAATTGAAAGTTTTAAACTTTCTTTATTTGTTTTTTCTAAGATAGGATATTCTATATTGATTTTTGGAATTTTAACAATTCCAACTACTTGGTAGCCATTCATTTCTGCATTGATTTCTTGTATAATATCTATATCTCCTGAACTTGTTTCTTGTTGTGCTATTTCTTTAAGAACTTCTTGTGTTCTTTTTTCAATTTTAACACCTTCATTATGCTTCCTTAAATTAAAATACGCTAGAACTATAGCAGCTATTATTAAAATCACTAATATAATTTCATATATTCTAATCTTTTTCATTTTTACTTCCTTAATTCTTTTTTCTTTAATACAACTATTCTTGTTGTGCATGCTACTGCTGCAATTGTAACAATAACAAATGCAATTAAATATACGTTGCTATCATATGTATATGGTAGAATTTGTTTGAATTCTTCTTTTATCCATTTTTCATCTTCTTCTCTATAAGATGTAAAGAAATGAACATCATTATTGTTATCTGCTTTTAACCATAAAATAAATTGTTCTCCTGTTTGTGTGTCTTGTGGTTGGTATACTATGTTATTTTCAACATTTTTCCAATCTGCTTCATTTAATTCACCAAATTGTTGAACACATAATCTTATAAATTCTTTATGAGCTTTTACTTTTGTATAAACATCTGTAAAGTCATTTTTTTCAATTATTTCAGCTAATGCAAATAATTCGTTATCTGTTCCTTCTGTTGGTCTTTTTATTAATTGATATTTTAAATTTGAATATTCATTTTCAATTTTAACAATACCAACTATTGTAGTTTTCTTTAAACCATTTTCTGTAACAGTATCTTCAACAACTTGTTGTTCTAATTTTATTGGCATCATTCTTGAAATGTTTCCAACACTTTTTAAAGCATCTTTTGATATATTATCATTAATATTAATTTCTCTTGCAGATACTTCAATTGTTTCTCCTCTTTTAATCCACATGTATGCTGTAGACTCAAAAATAGAAACAGTGTTTTCATCAACATAAGCAATGTTATTTGCGTCTTCACTGTTTGCATCTAATGCTGAATTTATAAATGATAGATTTTCTACTGCTTCTTCTTTATTATTTGAAAAAGCAAATTCGAATTCATCATCTAAATAATTCTTTAAATAAATTATATATTCACTTTCATTTTGTTTTACTATTACCATTTCATCATTTGCTGCGCTAACTGATATCCCAAGCAAGCAAGATACCATAAAAAATATTCCAATAATGGAAATTAGCTTTAATTTTAAATTTTGCATATCTCATATGCCTCCTTATATTTTTACTCAACAATCCAATTATACTACATTTTAGTATATTTGTAAAGCTAATTTTGGTTTTTTTGTCAGATTATGTTAATTTTTTTATTTATCAAACATAGGAAATACAGGGATAGGAATATTTTTATGAATATTTCTGTTAATTCTACCTATAATTATGTTGTCTGTCTCCTCATTTCCTGATGTATTTTTTAGTATAAAATCATCTATTTGATTATATGTAATTCCCATTTCTGCTTCGTCACTTTGTCCTTCCCATAAATCTGCTGATGGCTTTTTATTAATTATATGTTCAGGTAACCCTAAATATTTAGCTAAAACATATACTTCTCTTTTAGTGATTTCACCAAGCGGATTTAAATCGCTTGCAGAATCTCCCCATTTGGTAGAGTATCCAACTGTTCTTTCTGATAAATTTCCTGTACCTATTACCAATAAATTATTTAATTGTGCATACTCATATAAATATGTCATTCTAATTCTAGGTTTTAAATTTGAATGAGCAAGTACAACATTATCATTTTCCTTGTTTATTTTTAGAGAATCCACTGCCGGTTTAATATCAAATTCATGAAATTCAAAATTGAATCTTTCTATCAAATCCATGGCATCTTTGTGGCTTCCAATATTTTCCATATTTTTTCCGTATGGCATAAGTACTAAATGTACGTTAATATTTGAATATTGACATAGTCTTGCAACTGTACTACAATCAACACCTCCGCTCATTCCAAGTACTACTCCGTTTGCATGTGCATTTTCTACAATATTTTTAATCCATTCTCCTATTTTTTTTACATATTTTTCAACATTTTTTTCTGTAATAACTTCTTTAATCTCGCTCATTTTTTGTATCTCCTTTTTGACAATATTGGTTAAATAGTCTCTTTAAGTTTCTACTATTTATCGTTTTATCAATTCCATTTTCACTTACTTCTATATATACATTTTCAAGAAATTTTGCAGTATTAATATTTATATATGTTAAGTCTTTTGTTCTAAGCCAATACTCTAATTGACTATTATTTTTCCAATTTTTACCCAAATATGTTTGGCCGAGCAGCTAATGTATCGCATACCATTTCAATTGCATATTTGTATGGTATAATCGGTGTCTTATCTGGTGCACTGCCATCAAACCAGTATTCATAGTGGTGCTTATTTCTCCCTTTATGATGAAGCCAAGCTTTGGAATAACCATATTTTGTTTTTGATTCTTTTATTGGGCTATGAGTTCCAGAATAAAATTTTGCAGATTCAAAAAATTCAGCTGGTGAATATTTTGACAAGTCATGTACAATTCCTTGCCATGGAATCCCAGCTTTAACACATAATCTAAGTACCTTCCACTTATGCCTTGTAATTAATATAAAATGTTTTATTGCGTTTATCATTTTCTTCTCCTTACTTTTTTAATTCTATAATTCCCATCTCTAAGCCATTATGTTTATTAGCTCCTCTATATGAATGGATAAGATGCGAATTGCATACCGTACATATTTTTGAATCTATTATGTTTTCATTTTTAAGACCACTTTCCTTTAACATTGCTTTATTAATTTCAACTGTATCAATAAACCACTTTTCTTGTTTTTTTATTATTTTATCATCAATGTTTGTAAAGCTCTTTTCAAAGATATCTTTAACATCTTTATCTACTTCAAAATGGCACTGTCTTATACTTGGGCTTACGCAACAAATAATATCTTTTGGATTGCAATTATAAATTTCTTTCATTTTTTCTATTGTTTTTTTGGCGATTTTTTGAATAGTTCCTCTCCAACCAGAATGTACATTTGCAATTACCTTCTTTTTAGGATCATAAAACATTAGCACTATGCAGTCTGCATTTGTTGCACAAATTGCTAAATTGCTTTTATTTGTTACTAATCCATCTGTATTTTTATATTCAGCTTCATGAAAATCTGGTTTATTAAAATTTATTTTTTTATCTATGCAATTTACTAAATCACCATGCACCTGATTCGTTTTTACAATATTATTGTAGTTTATTTCTAAACTATTACACAATTTTTTATAGCTTCTCTCGTTTTTTCTTATTTCGTCTAAAGTTAGTATATTATTTTTTTCCCCATATCTTGGCATTCTATAATCATTCTCTAACCCAATTGTAAAAGCGTGGGTTATTTCGTCCTGAAATTCAAGAAGCTTTCTAAATTGTATATATTGAACTCCATTATTTTTAATATGTATTACATTTTCGTTTGTCAAATCCATATTTTTCCTCCATACAATATAATATACTATTTTTATGCTCAAATCAATATTTTGAATAAAATACTATTCTATCCAGCATTTCTTAATTCTCTTGCATTTTCTATTGCAATATCAGTTATATCACCATTTGAAATTCTTGCAATTTCATGTATTGTCTCTTCTTCGTTTAATTGTCTAATGTTGGTTCTTGTTTTGTCTTCTTTTACTTCTTTGTATATGTAATAATTTTTATTTCCCTTTGCAGCAATAGTTGCTAAATGTGTTATACAAAGTGTTTGGTGCTTTTTAGATATTAATTTCATTTTTTCTCCAACTGCTTTTGCTGCTTTTCCGCTTATTCCGGTATCAATTTCATCAAATACGAGCACAGGTACTTCATCTACATCTGCAAGTACTGTTTTTATTGCAAGCATTATTCTAGACATTTCTCCACCAGATGCAATTTTACTTAATTCTTTAAATTCTTCTCCAACATTTGTGCAAATTAAAAATTCAACTTCATCTGTTCCATTTGTTTCAAAATTATTTTTATTATCAATATTAATTTTAAAAATTGCATTTGGCATGTTTAGTTCATGTAATTCTTTATTAATTGAATTTGATAATGTAATTCCAAATTTATTTCTAATGTCGTTCATTTTTTTGCATAATTCTTTCATTTTGTTTTCAATTTCTTTTAATTCAATTTTTAATTTATTATTAATTTCATCCGAATTTTCAATTTCTTCAAGTTCTTTATTTAAGTTTTCCTCATAAGCTAATATTTCTTCAATATTATTTCCATATTTTCTTTTTAAAGAAAATATTAAATCTAATCGTTTTTCAACCTCGTCTCTTTCATATTCATCAAAATTTGCTTCATCTTTTAAGCTTGATAAATCTCTTGCTGTTTCTTGTAATTCATAATACGCACTTTTAAGTTCTGATAGTTTTTCTTTATATATTTCTCCAAAGTCTTCTATTTTTTCAAGGCATCTAATTGCATTTGATATATATTCAATTGCGTTTCCATTTATGTTTTCATCAATAATACTTAAATTATCTTTTAATTTTTCACTGTTCATCATTATGTTGTGTTTTTCTTCTAGTTCTTCTTCTTCCCCTATTTTCAAGTTTGCTTTGCTTATTTCGTTAATTTGATATTTAAGTAAGTCAAGCTTTCTTATTTTTTCTGTTTCATCTCCATAATTGTTTTTTAATTTATTTTTTATATCTTTATATTGCTTATAATATTCTTGATATTGAAGTTTAATATCTTTTAATTCGTCTTCTGCAAATCCATCAAGGTAATTAATATGCTTTGTAGGATCTAATAAATTTTGGTTATCATGTTGTCCGTGTATATCTATTATATTGCTCATATATTCTTTTAATTCTGATACCGTAACAAATTTTCCATTTATTTTGCATGTATTTCTTCCATTTGCATATATTTCTCTTGAAATTATAATGTTGCCATCTTCTGAAAATTTATCATTTGGATAAAATATACTTGCCTCAACTAGAGAATATTCTTCTCCTTTTCTTATCATTTCCTTTGAGAATCTTCCTCCCGATAAAATATTTAAAGAACCTATGATTAATGTTTTTCCTGCTCCTGTTTCTCCTGTTAATACATTAAACCCATCATCAAAGTTAATTGATAAATCATCTATAATTCCAATATTTTTTATATGTAATGTTGATAACATTTTACTACCTCCTAGAACTTCTGTTCGTGTGTATTTTATATCTTAAATATTTTTTTGTCAATACTTTTTTAGAAAATTTGTTCGGTTTCTATGTGATGCTTTTTTATCTCTGTTTATACATAGTAAACGAGCCCCTAGCACGAATGCTAGAGGCTCTCTCAAATGTAAAAATATTAATTATAAATATATACATTTATATTATACCATATTATGTATACTTTTGCAAATTTTCTTATAAAAAAGAGTAACCCGGCAGAAATTTTATTTTCTGCCGGGATTTGGTTAAATGAATTTGGTTGTCATAGACTTGACGAAACCGTAGTGATTCACTCTAAAGAGGTAACCCTCTCCGAGAATTCCTACATATTTTGCATCGGTGTTTCGAACAACACTATCAGCAAATTTGTGCTTAGTTTCGCTTTGTCCGTGGTTCACGAGAACAAGCTTTATGTCCTCGAATTTGTTCAGGAAATCAATTAGTTCATCAGCCTTTGCGTGTGCGGAAAACTCTGAAGTGTACTCTACATCCGCTATTTTGACAACAAGGAGACATCCAATGTCAACCACATCACCCTTGGATGTATTTTTGAGTTTGCTTCCTAACGTTCCCTCCGTTGTATACCCCGTAAAATGAATCAAAGCATTTTCTCTTTTTACATATGTGGGAATATACGTCTGAGCAGGTCCATAGCTTCCCATGCCTGAAGTAGTAACAATGATTTTGCGTTCGTAGTCCCTAAGTAGCTCCTGCCTTTTTTCAGAGTCAACATACTCAAGGTTTTCTGGCAAAAATTCCATCATTTCGGGTTTTATCCCAAGATTTCCACTTTGATATATGTTTGTATACTTAAATGCAAGCTTTCCATCAAAATAGATAGGAACGTTCTTAGCCATTCTTCCGCTTTCCTGCATTGTTTTGAGCACATACAAAATCTCTTGAGCTCTTCCAAGCGAGAACACGGGAACAATGACAGATTTTTCATTTGCAATTGCCTTTACCACATTTTCTTCAAAGCACTTTGCAGGCAAGTCAACAGTCCGTTTGTCTCCGTAAGTAGCCTCTTGAATTACAGTGATAGGGAGTTTTCTTATCCATTCCGGAATTTCCGGAACATCAAAGAACATATTCTTGTTGTTATAGTCACCAGTAAACAGAAGATTAATATCTTCATATTCCGGGTAAGAAATCTGAACAAGAATACTTGCTGCCCCGATAAGATGACCATTTTTCAGGAACGTTGCTTTAACATTCGGTGTAATGTAGATTGCTTCGTCATAGTTGCAAGATTTAATGTTCTTAATTGTTTTCTGAACATCACTTTCAACATATAACGGTCTTTCTCCATTTCTCTTTGCCACGTCTTCCAGAACAGATACGCTGTCGTCAAGTGCCAACGGAATAAGTTTTGCAGTTTCTCTGGTCATATAGATATTCCTATTAAAACCTTTTTTTACAAGGAATGGCAAACGACCAGTATGGTCTACATGGTTATGAGTTACGAGCACAAAACCCAATTCATTTGGATTACAGAACATCTTACCGTTAAGCTGATAATAGTCCTTTTCCTGGAACAGCCCACAATCGACCATGAATTTTAATGTTGTTTCATTTGGGAACTTAACAACAACAAGCAAACATGATCCTGTGACTTCAGGGTGAAATGCCATGACATCGGCATAAAACCGGGTTTTTTCGCCTTTTCCCATTGATAAACTCCTTTCATAAAAATTATTTTATTGAAATGCTATACCAGATGATTAAATCATCAAGTGTTAATATTTTATCACATTATGTAATCTTTTACAATGTTTTTTAATAAAAAAAGCAATTTAGGGATTTTCCCTAAACTGCTCCTACTGTTTCTTCTTCTTTATTTTCCTCTTCCACAGCTTTCTTCTCTTTTTCTTTTAATTTTATATTGTCTTTTGCAATTGTAATAAGTAGCTTTATTCTATTTACTTGATTTGCTTCACTTGCACCTGGATCATAATCAATTGGTGCAATGTTTGCTTCTGGGTATTTATTTCTAATTGTTTTAATTACACCTTTACCAACTACGTGATTTGGTAAACATGCAAATGGTTGTAAACAAACTATATTTTGTATACCATGTCCCATAAATTCAAGCATTTCTGCCGTTAATATCCATCCTTCTCCTGTTTGATTTCCTGGTGATAAAATTTCTTCAACCATTTCAACTAGTTCTTCTATGTTGCAAGGTGGTAAATAGTTTTTGTTAGAATTTTCTAATGCTTTTTTGTAATTCTTTTCTATCCTGTTTACAAGTTTTAATACTATTTTATAAATATATGCTGTTCTTTTTGAAGTTCCCAATAGTTTTTGTTTAACAATTGAATTCATAATTACATATTTAACAAATCCCATAAGGTCAGGCATAACAACCTCTGCACCTTCTTTATTTAATAAGTCATTTACGTAATTATTTCCAAATGGATGATATTTTATTAGAATTTCTCCAACTATTCCAACTTTTGGTTTTTCTTTACTTGTATCTAATTTGATTTTTTCAAAGTCGTTAACTATTTCTTGAATACTGTTGTTAAATTCTTTTATGCTAGAATGTACTGATAATTCTTTGCACTTATTTATCCATTTATTGAATACTTCTTCTGTTTCACCTTTGTTTACTTCATATGCTTTATTTTTATAAAGCATTTTTTGTAGTAAATCTCCATATATTGCACCTTTTATAAGTTTTACCCCAAGAGGAATTGTAATTTTAAATCCTGGGTTCTTTTCAAGTCCTACAAAGTTGAATGATATAACAGGTATATTTGGATATCCAGCATCTCTTAATGCTTTTCTAATAAATCCAATATAATTTGTTGCTCTGCACCCTCCTCCTGTTTGTGACATCATTAATGCTAATTTGTTTGTATCATATTCTCCAGATTCAACCTGTTCTATTAATTGTCCTATTGATAGTATTGATGGATAACATGCATCATTATTTACATATTTAAGTCCTGTTTCAACTGTATGAGGTGTGCATTCTCTTAATAGTTTTACATTATACCCTTCTGATTTTAATACTTCCTCAAATATTTCAAAGTGTATTGGTGCCATTTGTGGAATAAGTATTGTGTAATCTTTTTTCATTTCTTTTGTAAATAATACTTTTTCAATTTCATATTTTCCTGAACATTTTGGTTCAATGTTCTTTCTCTTATTCATACTAGCAATTAATGAACGTATTCTTATTCTTATAGCTCCTAAGTTATTTACCTCGTCTATTTTTATAAGTGTATACATTTTTCCAAAACTTGCTAAAATTTCTTCAACTTGATCTGTTGTAACTGCATCTACACCACATCCAAAAGAGTTTAATTGAACTAGCTCTACATTTTTATTGTTTCCAACTACATCTGCTGCCCTATATAATCTTGAATGGAATACCCATTGATCAACTACTCTTATTGGTCTTTTTACTGTTGAAAGATGTGCAATACTATCTTCTGATAATACACATAGTCCAAGTGATGTTATCATAGTGTCTATACCATGATTGATTTCTGGATCAACGTGATATGGTCTTCCTGCAAGTACTATTCCTTTTACATTATTCTCTTCTATATATTTTAATGTTTCTTCGCCTTTTTTTCTTACATCTTCTTTATATCTTTGATATTCTTCTTCTGCTTTTTCTACAGCTTCTTTTATTTCTTGTTTTGTAAAATTGTATTCCTTGAATTCTTCAAGCTCTGCTAATCTTTTTACAAGTGCTTTCTTATCAAATGGTAAGAAAGGATTTATAAATTTTATTCCTTGTGATGCAAGTTCTTCTACATTGTTTTTCAATACTTCAGAATAAGAAACAACTATTGGGCAATTATATTTGTTATTTGCTTCCATATCTTCTTGTCTTGAATACATCATGCATGGATAAAATATTGTTTTTATACCTTGATTTATTAAGCTAACTATATGTCCATGGCTAAGTTTTGCTGGGTAACATACAGATTCAGATGGCATTGATTCCATTCCTTTTTCATATGTTTTTCTATCACTTTTTTCTGATAAAATAACTCTAAATCCAAGGTTTGTAAGTAAAGTAAACCAGAATGGATAATCTTCATACATATTTAAGACTCTTGGTATTCCTATTACTCCTCTAGGTGCTTTATCTTCATCTAATGGTTTATAACCAAATAATCTTTGATATTTATATTTGTATAGGTTAGGAATTTGTGTTTTACTTTTTTCTATTCCTGCTCCTCTTTCGCATCTATTACCTGTAATAAATCTTTTTCCTGTTGAAAATTCATTGATTGTAAGTAAGCAATGATTTTCGCATCCATGGCATCTTGTATGTACTACAGTTACATTTAATTTGTCTAAATCCTCATTCTTTGCAACTTTTGATGTATAGTTCTTGTCATTGTTTAGTTCAAACTCGTCTTTTGCAAGGAATGCTATTCCATATGCTCCCATAAGTCCTGCAATATCTGGTCTGATAACTTCTTTTCCAACTATTAATTCAAAAGCTCTAAGTACTGCATCATTATAGAATGTTCCACCTTGTACAACAATTGAATCTCCTAATGTTTCTACATCCCTGATTTTCATAACTTTTTGAATTGCATTTTTTATAACAGAATAAGAAAGTCCTGCTGAAATGTCTCCAACTGAATAGCCCTCTTTTTGTGCTTGCTTAATTTTTGAATTCATAAAGACTGTACATCTTGAACCTAAATCAACCGGTTTATTAGATTCTATCGCAGCTTTAACAAATTCTTCTATGCTTAAATTTAAACTCTTTGCAAATGTTTCTATAAATGATCCACATCCAGATGAACATGCTTCGTTTAACATTATATTATCAACTGCACCATTTTTAATTTTTATGTATTTCATATCTTGTCCACCAATATCTACGATGCTTGTAGCATTAGGCATAAATTTTTTTGCAGCTGTGTAGTGAGCAATTGTTTCAATTTCACCTATTTCAAGATTTAATGCTGTTTGCATTAATTTTTCGCCATATCCAGTTGAGCCTGCATATCTAATAACCGCTTTTTTTGGTAATTGACTATATAGTTCTTTAAGCATTGCAATAACGGTTTGTAATGGCTTTCCTTCATTATTTTTATATGATGAATATAGTAAGTTTGCCTCTTTGTCAATAAGAACCAATTTACTTGTTGTTGAACCAGCATCTATTCCTAAGAAACAATCTCCCTCATAGTTTGATAAGTCCTTTTTAGGTACTGTATGCTTTGAATGTCTGTTTTTAAATTCTTCGTATTCTGTTTCTATTGTAAATAATGGTTTTAAAGAATTTGATGCTGTATCGTGATAGTTCTTTAAAAGTGATATTTTTCCCTTTAATTTTTCTGTTGATACAACATTATAATTTATTGAATCTAGGCATGCACCTTTTGCAACCAATAAGTGTGCATCTTCCGGTACTATTATTTCATCATTTGTTAATTCTAATGTCTCTATAAATCTTTTTCTAAGTTCTGATAAATAGCTTAATGGTCCACCTAAAAAAGCAACTTTACCTCTAATAGGTCTTCCACATGCTAAACCACTTATTGTTTGATTTACAACTGCTTGAAATATTGAAGCTGAAATATCCTCTTTTGCAGCGCCTTCATTTAATAGTGGTTGAATATCTGTTTTCGCAAAAACTCCACATCTTGAAGCAATTGGATAAATTGTATTGTAGTTTTTAGCAAGTTCATTTAATCCCGGTGTTGTTGTATTGAGTAATGTTGCCATTTGGTCCAAGAACGCTCCTGTACCACCTGCGCATGTTCCATTCATTCTTTGTTCTATTGATTTTCCAAAATATATTATTTTAGCATCTTCTCCACCAAGTTCAATTACTACATCTGTTTGTGGTATGTATTTTTCAACTGTTCTTTTACAAGCAACAACTTCTTGTATAAATGGTAAATCCAAAAATTCAGATACCGCAAGTGCTCCCGATCCTGTCAATGCAATTGTCATATCATAATCTTCAAATTTTCCAGTTAGTTCTTCTAAGCAATCGCATACTGTATTTTTTGTATCTGAAAAATGTCTTCTGTATGTTGTATATAGAACTTCTAAATTTCCATCCATTACGACTATTTTAACTGTTGTAGATCCTACATCTATTCCAACATGTATAATTTCTTTCATTTTTTCATCATCCTTATTATTTATTTTTTTAAGCGTACATGATATTATACCATAAAAAAAATAAAATATGTTAAATTTCGACAAGTTTTTTACATTTTTAAATATTGTATCCACAAAAAAGAGCAACTGTATTATGTTGCTCTTATCTCTATTTATTTTTTTACATTTAATGCTCGTAAGGCGTTAATTACTGCTATTATGGAAACTCCAACATCAGCAAATACTGCTTCCCACATTGTTGCGATTCCTAATGCACTTAAAACAAGAACCAGTATTTTTATAAATATTGCAAATATTATGTTTTCTTTTACAATTTTCATTGTTTTCTTTGATATATGAATTGCATCTACTATTTTTGATGGTTCATCTGTCATAAGTACAACATCTGCAGCTTCTATTGCAGCATCTGAACCCAATGCGCCCATTGCAACACCAATATCTGAAAGTGCTAAAACTGGAGCATCATTAATTCCATCACCTACAAATATCAATTTACCTTTTGGACTTTTTTCTTTTAATAACTCTTCAACTTTTTTTACTTTTCCATTAGGTAATAATTCCGTATATGCTTTGTCTAATCCTAATTTATTTGCTACACTTTCTCCAATTTCTTTTTTGTCTCCGGTTAACATGATTGTTTGTTTAATGTTAAATTTCTTTAGCAGTTCAATTGTTCTGCTTGAATCCTCTTTTATTTTATCCGCTATTACTATATATCCTTCATATCTTCCATCAACAGCAACATATGTTACTGTTCCACTACCGTTATATTTTGTAAATGGAATTTGTTTTTCATTCATTAATTTTTCATTTCCAACAAATACAGTTTTTTCACCAATTTCAGCTTCAATTCCGAGCCCTGCCAATTCCTGAGTTTTAACAATTTTCTTTTCATCTATATCTTTTCCATATGTTTTTTTTATTGAGGCTGCAATTGGATGATTTGAATAGTTTTCAGCATATGCCGTAATTTTTATTAATTCATCTTCTGTTATATTAATTGATTTAATTTCTTGAACTTCAAAAACTCCTTCAGTTAACGTTCCTGTTTTATCAAATACTATTATTTCTGTGTTTGAAATAGCCTCCAAATAGTTGCTTCCTTTAACTAAAATTCCTTTTTTAGATGCTCCTCCAATTCCACCAAAAAAGCTAAGTGGTATTGAAATAACTAATGCACAAGGACAAGAAACTACTAAAAATGATAAAGCTCTATATATCCAATCTGAGAAATTTGCTGACTTAATAATAAGAGGTGGTACAATTGCTAGAACAATTGCAATTATAACTACTGCTGGTGTATAATATTTTGCAAATTTTGTTATAAATTTTTCAGATTTTGATTTTTTACTACTTGCATTTTCAACCAAATCTAATATTTTACTTACCGTAGATTCACCGTATTCTTTTGCAACTGTGATTTTTAGAACACCATTCAAATTAATACATCCACTTAATACTTCGTCTCCTTCTTTAACATTTCTAGGCAAAGTTTCTCCTGTTAAAGCTTTTGTATCGATGCTTGATTTTCCTTCTTTAATAACTCCATCTAAAGGTATTTTTTCTCCTGGTTTTACAACAATTACTTGCCCTATTTTTGCATCTTCTGGATCTGCTTTTTTTATTTCTCCGTTAATTTCAATATTTGCATAATCTGGTCTAATATCCATCAAACTAGAAATTGATTTTCTAGACTTATCAACTGCATAACTTTGGAATAGTTCCCCTATTTGGTAGAAAAGCATTACTGCAACACCTTCAGGAAGCTCGCCAATAGCAAACGCTCCTATTGTTGCAACAGACATTAAAAAATTCTCATCAAACACTTTTCCTCTTTTAATGTTCCTAATTGCTTTTTTTACAATTTCAATTCCAACAATTGCATATGCAATTAAGTAAAGTACATTATTTATCCATTCATTATTAAATTTCACAACAAGCGCAACTATAAATAGCACTAGTGCAATAATTATTTTTTCCCCTTTTTTCTTCACTTTTGTATCCTCCTAGATTTCTTCTATTTCTACATCTGGTTCTTCCTTTTTAATAACTTTCTTTAAATTTTTCATTATTTCTTCTTTTCTTGTTTCATCATATTCTAATTCCATTTTTTGTGTGAAAAAGTTTAAATTCACATTTTCAATTCCATCTATTTTATTTATTTTTTCTTCTAATTCTGCAGCACAATTTGCACAATCAATTCCTTCTATTTTAAATTTACTTTTCATATCTATACCTCCATTTTATTTTCTATGTTCTATATGTTCTGTTCCTACTTCAAAAACTTTTTTAACATGTTCATCATCTAGCATATAAAATACTTCTTTTCCTTCTTTTCTACATTTTACTATTCCACTTCTTCTTAAGGTTCCTAATTGATGAGAAATAGATGATTTGCTCATTCCTAAAACATTTGCAATATCGCATACACACATCTCATTTTGATCAAGAGCAAATAAAATTTTAGTTCTTGTTGTATCACCTATTATTTTAAAAAACTCTGCAAGTTTATTAAATGTATCTGAATCTGGCATGTTTTTTGATGTTTTCTCAACAACATCTTGATGTATTACACTACAATCACATATAAATTCATTCTTAGACATTTATTACCTCCTTATTTTCTTTTGTTTAATTGAGTGTTCGTTCAACTTTATCTTATAAAAAATTTGAATGAATATTCATCTTTTCTTATATTATATATGAACATTCATTCAACTGTCAAGAGATTATTTTTAATTTTTTTTAATTTTTTCTTATCCAAAAAATTAAAATCATACTATTTCTAGTATGATTTTTTCTTGGCTCGTTTGGCACTTCCGTGTGCGAAAAAACGAACTTAAATTTATAATTGTATTTTATATTTGATTCTATGGTTATAATTTAACATAATGTTTTGTATAAATCAAGTAGTTTTATAAAATTATTTATTCTAAAATTTTAATGATGTTATTTGTTTCCATTTTGTTCCTTTAAATTACTTGGTTCAAATTTATCATTTTCAGGTCTTCCGTCCATTTATTTGCATATTAGGAAACTCTTCCATTCTCATATTTTGTCTATCATTAGGCATATTCATTGTATTTATTTTGTTCATAAATAATAATGTTATTAAAGTTATTATACTACCTGTTAATATACCAATACATAAAATTATTATTTTCTTTCCTTTTTCATTTTTTCGTACAATTAATAGAACTATTAAACTTATTAATACTATTCCAAAACCAATAA
>JAZQOX010000012.1:0-7390 GCA_045628105.1 Clostridia bacterium | reverse complement strand
GTTCAGCTGGTGCTTCTGGTTCTTCTACTGGTTCAGCTGGTGCTTCTGGTTCTTCTACTGGTTCAGCTGGTGCTTCTGGTTCTTCTACTGGTTCTGCTGGTGCTTGTGGTTCTTCTACTGGTTCAGCTGGTGCTTCTGGTTCTTCTACTGGTTCAGCTGGTGCTTCTGGTTCTTCTACTGGTTCTGCTGGTGTTTCTTCTACTTGTTCAGCTGGTGTTTCTTCAACTGATTGTTCAACTGGTTGTTCAACTGGTTGTTCTTCAGCTGGTTGTTCTTCTCTACTTTTTTCCAATTCTGTTACCCTATCACCTAACTCTTTAACTAACTTACTTATTGTTTCTGTATCTTTGTTTGGCTCTCTTAATTTATTATTTATTTCTCTAATTAACCCAATTAATTCAGGATTGTTTTTTTGTCCCTCTAATTTTCCTAATCTATCATTTATTTCTTGCATAGACTTTTCAAGTGCTGCTATTCTTTTTCCTTTTGTGTTTGACAACATTTTTTTAAATTTATCAGATATCCCTTTGATGGCTCTTTTAACATCTCTTGGTAAATCAATATCAATTATTGTATCATTTTCATTATTCATTATAATTCCTCCTTATATTTTACATTTTTGTAAACATAACATCTCTGTTTATTATTTTACCACATTATGTACCATTTTGCAACTTTTCCCACTATTCTAATACATTTTTACTCAAAATTTTCAAATCCCATATGTTTTTGGAGGTCTATATTTATTATTTTTCTTACATATAAATCATTTGCTTTACAATATTTTTGAACCGCTTCTTCTGTTACAAGTCCAAATTTTCCATTTGGTGTTCCAGTAAAAAATCCTAATTCTTTTAATTTTTTTTGAATTTCTAGTACATCTGATCCATACATTCCTGATTTTAAATCTCTAAGCCCTTTTCCAAATGGACCATATGGTCCATCTACTATTGTTACTTTTGTTCCTATTGGAATTATTTTATAAAGCTCTGCAACTTCATCGTTTTTCATTCTTATACACCCATGTGAGCTTGCCCATCCTAACGAATTTGGTGATAGTGTTCCATGTATTCCAAAATCTCCCCATGGAACGTTTAATCCCATCCAACTTCCACCAAATCCTTCTCCCCATTTTGCTTTGTTTACTATTTTCCAAGTTCCAATTGGTGAAGGAGTTGACCATTTTCCGCCAGAACATATATATGTTTTTATTAATTCTTTATCTTGAAATAAATATAATTTTGATTCTTCAACATCAACTAGGATTTCGTATGTTTCTGATTTTGCATTTGTTTGAATAGATTTTTGATACTTGTTTATACCGTTTTAATAAACACCCAAATAAAAAAAACATAAAAATAAAACATATAATTAAACATTTTTTCATGGTTTAATTATATGTTTTGTTTTTATCTTTATGATTTTTGTAAACCTGGCACAAATTGGGAAATTTTTCCCAATTTAACTACGTCCCCAATTGGGATTTTTTTCTCAATTGGGGACAGGTTTTAGTTTTGATATTTTTCTCTTTTTTGATAATGTGTGTGTAGTAGTTCGTGTGCTTTGTGGCTTCCTGGTTTTTCTAGGAATTCTTCGTATAGTTTTTTGATGCTTGGGTTTTCATGTGATTTTCTTATTGTGCTTTTTTCGTCTATCGTGTATAAACATTCTGCTCTTTTTGCTCTTACATCTATGTCGTTTCTTATTTTTGAGCTTACTATTGGTTGTCCTCCACCCATTATGCATCCTCCTGGACATGCCATTATTTCTACAAATTGATAGTCTGCTGTTCCATTTTTTATTTCTTCCATTATTTCTTTTGCATTTGAAAGTCCATGTGCTACTGCTACTTTTACTTCACTATCTCCTATTTTTACTGTTGCTTTCTTTATTCCTTCTTTTCCTCTAACTTCTTCAAATTCAAGTTTTGGTAATTCATTTCCTGTTAGTGTTTCATAAGCAGTTCTTAATGCTGCTTCCATTACTCCACCTGTTGTTCCAAATATTGCTCCTGCTCCTGTTGCTTCTCCCATTGGATCATCAAATTCTGAATCTTCTAATGTTTTAAAATCTATGTTGGCTTGTTTTATCATTCTTGCAAGTTCACGTGTTGTTATAACTGCATCTACATTTTCTAGCTCATTATTTACCATTTCTTCTCTTGTTCTTTCAAATTTCTTTGCTATACATGGCATTACTGATACTACAAACATTTTCTTTGGATCTATTTGTTCTTTTTCAGCATAGTATGTTTTTAAAATTGCTCCAAACATTTGATGTGGTGATTTACATGTAGATAAATTTCCAAGTAGTTCTGGATAATTCATTTCTATATATCTTATCCATCCTGGGCTACATGATGTAATTAATGGAAGTGTTCCTCCATTTTGAATTCTTTCAATCAACTCGTTTGATTCTTCCATTATTGTTAAATCTGCACCTGTATCTGTATCAAATACTTTATCAAATCCTATTCTTTTTAATGCTGTTACCATTTTGCCTGTAACGTTTGTGCCTATTGGCATTCCAAATTCTTCTCCTAATGCTGCTCTAACTGCTGGAGCTGTTTGTACTACTACAAATGTTTCTTTGTCTCTTATTTTTCTCCATACTGTTTTTGTATCATCTTTTTCTTTTAGTGCTCCTACTGGACACGCCTCTATACACTGTCCGCAAAATGTACAATTTACATTATTTAAACTTTCATCATTTTCTGCTGCTATTCTAGATTCAAATCCTCTTCCTGCTACATCTATTGCACATACTTTTTGTACATTCTTACATGCTGCAACACATCTTTTGCACATTATACATTTACTATTATCTCTTACAATTGATGGTGAAATTTCATCTACTGTATTATTTATTTTTTGTCCTTCATATTCAATATCTGTAACTCCAAATTTTTCTGCAAGGGCTTGTAATTCACAATTTCCATTTCTTACACATGTTAAACAATCTCTATTGTGTGTTGAAAGTATTAAGTCTAGCATTATTCTTCTAGATTCGTTTAACTCTGGTGTATCTGTTTTAACTTTCATTCCATCTTCTGCTTGTGTTATGCATGATGGAACAAATCCTCTACGTCCTTCTATTTCAACAATACACATTCTGCAATCTCCTGCTGCATTTATTTCTTTTAAGAAGCAAAGTGTTGGAATATCTATGTTTGCTTTTCTTGCTGCTTGTAATACGGTAGTTCCTTTTTCTACTTCTACTTCTTTACCGTCTATGGTTAATTTTATCATTTCTGCCATTTTAATCCTCCTATTTTTATAAAAACTATATTGCTTGGAAGTGGCAATTTTTTTGACACAATCCGCATTTAATACATTTTTCTGTATTAATTTTGAATCCTTCTTCTCTTGAACCTTCAATTGCTCCTACTGGGCAATTTTTTACACATAGTCCGCATTTTTTACATTTTTCAGAATTTATCTGCATTTTCTTTAATGCCTTACATTCCCCTGCTGGACAATTTTTATTCTTTATGTGTTCCTCGTATTCATTTCTAAAGTAATGTAAT
Source organism: Clostridia bacterium (assembly GCA_045628105.1). Classification (GTDB taxonomy): domain Bacteria; phylum Bacillota; class Clostridia; order TANB77; family CAG-508; genus UMGS1781. The sequence goes on along the minus strand of JAZQOX010000012.1, from coordinate 3,864 downwards.
GTACTTAATACTGGGTTTGGAGCAGTTTGACCCAAACCACATACTGAAGTTCTTTTTATTGTTTGTGCTAATTGTTCTAGTTTTTCTATATCTCCATCTTCGCCTTTTCCTGCTGTGATTCTTTCTAATATTTCTAGCATTCTTTTTGTTCCTACTCTACATGGTGTACATTTTCCGCATGATTCATCAACTGTAAATCCTAAATAGAATTTTGCAAGATTTACCATGCATTTTGAATCATCCATTACTATTAATCCACCTGATCCCATCATAGATCCAATCTGTCCTAATGATTCATAATCTATTGGTGTATCTAGGTGTTCTTCTGGAATACATCCTCCTGATGGTCCTCCTGTTTGTGCTGCTTTAAATTTTCTACCATTTGGAATTCCTCCACCTATATCAAATACAATTTCTCTTAGTGTTGTTCCCATTGGTACTTCAACTAATCCAACATTTACAACATTTCCTCCAAGAGCAAATACTTTTGTTCCCTTTGAAGTTTCTGTTCCTATGCTTGAATACCACTTACTTCCATTTAAAATTATTTTTGTGATGTTTGCATAACTTTCGACATTATTTATAAGGGTTGGTTTCATCCATAATCCTGAATTTGCTGGAAATGGTGGCTTTAATCTTGGTCTATCAGATTTTCCTTCTATTGATTCTAATAATGCTGTTTCTTCGCCACATACGAATGCCCCTGCTCCTAATCTTATCTCTAAATCAAATTCAAAATCTGTTCCAAATATGTTCTTTCCTAATATTCCATATTCTTTTGCTTGATCTATCGCAATTTGAAATCTGTGTACTGCTATTGGATATTCTGCTCTTACATAGATATATCCTTTATTTGCTCCTATTGCATATCCTGCAATCATCATAGCTTCTACAACACAGTGTGGGTCTCCCTCTAAAATACTTCTATCCATGAATGCCCCAGGATCTCCCTCGTCTGCGTTACATACAACGTATTTTTGGTCTCCCTTTGCCATTCTTGTAAATTCCCACTTCTTACCTGTTGGGAATCCAGCACCACCTCTACCACGTAGTCCTGAATCTAAAACTTCTTTTATAACCTCTTCTGGTGACATTTCTAATAGTACTTTTTCTAATGCTTTATATCCATCAAATGCTATGTACTCATCAATGTCTTCTGGGTTTATTATTCCACAGTTTTTTAGCGCTATTCTCTTTTGTTTTTTATAGAATGTTAATTCATCAAGTTGTTTTACAACTGTTTCGTCAATGTCTTTGCAAAGTAGTCTTTCTACTGGCTTGCCTTCTATTATATGTGTGTTAATGATTTCTTCACAGTCTTCTGGAGTTACATGTGCATAGAAAATATCCTCTGGTCTAATTATTACAATTGGTCCTTTTGCACATAATCCAAAACATCCTGTTTGAATTACTTTAACATTTTCAATATGTTTTTCTTCAATAATTTTTCTAAAATTTTCTATTATTTGTTGTGAATGAGATGATGTACATCCGGTACCACGACATACTAAAATATGTTTTTCATGTGTGTCTGCATTTAGGTTTACTCTTAAATCTAATTCAGCTCTTTTTGATTCTCTAATATTGTGTATTTCTTCTAATGTTTTCATATTTTTCTTCCTTTCTATTTGTATGTTTTTTCATTGGGTCGCCGAGGACGGCGACCCCTACATTATTTATTCATGTATTCGTCTAATACTTTATCAAACATTTCTGGTGTTGCTTTTCCATAAACTTCATCATTAACCATAAATACTGGAGCTAGTCCACATGCACCAACACATCTTGTTTCAACTAATGAAAATTTTCCATCTGGAGTTGTATCTCCAATTTCTATTTTTAATCTTTCTTTTGCTCTATCTAAAATTTTTTCTGATCCCTTTACAAAACATGCTGTTCCTAAGCATACTGATATATTATATTTTCCTCTTGGTTTCAATGTAAATCTAGAATAAAATGTAACAACGCTATAAACTTCCGCCATTGTTAATCCCAAATATTCTGAGATTGCAAGTTGTGCATCTTTTGGCACATATCCAAATGTTTCTTGAACTTCGTTAAGTACTTGAATTAAATTGCTTTTATCTTTGCTATATTTAGATAAAATTTCTTTAGTTTTTTCATCTATATGGTCTGAACCACAATTACAGTTACAACTCATAGATATTTCCTCCTACTTTATTTTTCTTTTCATATTATAATATATTTTTTTGTAAAAATCATTATTTTTTTGAAAATGGTATAAATTTTTATTTATGAGAAATTATTCTTCTTAAATTTTTAAATTATCTCTTTTAATAATGTTATTATTTCAAATATATAATAAACTATGCCTTTTTTATTTATTGTTTCTGCACTTTTTATTGATACTTCATCAATAACTTCGTTATTATTTTTTATTTTTATTTTTCCTATTTCTGTGTTTACCTCAAGTGGTGCCTCATATTTTAAATTTTCAACCGTTTCAAAATTTATATTATCGTTTTGTTTTATAGGGTACATTGTATATTTAAATGTATCTAAATATGTATTTGGCGACTTTTTTGTACCCTTATATATATTTATTCTCTTCCCATTTATTTTACACCAGGTTTCGTACTCATTATCTAGCATTTCTTTGATGTTAACTAGCTTATAATTTTTATATGTATATTCAATTAATTTTATTGAATCTTGTGTTCTTATTTTTCTTGTATCTGCTCCTAAAACAACTGTTATAATATTAAAATCATTTCTGTTTGCTGATGTAACCAAGCATCTTCCAGCTTTACTTGTATAACCGGTTTTACATCCATTAACGCCTTCCAAATATCCAAGTAATTCATTTGTATTTGAAATTCTTTTTTGCTCTCCATTTATGTTTACATTGTATTCTTTTGTATTTACTACTTGTGCAAATTTTGGAATTTTCAAAGCATAATCAGCCATTTTTGCAAGTTCTAATGCTGTTGTATAATGTCCATTTTCATCTAATCCATGTGGTGTAACAAAATGGGTATGTTCTAAACCAAGTTCTAATGCTTTTTTATTCATAAGTTCTGCAAAGTTCGAAACACTTCCTGATATGCTTATAGCAATTTGAACAGCTGCATCATTTCCAGAACAAATCATTAATCCATGTAATAAATCATTATATGTTATTCTATCGCCTGTTCTTAGTCCTACTCTTGAACCTGGTGTATTTGCCGCTTCTTTTGAAACTATTACTTCTTCATTTAATCTATCATTTCCTATTGTTTCTAATAGAACAATTGCAGTCATTATTTTCGTAGTACTTGCCATAGGTACTTCTTTATTCTCATCTTTTCCCCATATTACTGTACCGTGACGCTCTATCGTAAACAACTGCGTATCTTGCTAGGATATTAGGCTCATTATTATTTTTTGATTCTTCTATCGCTTCATCAAGCCATATATAATTCCATTCATCCGGATCTTCATCATATGCAAAGCTAGATATTCCAATACTTAATATAATTAATAGTATAATAAATATTTTTAAAAACTTATTTTTCTTCATTAAATTCACCTTGTACATTTATATTCACATTATTGTCTTTTATTATACCATAAAAAAAATATCTTCAAGCATAACTTGAAGATATTTTTTCATTATATTTAAAATTTAAAATATGTTTATTAAATTTTTTAAATAGTTATTAGCTACTAATACTAATACTGCAATTACAATAGCCATTACTATTGTTGAAACTATTACGTATTTATCAGAATCTGTTACATTAATTATTTCTCTAAATGATTTTGTTAATGAAATTACTGCATAAACTAAACCAACTAGAACTGCAATAACTCCAAGTGGTGTATATATACGAGGTAATATCATACTTAAAATAAATCCTAATA
>JAZQOX010000011.1:0-17767 GCA_045628105.1 Clostridia bacterium | reverse complement strand
CTTGGGCTAGAGCCAATGGAAGAAGATATAATGAACAGAAAGCCTAAAAAGGCAAATGAAAGTATATTTGCAGGTGGAATGTGGGGCAAAATTTTAATAGAAGGCGCTATGATAGGAGCATTAACGCTATTTGCATTTAGCTTAGGAAATAGATTATATGGCCTAGAAGTAGGCAGAACAATGGCATTTTTTACATTAAGTACGCTGGAATTAGTACATAGCTTTAATGTAAGAAGTGAAGAATCAATATTTAAGATTGGATTTTTAAGCAATACTTATCTAATAGGTGCAGTAATTATAGGAATGATATTACAAACAGTTGTAATTATTACACCTAAAATAGCAAATATATTTGGAGCTGTGCCATTAAATGCAAAACAATGGATTTGCTCTTGTATAATTTCAATATTGCCACTGATAATAGTAGAACTTCAAAAGGCAATAAATTCATATAGATTTGGCAAAGTAATTTATAAAGATAAAATTGTAAATGCAAAATATTAAAAATTTTTAAAAAATATCTTCACAAAATTAAAAATATGATATAATTCAAAAAATGAAGTGGGGGTATTTATGAGTAAGAAAAAAAATGATAATTTTGGAAAAATTGTTGTATTTATTATCCTAACAATTTTAGCTGGAATAGCAAGCTATTATGGAATGGATCTTCCAGAAGCAACAGATAATTTAGTAAATGGAAATGTTATCTCATACACAACATCTTTTGACTTAAGCACCGTACCAGAATTTACAAATGAGCCATATGTTGTATTAAATGATAATATTCCAGACTTTGTGAAAGCGGATTATAAAGAACCTGGGTATGAAAGCTATAGCGAGCTTGATTATTTAGGAAGATGTGGAGCAGCATTTGCAAATGTTGGAAAAGAAACAATGCCAACAGAAACTAGAGGTAATATAAGTTCAGTAAAGCCATCAGGATGGCAAACAGCAAAATATGATAATGTTGATGGAAAATATTTATACAATAGATGCCATTTAATTGGATATCAATTAACAGCAGAGAATGCAAATGCTCAAAATTTAATTACAGGAACAAGATATTTAAATGTTGATGGAATGTTACCATTTGAAAACATTGTAGCAGATTATGTTAAAAATACAAACAATCATGTACTTTATAGGGTAACACCAATTTTTGAAGGAGAAAATTTAGTAGCAAGTGGTGTTCAAATGGAAGCAAAATCAGTTGAGGATGATGGAGCTGGAGTTTGCTTTAATGTATATGTATACAATAATCAACCAGGAATAATAATAGATTATTCAAATGGAAATAGTGAGTTATCAAAATAAAGGAGATAAAATATGCAAGAAGAAGGATTATATTATGTATTATCAGGTAACCCAGAAAAAGTATATTTAACAAAATTTAAAAGTGATAAAGTTTTTGAAGCAACAGATTTACCTGAAGAAATAAAAAAAGTAGTAAGTGAAGGATTCATATTACGATATAAAAACGGAAAATACACAATAGACGAAGAACTAACAGACAGAAATTTTGAGGGCGAATTAAATATTGATGAATATGAAGAAATTTAAGAAAAAGCACAACCAATACTCGGTTGTGCTTTTAAATTAAAAATGAATAAAAGCAATTGTTATTTTTAAAAATATATGATAAAATGTAATGATGTAATATTATCTAAAAATAGAAAATAAAATGATACGTATGAAAGGGGAAAGACTAGATGCTTGAATTAAAAAACATTAAAAAAACGTATGAAACTGCCGATGAAAAAGTTGAGGCACTAAAGGGCATAAGTATTAAATTTAGAGAATCAGAATTTGTTTCAATTTTAGGGCAAAGCGGATGTGGCAAAACCACTTTATTAAATATTATAGGTGGATTAGATAGATACACAAGTGGAGACTTAATAATTAATGGAAAATCAACAAAAAAATTTAAAGATAAAGATTGGGATGCATATAGAAATTATAAAATAGGATTTGTATTCCAAAGTTATAACTTAATAAGCCATCAAACGGTTCTTGCAAATGTCGAACTTGCACTAACAATTGGAGGAGTTTCAAAAAGTGAAAGAAAAGCAAGAGCTATAAAAGCATTAGAAGATGTTGGATTAAAAGACCAAATTTATAAAAGACCAAATCAATTATCAGGAGGACAGATGCAAAGAGTTGCAATTGCAAGAGCTTTGGTTAACAATCCAGATATAATATTGGCTGATGAGCCAACAGGTGCGTTGGATACAAAAACAAGTATACAGGTAATGGATATTCTTAAAAAGATATCAAAAGATAAACTTATAATAATGGTTACACATAACCCAGAACTTGCAGAAAAGTATTCAAGTAGAATAATAAGAATTCTTGATGGAACAATTACAGAGGATTCAAAACCAATAGAAAAAGATGAGAAACAGAAAATAAAAGATGATGCAGGAATTGGCAAAACTTCAATGAAATTCTTTACAGCATTTAGATTAAGTTTAAACAATTTATTAACAAAAAAGGGAAGAACAATTTTAGTTGCATTTGCGGGATCAATTGGAATAATAGGAATTGCACTTATTCAGGCAGTTTCAAATGGATTTCAAAACTATATAGATACTATTCAAGAAGATACGTTAACATCATATCCTCTTACAGTTATGCAAGAGTCAACAGATATGACATCAATGTTATTATCAATGACTTCAGGAGATGAAGAGAACGACAATTCTGGAGTTGTTAAAGAAGAACAGTATATGACAAAAATGCTAGGAAGTATTAATACAAACGACTTAAAAAGTTTCAAAAAATATTTAGAACAAAATTATAGCAAAGTTAGTAGCGATATATCTAATATAAAATATTCATATAGTATAGATCCAATAATATATTCTAAAGATGCAACAGGAGAAATAGTAAAATTAAATCCAAGTAATTTATTCTCTTCTTTTTTTAGCTCAAGTATGATGAGCTCTATGACATCAATATACACACAGATGATAGACGATGAAAATAAATTAAATAGTTCATATGATGTGTTAGCGGGAAGATGGCCAAAAGAATATAACGAAATGATACTTGTACTTTCAGAACCAAATAAAATGTCTGATTTACTTGCATATTCGCTAGGATTAAGAGATACAGACGAATTAAATAAAATAGTTGAAAACATAATGAGCGGTGAAAAAGTAGAAATTAACAATGAACCACTTACAATATCTTATGAAGATTTAATGAATATTGAATTAAAGCTAATTCTACCAACAGATTCATATAAATACAACAAAAAATATGATATATATGAAGATATGTCAAATGATAAAGACTACATGGAAAATTTATATAACGATGCTTTACAACTTAAAATAGTTGGTATTGTAACACCTAAAGAAGGAGTTACAACAATGGCATTAAATCCAGGAGTTTCATATAGACCAGAATTAATAGAACATATAATTGAGTATTCAGCAGATACAGAAATTGTTAAAAAACAATTAGAAAATCAAGAAGTAGATGTAATTTCAGGGAAAAGATTTGATAGCAAAAACAAAGGTATTAGCCTAAATATGTCAGATTTAATTAGTATTGATAGTAATAAACTTCAGAGTGCATTTAATATAAACATAGACCAACAAGCTATGCAAAACCAAACAGCAGGATATATGGCTGATATTTCAAACTCAATAACAACGGATATAACACCAGCAAAAAATTTATTTAAAAACAATTTAAATACCTTAGCAAATGGACTATTTAACAGTATAACAGGAACTGTAAGTATAAATGAAATAGATAATTTAGTATCAACATACATGCAAAGAGAAGATGCAATAAACTTAATGCAAGCAATGGAAAACGAATATGTTATTCCAAAAGAAACATATATTACAACTTATTCAGGATTATTAAAGAGTTTAATGCAGGTATATATAAGCTCATATTATGCAATTGATCAATCACTTACAGTAGATCCAAGTAACCCTACTGCATTTGTATATCCAGATATTGTTTCTCAAGTTATTATGGGTTACACAAACAATGTAGCAATTGAACAAACAGCTGAAACAATGGCAAAAGTAATGACTGAAACAGCTATGAAAAAAGCAATTTTAGGTGCAGTTGGAGAAATTATAAGCAATATGTCAAATAGTTTTGCATCAGCATTTAATGTTGACCAAAATAAAATTGCAAGTTCGTTTAAATTAAAAATGACTGAAGACGAGATAACAAGAATAATAACTGCAATGATGAATAAAAAAGAAGTTAATGCAAAAACAAACCTAATTGCATTAGGATATCAAGACAAAGAAGAACCAACATATATTTCATTCTATTTTAACAGCTTTGATGGAAAAGAACATTTTATGAATTTTATAGATTCATATAATGAAGAAGTAAAATCAAGAGGAGAAGAAGATAAAGAAATTAATTATACAGATACAACAGGAATACTTATGGGATCAGTTAAAACAATTGTAAATGCAGTAACATACGTTCTAATAGCATTTGTTTCAATTTCACTTGTTGTTTCTTCAATAATGATTGGAATTATAACATATATATCAGTATATGAAAGAACAAAAGAAATAGGAATATTAAGAGCAATTGGTGCATCAAAACGAAATATTTCATCAATATTTAATGCAGAAACATTTATAATAGGATTACTTTCAGGATTATTTGGAATAGGAACAGCACTTCTTGCTATCCCTGTAATAAATAAAGTATTACATGCATTTACAGGAAACATTCCATTAAATGCAAGCTTAAATATAACAAACATTACAGCACTTATAATTTTAAGTATAATATTAACTTTAATTGGAGGACTTATACCAGCTAAAGCAGCATCAAAGAAAGATCCAGTTATAGCATTAAGAACTGAATAAAGAAATGGAAAAAAGGACGTCAATAAAGACGTCCTTTTTGGAGTCAGAAGAACTGAATGAACACAGAATCTTCAGGGCTTTCGGGAGTTACATAGTAAAGAGCGTAATCGACTTCCATGGATTTTACAATAAACCAGCCGGGTAACACTCTTTCACACCTGATGATGGTGCAGGGAATATTCTTGGAACAATCCCATGAGAAATTTACAGAATTTCCAATCCTTTCAAAAAAATCGGACGTGTTCTGAAAATAATCACAAATTTCGGAACTCAAGAATATGAACGACATATTGTTGATTCCGTATTTGATGACTTCACTCAAAATGTGACCATTTTTCCGAAACAATGAGACCTTCATCTCAAATTACCTCCATATATAATTTTCGTTGGCAGAACCAAACGACCTAATAATTATATCATACTTAACATAAATAAGCAAATAAAAAATTGTGGACACACACAAATTCTAATTAGCATTTTAGTATATTCCAACATACTATGAAAAATTGAAAAATGGGGACACGCACCATTTTCCAAAATTATCAAAAACACTTAACCCTTCATAAAATATATAGAGCAAATATATTTTATGGAGGATTTTTTATGGCAAAAATTATAGTTTTTAATAATGATACAAATAGAATGGAAACATATTACAGGGGCGAAAATGAAGCAATGCCGTATAATGCAAATAGAAGCTTATTAGTAAGAGAATTTAGAGGTTCAAGTAACAGTCCTACGCTTTGGACAACTAAAAGAGCAATGCAAAGTTGGAATTCTACAAGATATTTGTATGGTAGATCTATTCCGGTAGGATTTGCTTTTAAAAGACCATGGGAAGGTGGGCATAGCAATCAATCTCAGCACTATGCCGGGGTAGCTTTTGACGTAGCTCAAAGATTAACAAATGAAGAAAGAAATATTTTAAGAAATTTAGCAGATTCTTCAGGAGTATGGTCTTATGTAGAACCAGCAAATTTAACCCCTACCTGGGTCCATTTTGATAAAAGATTTGGTAGAGCTGCATGTGGTGGAATTGCAGGATATCCAGTTTTAAGAAGAGGAAGTATAAGTACCTATGTTTTAATAGCACAGGATGATTTAAACACGTTAGGTTTTAGAACAGGAGGATTAGATGGAATCTTTGGAGCAAGAACAGAAGAAGCAGTAAGAAATTACCAGCGTTCAAGAGGCCTATCAGCAGATGGAATAGTGGGATGCAATACGTGGCGATCTCTACAAGAAGATGTGGTAGGAACAGGAAGAACAAGTACAACTTTAGATTAATATTTTAGCCAAAAGACTATATCTTTTGGCTAAATCCATTCTCTATATAATTTTAGATATATTTTTTTAGCAATTAGAGCTACAAAACAGTATAAAACTGGTACTAATAAAATTATACTCAAATATTTTAAAGAAAAGCTAACAAGTCCTATAAACTTTCCAAGCCAGGTAAATGGAACTAAAATTCCAATAAACATTAATAGAAAAGATGAAAAATACACAATACTTTTTGCATTACTTTGAATAAAAGGTAGCTTTGCTGTTCGTATTATATGCATTCCAAGCAAGTTTGAAACAATGCTATAACTAAACCAAATTGTTTGAAAGGTTGCAGCATCTCGTAAATTAAATGCGAACCATAAAAATGCAAATACAATTAAATCAAAAATTGAGCTTAAAGAACCCATAAAAAACATAAAGTGTTTTAAACTGCTAGAATCAAATTGTTTAGGGGTTTCTAAATATTCTTCATCAACATTATCAAATGGAAGTGTAAGCTGGCCAAAATCGTAAAGCAATCCTTCTACAAGAAGTTGAATTGGTGTTTCTGGCAGAAAAGGTAATGCAACACTTGCAATTATTACTGAAACAACTTCTCCAAAATTAAAACTTGTAGACATTTTAATATATTTCATTAAATTACCAAAAGTTTTTCTTCCTTCTCGCACACCATCAAGTAAAACGTGTAAATCTTTTTCAAGTAAAATTATATCTGCAGATTCTTTGGCAATATCAACAGCTGTATCAACAGAAATTCCAACATCAGAATCTATTATGGAAGGAGCATCATTAATTCCATCACCAATATATCCAACAGTGTTACCATCCTCTTTTAAAAGCCTTACAATTCTTGCTTTTTGTATTGGAGAAAGCTTAACAAAAATATTAGTTTTACGCAAAATACGTGTAATTGCTAAATCAGACATTTTTTCAATTTGTTTTCCGTCAATTATTTTTTTTGAATTAATTCCAACTTTTTCACAAATACATTTTGTTACTTCTAAGTTATCTCCAGTTAAAACAATTACGCGAATTCCAGAATTATTTAAATTTTCAATTGCAGATTTTGCACTTTTTTTTGGAGGATCCAAAAATCCAATAAAACCCATTAGAACCATGTTGTTTTCATCAGCAATACTAAAATTGCGTGTAAAATTAATATCATTTTTTTGGGCTACTGCAATAACTCTAAGACCTTGAGAGTTTAAATTTTTTGCGATTTTTTTAATGTTTTGTTTTATAGATGAAGTAATAGGTGAAACTTGACCATTAAAATCAACGAGTGTACAAATATCAAGGATTTCTTCAACGGCACCTTTTGTAATTAATTGTTTTTTAAAACCATCAGAAACAATAACGGATAAACGTCTTCTTGAAAAATCAAATGGAATTTCATCAACAATGAAATATTTTGTTTTAAAACTTTCCATACCGTTTGTAATTCCTCTTGCAATAACAGCCTCATCGATACTTCCCTTAAGACCAGTTTGAAAATATGAATTCAAAAAAGCGTGTTTTAAAACACGTAAATCCTCATTACCGTTAACATCTAAATATTTTTCAAGAACAATTTTATTTTCTGTTAAAGTACCAGTTTTATCAGTACATAAAATATTCATTGCACCGAAATTTTGAATAGAATCTAACTTTTTGACAATGGTTTTCTTCTTAGCCATTTTAATTGCACCTCGTGAAAGACTTGAGGAAAGAATAACCGGAAGTAGAAGAGGTGTAATACAAATTGCAACAGCAACAGAAAATGTAAAGGCAATTAAAGTGCTATGTTTTGCAATATTTAGCAAAAAAACAATGGGAACTAAAACAAGCATGAAACGAATTAATAATTTACTTATTCCTTCTATTCCAATTTGAAAATTAGATTTTGGTTTTGTTTCGGGTATTTCTTTATTAATTTGCCCCAAATAGGTATTATCTCCAACTTTAATTACAGCACATTTTGCTGAACCGCTAATAACATTTGTTCCCATAAAGCAAATATTATCTAAATCTGAAATACTAAAAAATTGTATTTCAGATAAGTTAGTATCAACAACTTTTTTTATCGAATCAGATTCTCCGGTTAAAGATGATTGACTTACATATAAATCTTTTGCTTCAAGAACGCGTAAATCTGCAGGAACTAAACTCCCAGCTGATAATATAACAATATCGCCAATTGTTAAATTTGAAACAGGTATTTTTTGCTCTTTACCATTTCTAATTACTATTGCAGTAGTTTCAACCATTTGCTTTAGTTTTTCTGCAGCTTTATTCGAATTATATTCTTCAAAAAATTCTAAAAGAGTGCTAGTAGTAACTAAAATTAAAATTACAATAATATTTACATAGCTTGGCTGTTCTGCAATATAAATATCTGTGTAAAATAAAGTAATTGCAATGCCTAATAAAATACAGTTAAAAGGGCTAAGTAAAACAGAAAAAAAATAATTGTACCATTTTTTCGGCATGTTTTGTGAAAGCTCATTTTTACCATATTTTAATGAAAGCTCAGGTATTTGAGTGTCAGATAACCCTTCTTGAGATATATTAAAAAATTTTTCAAAATCATTTTTTTTAAAACTTGATTCTTTATAATAATTATCTTTAATATTCATAACTACTCCTAAAGACATTATGTGTTCAAAAGGAAAAAATAATACAACAATAATGTAAAAGTAGTTATATTATGATATAATTATAAAATAAGTAATTGATAAGGAGTAACAATGAAAAGAATAGTATCAATACAAGATATATCATGCATAGGAAAATGTTCTGAAACAGTAGCATTGCCAATAATATCATGTTTGGGAGTAGAAACAGCAATTCTTCCAACATCAATATTATCAACACATACAGCATTTAAAAATTTTACTTTTAAAAGTTTGGTTGACGAAGCAAAAAAAATAATTAAACATTGGGAACAAGAAAATTTTAAGTTTGACCTTATTTATATTGGATATACAGGAAATATTGAAATCTTAAATTTAGTTTTAGAATTTATAGATAAATTTAAAACAGACAATAATATAGTTGTTTTTGATCCTGCAATGGCGGATAATGGAAAGCTATATAGCGGAATAGATATAGGCGTTTTAGAAAAAATGAAAGAAGTTTGTAAAAAAGCTGATGTAATAAAGCCAAATTTAACAGAAGCAGCATTACTTTTGGGAGAAAAATACAAAGAAAAACATTCTATAGAAGATATAAAAGAACAAGCAAAAAAACTATTAAAACTAGGAAGTAAAAATGTTGTAATAACAGGCGTAGAAAATGAAGGAAAAATTGGTGTACTTGCCTTTGATGGTGCAAAATATTATAGCAATTTTGAAACAAAGTATAATCAAAGCTTTCATGGAACAGGAGATATTTTTACAAGTTGCTTATCAGGTTGTATTGTACAAGGAAAGCCTCTAGAACAAGCAATAACAATTGCAAGCAAATTTACAACAGAATGTGTAAGGCTAACTTTTGGGGATGAAAATAGCACAAAGCATGGAGTTAAATTTGAACAGGCAATTCCATACTTACTAAATTTATTTTATAAATAATTCAAAACCCACAAAATATTTATTTTGTGGGTTTTTGTGCAAAAAAATAGCCCCAAATTTGCAAACAAACAGCAAATAATGGTATAATATAATTGTGGGAAAATGTACAATAAAAAGGAGAAATAAATATGAGTAATGAGATAAAACAAGATATTTTACAAGAAACAATTGACATTTATGATAAACGTATAGATTTACCATATGCAACAGTTAAAAAGCTACAAAATTACGAAATAAAAAAATTAGAAGATTTGACAAATCTAACTGAGGAAGAATTAAGAACAAAAATGAAGTTTCATAAAGTTAGTATTGAGAAAATCAAACATAATTTAGAACGTTTTGGAATGAAACTAATAAATATAGAGAAAATTAAACCTGAAAACATTAATATTAAGGATACGGGACTACCAAATGAAGTAATTGACAAATTAAATGGAGATGGTATAGCTATATTAGCAGATTTTTCTAAAACAAGTGTAGAAAAACTAAGAGAAAAAGGATATTCTACAAAGGATTTAACTAAAATTTATAATTTATTAATAACAAACGGACTTGATTTAAAAAGAAAAGTTGAAAGTGAATCTAAACAAGGTGTGAAAATATCTACGCGTACTCCAATAAACGAAATTCATTTTTCACCAAGAACATCTAAGGCATTAAAAAATATAGATATTAATTATCTTGAAGAATTAGCAGAAATGACAGAAGATGAGTTTGTAAAAATAAACGGTATTGGAAAAAAATCTCAAGAAGAAGTAATGCAGATAATGTATGAAAGAGGACTAAAGTTTAAAGAAAATAATGAAATAACAATTAAGATGGTTTCTTCTAATTTTCCAATTGAGAGAATGGGATTTTCACCAAGAGTGTATACAGGATTAAAAAAGAATGGAATAAACACAATTTCAGATATTCGTGAAAAAATTGGTGAAAGTTTACTAGGCGAATTTTATTGGAAAGATGGTGTGAGTACAGGTAGACCAACAATACATAAAACAACAGCAAATGAACTTAAAATAAAACTTGAAAAATATAGAATTGATGAACAATCAAAAGATGATTCAGAGAAACAGGATAATGAAATAGTAGAATTTTATGAAAATAGTAAAAAATTAAATGCATTAGACAGAATGTTAAAAATTGCTACATGTAAAAGAAACGGTACACTTAAAGCAATTGTTACAAATGAAGGGCTTTCTAGAAGTAATAAAGGAAATGGAAGATAAATCTTGGTATAGGGGGAAATATGAGACAAAAAAAAGAATTGTTAGAAATATATGATAAGGCAAAAGCCGGAAAATATGATTTGAAGCAATTAGAAATTGATGAATTAAAAATGCTTAATAAATTAATCAAAGCTGAAATCGAAATAAAAACTAAAAAGCTTGATGAAATAGTAACAGATACAAATATGAAGATATATTCGATAAAACATAGTTAAAATAAAAATACGGTAGTTTTTACTACCGTATTTTTTATTCTTTTAATTGTATATCTCCAGATTTTATTAAAACCTTTTTGGTTAGGTAAGGACCTATTAATTCATAAATTAAAATTGCAAATAAAACAATATTTCTAATTACATTTCCTTCAGCTCCAAGTTCTTGAGCTTTGATACACATTCCCAATGCAACACCAGCTTGTGGTAACAAGGTAATACCTAAATATTTTTGAACTGCTTTATCACAACCGGTCGCTTTAGCACTAAAATATGCTCCATAATATTTACCAATAGAACGAGATATAATGAATACAACACCAATTAAAATAATTGTAATGTCTTTAAACACGCTAAATTCAAGTTCTGCACCACTTAAAACAAAGAATAAAATAAGTAAAGGAGTTGCCCATCTATCGGTTCTTTGCATTAAGTTGTTTGAAAAATCTTCTTCACTTTCATTACAGAATGTTGTTCCAAGCATCATACAAATTAATAAAGAAGAAAGTGAAATTGTAATTTGTCCTAAATTAATTTTATACATAGATAATGCAACTGTCATTAATATAACAGTAACTACTGTAGACATTCTCTTAGATCTTGACTTAAAGAATTTTTCTGAGAATGTTAGTATAGAACCTGCAATAGCTCCAATAGCTAATGAAACAACAATTTCTAACAATGGTTCTAAGAATATAGCAACTAAATTATATTCACCACTTGCAATAAGCTTTGCTATACCAAATGACACTGCGAAAATAATTAAACCAACTGCGTCATCAAGAGCAACAACAGGTAACAAAAGTTCAGTTATTTTTCCTTTAGCCTTGTATTGTTGAACAACCATAAGGGTTGCAGCTGGTGCAGTAGCAGTAGCAATAGCACCTAAAGTTATAACAACAGGTATTGATAAACTTTCACTTAAAAAGAAATGTAAAATTAATAAAACAACATCAACAACAAATGTTGCAGTTAATGCTTGAACAATACCTATAACAACCACTTTTTTACCAATGGTTTTTAATTGAGATAATCTAAATTCATTTCCTATTGAAAAAGCAATAAAACCTAATGCGACTTCAGAAATAATTTTAAGAGCATTTACCTCATTCATGGTATTAAATCCTATACCAGGAATACCTAGTCTACCTAAACAATATGGACCAACTAAAATGCCACCAACAAGATAACCTGTAACAGCAGGTAAACCTAAAGGTTTAACAACCCTAGACATAATTAAACCAATTGCCAAAGCAATTGAAATACTTAACAAAATACTTTCCATATAAAACTCCTCTAAAAAAACGTACAAAAATAAATATACTACTAAGCATCAAAAAAGTCAATCCCAATTGGGGACGTATTTAAATTGGGAAAAATTTCGCAATTTGGGACGGGTTAGTCAAATTATAAACAAGCCCAATATGCAAATATATCAAATATTATATTAAATTTTTCCCAATTTAAATACGTCCCCAATTGGGATTTAAAGCACTTATTAAAAAACTCTTGTAAATTTGCCTAATTTATGATATTCTTGTATAAGCAAAATTATAAATTTGAAAGGGTGTATAGCTTATGAAGGTTATTTTATTACAAGATATAAAAAATGTTGGGAAGAAGGAACAAATTATCGAAGCAAATGATGGATATGCAAGAAACTTTTTATTTCCAAAGAAATTAGCAGTTGAAGCGACAAAAGATAACATGCTTAAATTACAAGCTAAAAAAACTTCAGAAGCAAATAAGAAAAAAGCTGAAATTGAAGCTAATAAGGAAATTGCAAAAACAATAGAAAAACTTGAATTAAAGATAAAAGCAAAAGCTGGAGAAAATGGAAAAATATTTGGAGGAATTACTGCCAAAGAGGTTTCTGATGAATTAAAAAAACAATATAAATATGATATTGACAAGAAAAAAATATCACTAAAAGAAACAATAAAAACATTAGGAAGATTTACAGCAGAAATTAAATTTGGCGATGGTGTAAATGCTAAATTAACAGTGGAAGTTGTTTCAGAATAAATTTATGTAGGGTGTCGTCGACCTCGGCAACCCGGTATAAGAATTTAAAACGTAAAATATTATCAGTATTTTTAATTTAAAAATTCAAGGAGAAATAGAAATGGATATAGGGAAAATGCCACCACATGATGTGGAAGCCGAACAAGCGGTTCTTGGAAGTATGCTTACAGATCAGGATGCTGTGGTTGATGCAATAGAAATATTAAAACCTGAAGATTTTTACAGGGAAGATGATAAATATGTATATGAAGCAATGTGCAACCTATATAGCAGAGGGGAGCCAGTGGATATTATCACTGTTAAGTCTGAGCTTACAGCCATGCAAAAATTTGAAGCAGTTGGCGGTATAGAATATTTAGCAACATTGCCAGATAAAGTGCCACTTGTAGCAAATGCAGATAAATATATAAAAATTGTTGAAGAAAAAGCAATATTAAGACAATTAATTAAAGCTGCAGGAGAAATTCAAAGTTTAGGATATGAACAAGGCGAAGAAATAGACAACATAATGGAACAATCCGAAAAAAAGATTTTTGATATAATGCAAGGGAAAAATCAAAAAGGATATACACCAATAAAAGATGTATTGGTTGAAACATTTGCTGACTTAGAAAAATTATATAATCAAAAAGAACCGATAACAGGAGTTCCAACAGGATTTACTGATTTGGATTACAAAACTGCAGGCTTACATGAATCTGATTTAGTTTTAGTTGCAGCAAGACCTGCAATGGGAAAATCAGCATTTGCATTAAATATTGCAACACATGCTGCAGTAAATGCAAAAAAACCAGTAATAATTTTCAACTTGGAGATGTCAAAATCACAATTGGTAAACAGAATTCTATGTAGCGAGGCAATGGTTGATAGCAATAAAATAAGAACAGGAAAAATTGATGAAGAAGATTGGGTAAAACTTGCAACAGCGTTAGGACCTCTTTCAGAAGCACCAATATACATAGACGATACTCCAGGTATTTCAATTGCGGAAATAAGGGCAAAATGCAGAAAACTTAAATTAGAAAAAGATATTGGACTAATTGTAATAGATTATTTACAGCTAATTACTGGAAGTGGTAAAAAGAATTCAAGCCGTGAACAAGAAATTTCTGAAATTAGTAGATCTTTAAAAATATTAGCAAAAGAGTTAAATGTTCCGGTTATTGCATTGTCACAGCTATCTAGAGCTGCAGAAGCAAGACAAGATCACAGACCTATGCTTTCAGATTTACGTGAATCAGGAGCAATAGAGCAGGATGCGGATATTGTAATGTTCATTTATAGAGATGATTATTACAATCAGGATTCTGAAAAGAAAAATATTGCAGAAATAATTCTTGCAAAACACAGAGCAGGTTCAACAGGAACAGTCGAATTATTGTGGATGGGAAATTATACAAAATTTGCAAATTTAGATAAATATAGAGAATAAAATTAGGAGAAATAATGTTAAAAGAAGAGGTTTTAGAAACCATAAGGCAAAATAATTTAATAAAAAGCGGAGATAGAATTATAATAGGAGTATCAGGTGGGCCAGATTCAATTTGTTTATTAAATATTTTAAATGGTTTAAAGGATGAACTAAACATTGAAATATTTGTAGCACATATTAACCATATGATTCGTGATGTAGCTGATAGCGAAACAGAATATGTAAAAGATTTTTGTAAAAAAATTGGAGTAGAATGTTTTGTAAAAAAAGAAAATATTCTTGAGCTTGCAAAAAAACAAAAAAAAGGAACAGAAGAAGTTGGAAGAAATGTACGATATAATTTTTTTGAAGAAGTTTTGAAAAAAACAAATTCAAATAAAATTGCAACTGCACATAACGCAAATGACAGAACTGAAACTGTAATATTAAACATACTTAGGGGAAGTGCAATATCTGGCCTTAAAGGAATAGAAGCAATAAGGGATGAAAAATTTATAAGACCGTTAATTAATACAACAAGAGATAAAATAGAAAAATATTGCGAAGAAAACAATTTAAATCCAAAAATTGATGAGTCAAATAGCGAAAATATTTATAGCAGAAATAAAGTTAGAAATGAAATAATTCCATATATCAAAAAGGAATTCAATCAAAATATAGTTGGAACAATAAATAGACTTTCACAAGTTGCTGGAGAAGAAAACGATTTCCTTCAAAAATTAACACAAAAAACATATGATGAAATATTAATAAAAAATGGAGAACCAACAATACTTAATTTAAGAAAATTTAATAACTTAGAATTAGTAATAAAAAGAAGAGTAATTCTATATACTATAAATGAGATATTACATACAACAAACGGAATAGAAAAAGTAAATATAGATGACATTGTGAAATTGTGTAGCAGAAACATAGGAAACAAATATTTAACACCAATTAAAGAGATAAAAATATATGTAAAACAAGGGAAAATATATTTTATAAAAACTTAAAATTTTGGTATTGAAATTGATTTAAGTGTATGATATATTAATATGGCAAACAAGAGAAAAGGAAGGTAAGAGATAATATGAAAAATGGTTTAAAAACAATAATTATGTGGCTAATCATTGGGGTAGTATGCATAATTTTGATATCAGCAATCATGGAAAATGCTGAGACAAAAATGTCTTATGATGAATTGGTTGTTGCGATAAATAGTGGAAAAGTTGAAGACATTAAGCTTGAATCCGATGGTGCAAAAGCGTATGTAAAATTAAAAAATAATAATGTTCAAAAACAGGTAAATATACCAAGTATAGATGCTTTTATGGATGAAATAAGTGATGATTTAGCACTACAAAGTTTTAATTTTGAGGAAAAATCACAATCTATTTTAGTTACTATTTTAGGTTTGTTATCACCATTTGCAATTGTTATTGTATTTTTCTTATTTTGGTTTTTATTATCAAGTGGTTCACAAAACGGCGGAAATAAAACAATGACATTTGGAAAAAGCCGCGCAAGAGTAATGAACTCAACAGATAAAGGAAAAGTAACATTTAAAGATGTTGCTGGTGTTGATGAAGAAAAAGAAGAATTACAAGAAATTGTAGAGTTTTTAAAATCACCAAAGAAATTTACAGACATGGGTGCAAGAATTCCAAAAGGGGTATTACTTGTAGGACACCCAGGAACAGGTAAAACACTTTTAGCAAAGGCCGTAGCTGGAGAAGCAGGAGTTCCATTCTTTATAATAAGTGGATCAGACTTTGTTGAAATGTTTGTTGGTGTAGGAGCATCTAGAGTTAGAGATTTATTTGATCAGGCAAAAAAGAATGCACCTTGTATAGTTTTTATAGACGAAATTGATGCAGTTGGTCGTCAAAGGGGTGCTGGTTTGGGGGGAGGACAGGATGAAAGAGAACAAACATTAAACCAATTATTAGTTGAAATGGACGGATTTGCTCCAAATGAAGGAGTAATTGTATTAGCAGCAACAAATAGACCAGACGTATTAGATAAAGCGTTATTAAGACCAGGAAGATTTGATAGACAAATTGTTGTATCTGCACCTGATGTTAAAGCAAGAGAAGAAATTCTTGAAGTTCATAGCAGAAAGAAAAAATTAGGTGAAGATGTAGATTTAAAAGTGATTGCAAAAAATACAGCAGGTTTTTCTGGAGCAGACCTAGAAAATGTAATGAATGAGGCATCACTTTTAGCTGCAAGAAGAGATAAGCAAGAAATAAACATGCAAGAAGTTGAAGATGCAATGATAAAAGTAACAATGGGACCTGAAAAGAGAAGCAGAGTAAGAAGCGATAAAGAAAATAAATTGGTGGCATTCCATGAAGCAGGTCATGCAGTTGTAAGTCATTATTTACCAACACAAGATACAGTACATGAAATTTCAATAGTTCCAAGAGGAATGGCTGGCGGATACACAATGTATAG
This sequence comes from Clostridia bacterium, assembly GCA_045628105.1. GTDB lineage: Bacteria > Bacillota > Clostridia > TANB77 > CAG-508 > UMGS1781. The sequence continues at coordinate 736 of JAZQOX010000011.1, read as the reverse complement.
ACCAGACGAAGATAAGAGCTTTATGTCAAAAATTGAAATGGAAGAAAATATTATTTCTTTATTAGGTGGAAGAGTTGCAGAAAGTATTGTTTTAGATGATATTTCAACTGGAGCAAGTAACGATATTGAAAGAGCATCAAAAGTTGCAAGAGATATGGTTACGAAATATGGTATGAGCGAAAAACTTGGAACCATAACATTTGGTTCAGGACAAGAAGAGGTATTCCTTGGAAGAGATTGGACACAAACAAGAAATTACAGTGAAGAAACATCAGCAAAAATAGATGAAGAAGTTAAAAAAATAATAGATAATGCATATAACAGAGCAAAAGAAATTTTAACAATGCATAGTGATAAGTTACATGCAGTTGCAAATGTTTTACTAGAAAAAGAAAAAATAAACGGAGAAGAATTTGCAAATATATTTAATGATTAATAAAAAATGCAAAGGTATAAACCTTTGCATTTTTTTTATTTTTTCAAAATCTAGGTCTTAACGCTCTCTAATAAACTCCGTAATAGCCCAGACAAGTCCGATATAGATGGAAATTACCATAACAATAATGTAGGAGCAGACAATGGCAACGATGTTTGCTTTTTTCATTTTGAAATCCTCCATAAAATAAATTAGCTAAAAGCTATTGAAAAATATTATATCACGGCAAATAAAAAAACACAAGAAAATATGAATGAAAAGCAAAAAACATCTTGCTATTATGTAAAGAATGTGATAAGA
>JAZQOX010000010.1:0-38009 GCA_045628105.1 Clostridia bacterium | reverse complement strand
TGGCACTAGAAAATTTGAAAAAGGAATATTTGAAATAATTTTTGTGATATAAATAAGACATTTTATAAAAAAATTTAAAAATAATGCTATAAATTTCCCTATTTTTCTTGAAATCATTGCTATAAATATATTTGAAAATCCTAAAAGAATAATTATTCCTGTAAGCGGAACAGCTAAAATATTTGAAATTAAAAATAATGTAGATATTTTATTAAAATTTAATACTTCTATTGGGAATACCATAATTTGAGCAGAAATTGTTACTGATAAAATTTTTGCTATTTTTTTATTTATATATTTTTCTAAAAAATTACATATTGGTTTATTAATATAAATAATGCCAATTGTTCCTAAATAAGATAATTGAATCCCTATATCCATAATTGAAAATGGATTGTAGATTAAAATAATTAAAAGAGATATTGAAATCGATGAAAAGATATCTAGTTTTCTATGTAGTATTTTTGCAAATATCATTATAATTGCCATTATACATGCTCTTACCACAGATGCTGTAAAACCGGTTATTATCATAAAAAATATTAAGATTGAAATTGTTAAAATATTTCTAGTTTTTTTATAAACTTTAAGCTGTGTTAAAATTATTGTAACACCAAGAATTATATACGTAATATGTGTGCCAGAAATTGCTAGAATATGCGATAAACTGCTTTCACTAAATAATTCTTTAATTTCGTCTGATATATCCTTTTTTTCTCCAATTAAAATTCCGGTAAGTAAACTATTTGTTTCTTCTGGTAAAATTTCTTTTGCTGTATTAATAATTTTATTTTTTATTGTATTACAGTATTTTAGTATAAAATTTATATCATTTTCTTTAATAATTTCTATATTATTAACTTTTATACTACCATAAATTTTTTTCGTTTTTAAGTAATTTTTATAGCTAAATCCTTTGTAGTTTCTGGTATCTTCTGGCTCAGAATATTCTCCATCTATTCTTACTTTCATACCATATTTTATATTGAAATTGCTATTCTTTTTTACATACATTATAAATGTTTTATGTTTATACTTAATATTATAACTATAATAATATTCTGTTTCTTTTGCTTCGCTTATTATTGTTGCTTCCAAATTCACTTTTTCGGGAAATTGATTATAGACTTTTTCATATTCTTGATTTAAAAAATTTAAATATAGATTTGAAAATATTGTAGAAATGCAAATTATTAAAAATACTGTTTTGCTTAGTTTAGGCAGTATTTTTTCTTGAAATAAATAAAATAAAATTAATAATAACATTATTGTAATATTCAGGGCCATACTTTTTATAAAGTATAGCCCATATATTATTCCAAATATTGCTCCGATTGATATGGTTACTGCTGGTCTTTTTATTAGTATCACCTTCTATTTAGATGCTAGGTTTTTATAAATATATCCTTCAAAAACTTCATTTTTTGTGCTTGTATATGTAATTTTATACCATTCTTCTGTTTCTGCATTTATTTTAAAAGATGTTCCTTTTGTTAGGGTTGTAACAATTTCTGAATTTGTTGATGCTTGCTTTCTTATATTTGCAAAATCAACATTTACATATCCCACACTTATCTCTACTGCTGTTTCCACGCTGTTTGAATTATCTGCAGGTTTTTGAGGTTCTTCTACTGCATTTGAATTTGTTTGAGTTGTTTCTTCTTGTTCTGGTACTTTATTATCTTCTATTGGAGCAGTATTGTTTCCTTCTGGTACATTTATTTCATTGTTAAGTCCATATGTTCTAACCCATCCTTGAATATTTCCAGATGAAATATATGACCAATTTTTAATTTCCTTTTCAACTTTAATTTCTGCTGTTGTGTCTATTTCATCAATTACTGTTGATGTTATTAATGGAATATTATATACCCTTAATTTATTTTTTACCGGTGTACTTTCTTTTTCGTTATTTTCTTTAGGTGGAATTTCTTCTTTTACATCTATATATTCACCAAAAGCGTATCCTTCTTGAGAATTGTATTTTACTTTATACCATTCACCATTTTCTTCAATAACTTCAACACTTGCTTTATCTGGTAAAGTTGTTATTGGTGCTCCTGTTTTACTCGCTTGCTGTCTTAAAACTAATCCATTTGGAGCTCTTACTGTTCCTGTACTTGCAAATACTATTGTACCCAAAAGGCTTAATGTTCCCAAAGTTGTTATTGAGATTTTTTTCAAATTTTTCATAATAAATCTCTCCTTCTTTGAAAGTATTATATATTTAATAAATTAATATGTCAAATGTTATTCTGTTTTTTCAACTATACTTTTATTTTCATTTCTGTCAATATAGTCATCTATCATCATTTTAATAACAGCAATTATTGGAACACCTAAAAACATTCCAATTACACCAAAGTATGCTCCACCAAGAGTTACACTAAAAACAATTAAAATTCTACTCATTTCTAGCGCATCTCCAACAATTTTAGGATTAACAATGTTTGCATCTATTTGTTGTAATAATACCATAACAACAACAGCCCAAATTGCTTGTGTGATTCCTCCTGTAAACACTGTTATTAGTGCAGCAATAATTACAGCAATAATTGCTCCAAAATATGGAATTAAGTTGAATAAACCTATAATAAATCCTAGCAAAATTGCATATTTTACTTTCATAAGTGTCAATGCAACTGCCATTATTATTGCAACTACTATAGCATCTAATACTTGGCTAGAAATATACTTAAAAAATATTTCATTTCCTTTAATAAAATATCTATTAAATGTTAAACATTTTTTTTCACTAAATATTGAGCTATTTAATCTTTTTACAAATTTTAATATTTGTCCTCTTTCTAATAAGATATAAACTGAAACAACAATAGTAACAAAAATATTAAATAACCCGCTTGCAATACCTATAGCTTTTTCAATATACATCATTATGTTGTCAGCATTTAGCAGTTTAGCTATATCTATTTCACTTAGGCTTTTAATAGCATTATGTATTGTTTCCTTGCTAATAAAATTATTATCTGGCAAATCATTTACATAATTTTTAGCATTTTCATAATATCCTGGCAAATTATTTGCTAAATCAAGAATGCTTTCTGATAATGTTGGTAAAATAATATTGATTATTAAAATTATAACACATAATGCTAACAAATATGTTGTAGCAACAGCAAGTCCTCTGGCTCTAGTATTAATGAATTTTATCTTTGTTTTTTTATATAGGCTTTCTATTTTTCTACTTGGAATGTAAAGTAAATATGCAACAAGTACCGCTAATAAGAATGGTTTTAAAACTTTAAAAAATCCATTTACCCATTCACCTATTCCTGTAAAGCTATCTAAAACTTTATAGACTATTCCTATTACAATTATTAGAACAACCCACAATATGAGTTTGGTTTCTTTTTTTTGATTTTTCATTTTATTCCTCCTATATCAAGACCTATTGGACAATGATCACTTCCTAAAATATCACAGAAAATGTTTGCTTCTTGAATCTTTTGTTTTAGTCTGTCTGATACAATAAAATAGTCTATTCTCCATCCTACATTTTTCTCGCGTGCATTTCCCATATATGACCACCATGTATATGCATTTTCTTTATCTGGATATAGTAATCTATATGAATCTATAAATCCATCATCTAAAAGTTTTGATATTTTATTGCGTTCCTCATCTGTAAAACCAGCGTTTTTTCTATTTGTTTTTGGATTTTTTAAATCAATTTCTTTATGTGCTACATTTAGATCTCCACATAAAATTACTGCTTTTTTACTGTCTAATTTTTTTAGATAATCTTTAAATGCATCTTCCCATGTCATTCTATATTCAAGTCTTGCTAAATCTCTTCCTGAATTTGGAGTATAGCAATCAACTAAATAAAAGTCGCTAAATTCTAATGTAATAACTCTTCCTTCTTTATCATGTTCTTCTTTTCCTATTCCATAAGTTACATTTATTGGCTTTATTTTTGTAAATATTGCTGTACCTGAATATCCTTTCCTTTCAGCATAATTAAAATATTGCTCATAGCCTTCTAAATTCAATTCAATTTGTCCTTCTTGCATTTTTGTTTCTTGTATACAAAAAATATCTGCATTAATTTGATTAAAAAAATCCAAAAATCCTTTTTTATATACCGCTCTAAGTCCATTAACATTCCATGAAATTAGCTTCATTTAAGAAATTTCCCTTTCTTTATAAATTTTTAATTTAACTAAAATTTTGTAAATTTTTGTTCCAAATGGAACTCTACTCCAGTCATCTTTATCAAATGTTTTTGTTGCAATTATTAAAATTCCATATGTTATTACTCCAACTATTATTGCAGCAATTGTTGATTTTGCAATGCCAATAGAATTTACTAATGCCTTTTGTGTTCCAAATGCTACACATCCCATTATTAATGCAGAAGATACAGGTTTTAATATATTATTTTTAAATGAAATATTAAGTTTTACGTGTCTTGTTAAGTACCATGTGCAAATAGCAAAATTAATTGCCTGACATATAACAGAACTTATTGGTGATCCTAAAATATTTATTTTAGGATTACTTACTAAAATTATATTAAGGCAAATTTTTACACCTGCCCCTATTGCCAATGAAATGGCTGGAACTTTTGTTTTTCCGAGTCCATATAGTCCACCATTAATAACATAGCATAATGCTACAAAAGTCATTGATATTGTTGTTATTGCTAAAATTGATGCTCCTCCAGAAGAATTTGGATAAATTGTTTTTAAAATTGGATCCGCTAAAACAGCTAATCCTACTGCACATGGAGCAATTATGATTATTGTGCAGAAAAATGAGAATGATAATCTTTTTGATGCTGTATCAACATCTTTTTTTGCAAGTGATGCCGCAATCGCTGGTACCAATGCTGTACAGAATGCAGCATTAACTGCAAGTGGCAAACGTATTATTGTATCAATTTTAGAAACCATTCCTGAAAGTTCCATTGCCTTTGCCTCTAACGCTTCTTTTGTGAATAAAATTCCTGAGAATGCTTTTTGAACACAATTACTTACTGTTATTGTATCAATTGTTCCATTAAGTTCTGCAACTAATGAACCTAAAGTCATTGGAATTGAAATTGCAAATATAATTTTTAAAATTTCTTTTGTAGTTTTAATCTCTGTTTCAACTGTTTGATTATCACAATCTTCTAAAATATCTTTTCTTTGTTTTGCATAAACAAAAATGATATATATAAATGCAATAATAATTGCAACTGTGCTTGATAAATTTCCTGCAGCTGCCATAATTGCAGTATCTTTACCAATACATGCATATACAAATGTAATTGTTAATAAACAATTTAAAAGTTGTTCCAATGTTTGAGTTACACTTGTTGGTTTCATATTACCTAATCCAGCAAAATATCCTCTTAAAACTGCCCCTGCAGCAACAAACATAATTGCTGGAGATAGCACCATTAAAGTGTATTTGACACCTTCGACATTTATAATATATTTCGCAATTGCACCTGCTCCAAGAAAAAGTACAAATGAAAGTATAACACCTATTGCTGTAAATGTTTTTAATGCTGTTTTAAATATTCTATGAGCCCCTTTATGATCTCCTATTGCTACTCTTTCTGCAACAAGTTTTGAAATAACAGTTGGAATTCCAACTGATGATAAGGTTAATAGTAGTGAATATATTTGATATCCAGTCGCATAATACCCATTTCCAATATCTCCAAAGCCATCAATGTTTATTATTACTAATCTATATATAAATCCAAGTACTTTTATTAAAACTTGTGCAATCATTAAGATAAGCACATTTTTCATAAAAGAAACTTGCTTCTTCTTTTTAATTTCTTCCATATACTACCTCTATTTTTTACATTATTTATATCATATATTAGGGATTTTTACAATAAGAATATACGCAAAAAAAATAAAGATTAAGAATCAATTATCAAAACCTTTATTTTCTTATGGAGCCGCTAGTCAGATTTGAACTGACGACCTACTGATTACAAGTCAGTTGCTCTACCAGCTGAGCTACAGCGGCAATATTTAATTGGTGACCCCGACGGGAATCGAACCCATGACTCCGCCGTGAAAGTGCGGTGTCTTAACCGCTTGACCACGGGGCCACAATTGGTGAGCTATCGCGGACTCGAACCGCGGACAACTTGATTAAAAGTCAAGTGCTCTACCACCTGAGCTAATAGCCCATAATTCTATTCGAATTATAGAAGCAGTCGCTTTGAACAACTGCTTTTCTATAATACTACATTTTTTGTCTTATGTCAATACTTTTTTTAAATTTTTTTACATTTTTGCTTCACATGTAAGGTTTATTCCTAAATTTTTCAAAACATTAATTTCGCTTTTTTCAATTATATATGTAGAATGTGCCTCCGCACCATGCAATCTGTCTAGATTTCTAAGAGTTTTATCAATTATTGGATTTATACTTGAGCATATGCTAAGTGCAATTAACACTTCTTGTACATTTAAGCAATATGATGTTCTATAAGATGTATTTTTCTTTATTTGAAAAATTCTTTCCAAAATATCTTGTGATAATAAATCTACATCATCTGGAATTTTATTTATTTCTTTTAATACATTTATTATCATTGCACTGGTTGCACTTAATAGTTTAGATTGTTTTCCTGTAATAACTTTTCCATTATCTAATTCGATAGCTATAACCTCTTCTTTGCATTCTTCTTTTTTATTTAATGCAATTTTTGCAACATTTCTCATATCTTTTGAAAGTGAAAGTCTATTCATTAAAATTTCTATTCTTTCAACTTCTTCTTTAGAACATAATTCTTGTTTATAATCAGACAAAGCTTTATAATATCTTCTTATTATTTCCATATTTGCTGCTTTTCTAACCACATTATCATCATATATGCACTGGCTAATCATGTTTACACCCATATCTGTTGGTGAATTATATACTGATGTTCCCATAATTTTTGTTAATATATTTTTTAGTATTGGAAATGTTGATATATCTCTATTATAATTTACCGCGTTTTTGTTATATGCCTCTAAATGGAATGAATCTATCATATTTACATCCCCAAGATCTGCTGTTGCAGCCTCATATGCAACGTTTACTGGATGCATTAAATTTAAATCCCAAACAGGAAATGTTTCAAATTTTGCATATCCTGCTTTTATTCCTTTTTTATACTCATGATATAACTGTGATAGTGCTGTTCCAAGTTTCCCACTATTTGGTCCCGGAGCAGTTACTATAACTAATTTTTTCGTAGTTTCAATATATGGATTTTTACCGTATCCTTCTTCGCTTACTATTAGTTCAATATCATTTGGATATCCTACTGTTGGCTTGTGAATATATGATTTAATATTTTTTTCTTTTAATGTATCTTCTAAATGTTTTACTGTTTTTTGTCCTGAATACATTGTTATTACAACGCTGTTTATTGAAATTCCTAATTCTTTTAAACTATCAATTAGTCTAATTAATTCCATCTCATAGCTTATTCCATAATCTGCTCTCATTTTACTTTTTTCTATATCATTTGCATTTATGCAAAATATAACTTCTGATTGGTCTTTTAATTTTTCCAATAATTTTATCTTTACATCTGGTTCAAATCCTGGTAAAACTCTGCTTGCATGAAAATCATCAAATATTTTTCCACCAAACTCAAGATATAATTTGTCAAACATTTTTATTCTTTCTTCAATTTTCTCTGTTTGAACTTTTAAATATAAATCACTATCAAATCCTTTGTCCATTTTTTACTCCTTTTTTAAAAACAAAAAAAGACTTAAAAATTCGCCTTTTTTTGAGGTTTTTTTTAAATCTATTTTAATAGTATACCATTTATTTTATTTTTTAGCAATAGTTTTTTAATAAAAAAGAATAGTTTTTTTAAACTACTCTTATTAATACAACTAATCTTTATTTATTTCTTCCAATAATGCATCTACATCTATCCCATGAACATCACATGCTTCTTCTAATGTTTCTGCCTGAGATGCTGGACATCCTAAACAATGCATTCCTGCTTTTAATAAGATTTCAGCTTTATCTGGTGCTATTTCTAGAAGTTCTCCTATTTTTGTTGTTCTTTCGATCATTTTCTTTCCCCCTCTATATTAAAAATAAATAGTTTACAAATGTATTACATAAATCCTATTGTAAATTCTAACATAATTTTTTAAAAAAGTATAGACAATTTTTAAAATTTGTAGTAGAATGTACAAAAATCAGAAAAGGTAGGTGTTAATTTTATTTTAATTCATTTATTTTTTGCATCTTTTATTATGAATCTTTTTATTACATTTTATTCAATTTATTCTTTTTTCGAGATGTATATTTTTCATTCAATTCAAGGTTCCAAATTAAAAATTAAAAAAATATCTTAAGGAGGACAATTTGAAATTTATTGTTTTTTTGTTCAGATTACTTTTTTGTCTGTTGTTATCTGCTTTATTGTGTATTCCATTTTATCTTATTTTTTATCCAATTTTTACCGCACAAAGTTTAATAATTCCATACGCAATCTATCCGTTTGACATTTGTGCAAAGTCTCCTCAACTTTGGTATTATATAAAACTTCTATATTTATTTACTTGTTATTATATTAATTTTCAATTTTCAAATTTTTTATTCAAAAAATTATTATTCCCCTATCTTACTATATCTAAAAACATACCTGTAGAAAATTCATTATCTAAAGATGAAATCAATCTCTTTCTAGGTTTTGACACTCAAGGACATAAGTTATTTTTATCTCAAAATAGCCTTTTTCAAAATATTTTAATTACAGGAACAATTGGTTCTGGGAAAACAAGTTCAGCAATGTATCCTTTTACTAAACAACTTATTGCTTATCGCTGTGATGATGTAAATAAAATTGGTATGCTTATTTTAGATGTTAAAGGAAATTATTATAAACAAGTATTAAAATATGCTCAAGATTTCAACAGACTATCAGATTTAAAAATAATTGAAGTATGCGGTAATATTAAATATAATCCACTTGATAAGCCGCATTTAAAACCTGCTGTTTTAGCAAATAGATTGAAAACAATTTTAACATTATTTTCTCCTAATAATTCCGAGTCTTATTGGTTAGATGAAGCTGAAAAAGTGCTTACCGAATGCATTAAATTATGTAGAATATACAATAATGGTTATGTAACTTTTTCCGAAATTCATAAATTAGTAAATTCTCCTAATTACTATAATGAAAAAATAACCATCCTTAGAAACCTATTTAAATCTCGGAAAACTTAATTCATCAGAATTATTTGACCTTCATTCAGCTTTGACTTTCTTTGAAAACGAATATAATTCTTTAGATTCTAGAGTTCATTCAATCTTAAAATCTGAAATTACAAGAATGACTAATACATTTGTTTCAGACTTTGATATTTCATCAACATTTTGTCCTCCAAAAAATCAAATTAATTTTAACGGATTTCAAGATGTAATAAAAGAACGGCAAAATTGTAGTTTTAAATATGAATATTTCAATATATAAAAATTTATCCAAAATTATTGCAGCATATTTAAAACTTGATTTTCAATCAGAAGTTTTATCTCAGCTTTCAACTGCTTCTATTAGCCCTACTGCTTTTATTTGCGATGAATTTCATGAGTATGTAACTGCAACTGATAGTGATTTTTTTGCTCAAAGTAGAGAAGCCAAATGTATTAATATTGTTGCAACTCAAAGTTATACATCTCTTTTAAATACGCTTAAAGATCAGTATGCTGTTAAATCAATAATTCAAAACCTAATTAATAAACTTTGGTATCGAACTGACGATTCTTTCACAATAGAAGATGCTCAAAAACAAATTGGAAAAGAGGAAAAAACAAAAATATCAAAAAGTATTTCTGAAAATGCTCAAGAAACCAAATACAACTATATAACTCACTCTCTTAATTCCACAAAATCCAATCTTTCTGAGAGCATTAGCACATATACCAATAATGATTTTGTATATGATTCTGGTTTCTTCACTCAAGAGCTAGAAACATTTTCTTGTCTTTCTTTTATTTCTACGGGTACAAAAATTTTATCTCCTCAAAAACTAACTATGGTTCCTTATTTTTTTAATGAATCTACGAATAGAAAAAAAGAAAGATATTAATTAATTTTTTGGAGGTTATATGAAAAAAACTTATCATTTATTATATATTTTTATATTATCATTTATATTTTTAAATTGTTTTTGCAATTTTTGTTTCGCTGCTTATCCAAAACTTGTAAATACCATTACAAATGCGTTTGAAACAATAGAGTCTTGGCTTATTCGAATTTCCACACCTGCTGCTGCAATTGCTGTTGGTTCTGGAGTTTTTATGAAAAAATTTAGTTTTGGTGACGAAGAACGCATACGCACTGGAAAAAAGGTAATTCGAAGCAGTTTATTCTCCTATGCATTTATTTTATGTATTGACCTTATTTTATCTGCAATACAACTTTTAGTAACTAAATCTGAAACGGGGTGATTATCATTAGTGAGATTAACATTACAAGCTTGATTGTTTATGCTATAAATAATATGATTTCCAATTTGCTGTCTTCAATTAATTCAAATCTGTTTAATTATTTAGACGATTTATTTTTTATTAATGAAGATATTACTCAAAATATTAGTATGTTATTGGGTATTTCTCCAAATTCAGGAATAAATTTAATTTGTAATTCTTTAATTTATGGTTTTTTACTTTACTATGCATTTTTTTATCTGCTTTCAAGAATTACCTTTTCACAATTTGAAAATCCTTCTCAATTTATTTTTAAACTACTATTATGTACTTTTGCATTAAATTCAAGTGAAATTCTTTGTACATCTTTTATTTCCTTTTGTAATTCTATTTCAAATGCAATTTTAGAATTAGGAGCTGATTTTTTTGGTGCTCCAATTTCATTTGGAGATTTAATAGAAAATATAATTCCAAGTGAATATTTTGCTTCTTCTTCATTTAGTTTATTTGGATTTGATGGCATTTTAAAGGCAACAATAACCTTTGGTTTTTTATCTCTTAGTGTTACTTATTCAATTCGTTATATTTTAATTAAAGTTTTTATTTTAATATCACCTTTTGCAATTTTATCTCTTGCTAGTTCAAAAACATCATTTTTCTTTAAATCATGGATTAAAAATTTTATATCTCTTATGTTTCTTCAAATTTTAGTTTCGCTTATTTTGCTTGTCTGTTTCGCAATCAATACTTCTAATTTTGTTCTTTTCCCTAAACAGATTCTTCATCTTGGTATGATCTACTCTTTATTTAAAGCAAATTCATTTGTAAGAGATTTAATTGGTGGTCTTTCAACAGATGTAAGTTTAAGTATTCCAAATATATCTTCTATTTTTAATGGTGGAGGTTCAAAATGAAATTTATTATTCCACAAAACTATAATTTTAAAAACAAACTCTTTGGCTTAATTGATTATTACACAGCTTTTTTCAATTTTGCTTGGGCAATTATTATTTTAGTTTTAATAAAGCTTTTTTCTTTTTCGGTTAACCTTAAAATATGTATTTTTATTACTTTATATCTTCCTTTATTAATATTTAGCGTATTTGGCTTTAATAATGAAAATATTGTATATGTAATTTTTTACATAATCAAATATTTTTTAACCAGAACTGTTTATTTTTTTAGCAAGGATTGACAAATTTTATTTTTAAATATAAAATATTGTTGTATTATTATATTTAAAAGGAGTTTTATTATGTGGGGAGACATTGCAGTTGCTTTTTTATTGGCATTTATAACAGCATACGTTATTACACCATACACTATTAGATTTGCAAAAAAAATTGGTGCACTTGATATACCAAAAGAATCTAGAAAAATTCATAAAAAGCCTATGCCACGCCTTGGTGGTTTAGCAGTTATAGTTGGATTTGCAGTTTCAGTTGTTTATTTATTAACAATAATGTCAATAGAAAAAACAATTACACTATTTGGTGCTGACAAGTACTATATAAAATTAGTAGGATTTTTTATTGGAACATTAATTCTTGGATTATTCTGCTTTATAGATGATTGGAAAGGAATTAATCCTTTCATAAAACTTTTAGGGCAAATAATTGCTGCAACAATAGTTACATTCTGTGGAATTAGAATTAACAGAGTTTCTCTACCTTTTTTTAATACAGTTTTTACAGAAGAGTTTGTTTCAATTATTATAACTATGATATGGATTGTTGGAATTACAAACGCAATAAATTTAATTGACGGTTTAGATGGATTATCAAGTGGAGTTTCATTAATATCTTGTCTTTCACTTCTTATAATATTTGCATTAAATGGTTCCCCTCTTATTTCTATTTTACTTATTACTGCTCTAGCGGGTGCTATTCTTGGATTTTTACCATATAATTTCAATCCTGCAAAAACGTTTTTAGGTGATACCGGTTCAAACTTTTTAGGTTTTTCTTTATCAATTATATCAATATTAGGAGTTGCTAAAACTTATACAGCAATTGTAATTATTGCACCATTACTTGTTTTTGCTCTTCCACTTTTAGATACATCTTTTGCAATTATTAGAAGAATTAATAAAACAAAATCTTTAAAAGGAGTATTTAAAGCAGATAAGGAACATTTACATCACAAAATGATGAAACATGGATATTCTCAAAAACAAGCTGTTCTTATTTTATACGGAATTAGTGCTATTTTTGGAATGTTTGCAATAATTCTTTTAGATAGTGGTATTTGGAAAGCTTTATCTTTTGCTTTTATGATAATTGCAATAATTGCAATTGGATTTAATGATATATTTAAATTGGGAGAAAATACTGATGAAAATAAAAAAAGCTAATATAATTGATATACTTTTAATCATATTCTTATGTATTCAACCTATATTTGATTTTAAATTTTTTTATAACTCTATATCAACTTTGATTAGAGTTATTGTAATTTTAGGCTTATTTTCTTATTATTTTTTAAGAGAAAAAAATAACAAGAAATACTTGTTACTCATTTATCCTTTAATAATAGGAATATACTTTATTTTTCATCATTTAAATTGTTTGAATTTCAAATCACTGGTTCCCGGCGACTTTGGATATTCTATGTTTAAAGAAGGTTTATATTTTGTAAAAATGCTTACACCATTTTTATTATTATTTTGTCTTCTAAAATCTAATGTTCAGAAAAATACAATACTAAAAGTAATTCAATTTATTGTTACATTTATGGGGTTAATTATAATAATTAGTAATTTATTTACATTTTCGTACGGAAGTTATAGTGATACAATAATTAAAGCAAATATACTTGAATGGTTTAATTCTTCATCAAATTATTCATATATGGATTTAGCCTCAAAAGGCTTATTTGAATTTGGAAATCAAATTGCTGCTGTACTAATTATGTTTTTACCTTTTACATTATATTCCTTATTTGCTGATGTTTTAGACAATAACAATACTCAAAATTTTATAATTAAAAAAATTAAAATAAATAAGCGCCTTTGTTTTAACGTTTTAATTGTATTACTAAATATTCTTGCATTATTAATGTTATCAACAAAAGTATCTGTATTTGGAATTATAATTGTGTTTGCTTATACCATTATCACCTTATTATTTATATCTGTACTTTTAAAAAATAAAATTAAAGCTTTAAACTTTTTACCTATTTTAGGATTATTAGTCGTTTTTATTACTATACTTCCTTTTAATCCTACATTTGATCGTATAAGTGAACGAAGTAATATTATTGAAACTTTTTCCGATTTAACATCAAATACAATTGAAAATGGTGTGGTTACTTTTGATACAGTAGAAGATATCCCTGATATTCCATTAACTGTAGTTCCTGAAGTAAATAACGAACATTATGAATATATTGAAAGTAATTATAAGTCCAAAAACATTCATGATTATTTTATAAAAGAATACTATCCATATAAATATGATCCTGATTTTTGGTATAATCTATTACAGGAAGATATTACTAAAACAACTGATTATAGATATTTAGAAGCTTCAATTATTAAAAGGATTATTGAAATTAATAATAATAAACTATATATTTTATTGGGAATAAGTTATACAAGAATACAAAATATTGTTAATATTGAACGTGATTTTGTTGTTCAATATTATGCCTTAGGAATAATAGGTTTAATAATTGTTTTTCTACCATATTTTATATGTATTTTCTACTTTATTTATCATACTTTTCATAGCAAATTTAAAAATTTAACAATAGAAAATACGCTTTCTATAATTACAATTATTTTTCTATTTGCGATTTCCTACTTTACAGGCAACCTGCTAAATAGTTTGAGTTTCACATTATATTTTTTACTTCTATTTACATTAATGCTAAAAAAATAATCCTTTTTAAGGATTATTTTTTTTAAATACAAATATTTTACTTACTATATAATTTGCAACTATTACTAGTATTTGTGAAATTAGCTTTATTATTTTATCCCATAAATGAAGAACTGATACACCAAACCACATAATAACCATATCTAAGATTAGTGTTGCAATTCTACCGTTCAAAAAATTTTGTTGCCTCTTTTAGTTTGTTTTTTTCTGTACTTTCAAATACATATTTTCTATTTGTAAAATATGCAAATGTAACTGCAAGAATCCATGAAATAATATTAGCAATTTGTAACTGCCACTCTATTTTGGGATCGAGAAATAAACTTGTACAAATCCAATATGTTATTAAATTAATAACTGTTGTTAATACTCCAAATATTAAATAATTAATAATACTTTTATTTTTTTTATAAATTTCTATTAATACATGCATATTTCTTTCTCCTCTGTTGATTGTTGCAAATAATAGTCATCTCCCAATATTTGTTTATTGTAATAATCAGATTTCTTTGTCAATTCGTTTGCAACATATTCGTACCCCAATTCCTCAAATAAAGTCGGTGTATTCGAAAACAAATTTGTTCCCAATCCCAAACGTTCTCCCGGTATTTCAACTCCAATACTTGCAAGCATTGTTGGAAATAAATCACCACTAAAGAACCTTCTATTTTTTGTATTTTCTGTTGAAATACTAGAATTTATTATACAATTATAAATTGTTCTTTCATATCCATTTGGAGTGTATTTACTATAAAAGTCTTCTTGCATCCCCAAATGATCTCCTGTTATAACAATAGTCGTATTTTCATAAAAATCCTGTAATTTTATCCATTCAACAAACTCTGCTATTAATTTTGAAGAATATGCATGAACATTTTCATATTGTGAATTAAATTTTAGCGGTGCATTTTCGCTTAAATATCCATCAACAAAATGCGTATCCGCTGTAAGTATAATATAATTAAATGGTTTTTCATCTTCGGATAATTTTGTAATTTCTTCCTTTGACCACTCAATCAGTTTTTCATCTGTAAATCCCCACCATTTTCTTTCGCTTTCACTCATATAATTATTTTCTAATGCATAATTTAAATCAAATATTTTGTAATCACCATTTGTATTAAAGTATTGTGTTCTTCCACCAAATTTTCCATCTGAACCCATCATTATTTCAAGATTATATCCATTTTCTTTTAATATATCTCCAAGTGTATATACTGGTTGTAAATACTTCCCTGTTCCATCATAGAAATTAGCATTGGTAATTTTAAGAGGTATTCCAGAAGTTAATGCCACCATTCCACCTGCTGTATAATCTGCTCCAAGAACTATATTGGCTCCACCAACAACGTCATTATGTGAAAAATTAATATTTTCCATAGCAAGTTTTTCAAGTTCTGGAATAATAGAATACTCCCAAACTCCCCCAACTTCTTTAGCACAAACTGTATTTTCCAAACTTTCTACCATTATTATTATTAAATTTTTTTTATTTTCCGGAAACGTTATATTTAATTTTTTCCCATCTACATATTGTTCTTCATATATGTGAGTTTCTTGCGTATTGTTTATTATGTATTTATCTATTTTAAAATTGAATATCACACAGCAAATTGCAATTATATAAATAATAAATATATAAATTTTTTTATGCTTTATTATAAAATTTATAGGATACACTCTTATTTTAATAATTTTATTTTTAATTTTAAATTTTATATTTTTTTCAGTTTTTGTTATTTGAGATGTTGGAATCCAAATTAGAATCATTGTCAAAATTACTGGAATTGCACACTTCTTTATAACTTCATTTACCATTGCTGGAGATGTATATTCTGCACCACTAGTTAAATAAAAAATTATCGTTTCAAAATTTTGTTTAGAATAATTTTTTTTATAATAAAAAGAACCAACTATCATTATTGATGCAACAAGTATTAAAATAAATAATACTACTTTTTTAATTTTTTTCTTCATTCTTCTTTACTTCTACTCCTATATTGTCTATTATGATTTTCCTTATTTATCAAACTTTTTTATTAACCAAACAAATTTTATGAGCTTATATTGTCTAGCTATTCTTTTAGGTTCTTTAATTAATCTATACAACCATTCTAAATTACATTTTCTTATCCAGGTAGGTGCACGTTTTTTTGTTTTACTTATTACATCAAAAGACCCTCCTACTGGCATCAATATTTTAATATTTTTCAATTGCTCTCTGTAATTTATAATAAACTGTTCTTGTTTAGGTGATCCTAAACCAACAAATAAAATATCTATCTCATTATTTTTTATTTTTTGAAGAACTTTTTCTTCTTCTTCATATCCATCACATGTATCAACTATTTGTATATTTTCAAATTCTTTTTCTAGTTCCAATCTAGCTTTTTGAATTATCTCTTTTTTGGCTCCGTATAAAAATATTTTACTAGAATATTTCTGAGATTGTTCACAAATTTTAAGCATTAAATCTATTCCTGTAATTCTTTCTTTTATTTTACCACCCTTTTTTTTAGATGCCCATACAATTCCTGCACCATCTGGGATTTGATATTTTTGTTCATTTAAAATTTTATTGAAATCTTTATTTTTATAATTTGTCACCACAATTTCAGGATTTATATTTACAATGAACAATTGCTCTTTATTCAAATAGTCTATGAATATATTATTCATTAACTCATTTAATTCACTTACATTTACATCAAATCCTAAAATTTTTTCTTTTTCCATACTTTTCTTCCTATTTATAAAAATATAAACTATCCATATTATATTTGATTTTTGCATAAAAGTCAATTAGAGGATAGTTTATGATATTTATTTTACCAATATTTCTTTTTTGTAATATTCAGCATTATACTATTGTTTTTGAATATTTTTTTATAATTGCATCTGCAATTCTTATACTTGCTTTTCCATCTCCGTATGGATTATTTGCTTTACTCATCTGCTCATATACTTTTTCATCTGATAATAATTCCTTTGTTAATTTATATATATTTTCTTCATCTGTTCCTGCAAGTTTTAATGTTCCTGCTTCAATTCCTTCTGGTCTTTCTGTTGTATCTCTTAATACTAAAACAGGTTTTCCAAGCCCTGGTGCTTCTTCTTGTATTCCTCCACTATCTGTTAAAATAATATGTGCTCTATTTATAAAATTATGAAAATCTATTACTTCTAGTGGTTCTATTAATTTTATTCTTTCATCATTTCCTAAAATTTCATCTGCTACTTCTCTAACTTTTGGATTTAAATGTACAGGATATATAACCTTAATATTTTCAAATTCATTTACTATTCGTTTTATTGCTTTAAACATATTACGCATAGGCTCACCTAGGTTTTCTCTTCTATGTGCAGTAAGTAATATTAATTTACTGTCTCCAAGCCAATCAAATATTGGATTGTTATAGTCTTTTCTAATTGTTGTTGCTAATGCATCTATCGCCGTATTTCCAGTTACATATATATCTTCTTCCTTTTTTCCTTCTTTTAATAATGTTTTTTTACTATTTTCAGTAGGGGCAAAATGCATATCTGCCATAACACCAACCATTTGTCTATTCATTTCTTCTGGATATGGTGAATATTTATCCCATGTTCGAAGTCCAGCTTCAACATGTCCTATATCTACTTGACAATAAAATGAAGCTAATGCTCCCGCAAATGTTGTTGTTGTATCTCCATGCACTAATACAATATTAGGTTGAACTTCTTTTATTACTTTTTCTAAACCTAATAATGCTCTACTTGTGATATCACTTAATGTTTGGCCTTGTTGCATTATATCCAAATCATAGTCCGGCTTGATATCAAATACCTCCAATACTTGATCTAACATTTGTCTATGTTGTGCTGTAACACAAACTATACATTCAATTTCTTTTCTTGACTTTAATTCTTTTACAAGCGGTGCCATTTTTATTGCTTCTGGTCTTGTTCCAAAAACAGTAACAACTTTAATTTTATCCATTTTTTTCTCCTTTTATTTTTTTATTTTTAGAATTTTTCTTACTGCCTTATATGCTTTATATGATTTTTTGTTATATATATTATTAAGCATATTTTTATATTTTTCTATCTCATCTGCCTGCTGTCTATTTGTATTTTGCAATTCTTTAATTTCTATATTTTTTTTATCTATTCTTTCATTCAAATTTTTATTTTCTTCATTTTTGTTCGTTATAGATATTTTTAATTCATCAATTTCTTGCTTTTGGATTTTAAGGTTTTTCTCATACTCCATATTATTTTTTTGAATAATATCTTTTGAATTTTTATTTTCTAATTCTAAATTATTCATACTTTGTATTATTCTCAAATGATCATTTAACTCTTCAATAGATTGATCCTTTATTTTATACTCTTTATCTAGAATATTGATATATTCTAAAATATTTTTTTCAATGTTTCTGTTTTCTACAATATAATTATAATTACTTTCAACAATATTTGTTATATCTTGTTCTCTAAGATTTTCAATATATAGCAAATCTTTCTCTTCATCAAATGGCTCAACATTTCTTCCTGAGAAATTAGTGTACGCTATTTTTTTTGTTCTTTCTTTATCCCCTGCATCCACCAATCCAATATAGTTGTTATAGGTTATAAGTATTGGAATTTTTTTTGATCCCATGGCTTCAATAATTGTTCTTCCCATTCCTATTACTGCATCATATTTTTTTATCGTAGCATAGGAATTATTTGTTGCAGGAAGAACATTTATGTGATATTTTTCTTTATCTTCTTTAATATATTTTTCTAGTTCATCAACTTTTGTTCCTCCACCAACTATATCAAGGCACATTTCATTTTTATTTTCTTTTTTTTCAAAAATTCTTTTATATATTCTTATTCCACACTTTATTGAATCTAATTTGTCATAATCGATTCTTGCTAATGTTAAAAATTTTTCTAATTTCCCTGTACTATTAGAATTTTCATCCAATTCAACAGAATTTGCAAGCATGATTCCTTTTTCCCTGTTGAATTTAAACGTATTTTCATAAAAGTTTCTTGATTCTTGACTTACATATATATATTTTCTTGCATATTTTGCCGCAACATTATTGATAAAGGCGTCACTCCAAACTCCTAATCCCCTAAATGATTCCTTCACATCAAAATATCCTTCTAAAGAAACTCCATGAAAAAAAAGGTCATAAGGCGTCCTTGTTTCAATACTTGCAACTACAGCTTCAAAAAAAGGATAGAATGGATGAATACATACATCTGTAATATTATATTGCTTTATTATGTCTTTGATTTTTTCTATATTTTCTCTAGTATTGGTTCTATCGAAAAAATTAATTATTTCAATTTTAGCACCTATAGATTCTAAATATTTTCTAAAAGTCCCATCATTTGCTGCAATAACAATATTATGTCCTCTTTTTCTTAATTCTCTTACCATTGTAACTATATATGTTTCACATCCACCAATATCTAAACCATGTGTTGCAATCAAAATGTTTTTTTGCATAATGTTTTTTATTCTCCTTTACTTATTAAATCTATTATACATTGTGCTTTATTACTCCAATCATTTTGTAATGCTTCATTTTTTAAACACTCAAAGTATTCTTCATATTCATCTTTAGATTCATTCATTTTTATAGCCAAGTCTATTTGTTTAATAAATTCATCATGATTTTCTGCTATCATTACAGATTTATATTTTTTGCATTCTTTCATTGCTGTTGTTACAATAGGTTTATTTAATGCCATGTATTCAAAAAGTTTTACTGGTGAAGTTGCCTCGGTTATTTCATTTATTAAAAATGGAATTGTACATACTGCAAATTTTGACGCATAGTTTTTCAAAACCAAATATTCTCTTGAACCCATAAAGTGTATATTTCTATATTCGTCTAATTTTGCTTCTTTCATAGATTCATCATATTTTATTCCAAATAGAACAATATTATAATTTTGTCTTTCCCTTGCCAATTTTTTTATTAATTCATAATCAAACCAACTTGCCATCGCTCCATAATATCCTATTATGGGTTTTTTTTCATTCAGTATTTTCTGAAAATCTTCGTCTATTTTATATTCTTTCTCAACTTTGCTGAAGAAATTATAATCCACTCCGTTGCAAGCCATTGTTAAATTATCATTTCCCCTTTTTGATATTACGTCTTGCATAATTTTATCAGCAGTAACAACAACATATATATCATCAATATGTGTCATAACATAACTATATTTTTCTTTTATATTGATTGGTAGTTCTTCTGTTCCAGCTAAAACAGGACTTAAATCATCAATATATTCATATATTATTTTGTACCCTTTTTCAATATATTTTTTCAACTCATCTACTGTCATGCTCCAATTTGTAGAATATATTTGAATATACTTAGGTTTGCTTGTATTACATAGGAACTCGTCTAGATATTTTTTTATTACCAGATTATCAAAATTAACTAAATATAAATTCTCTTGTTGTTTTTTTATGGAAGGAACATCGTCTGTTTGCATAGTTACTTCATATAAAACAACAGACTTTTTCTTTGATAAACAATTAGCAATATGTTGAGGACGCTGATACAATGGAACATTCCATCCAAAACTGCTTCTCCATATTATTATCCTGTCCGCTTTTTTGATGCTTTTTTCTAGATCCTTTACATATTTTTCTCTTTCCTTTTTTGTTTTTAATAGCAATTTTACATTAAGCTTTACGTCTAACTTACTCCTTAAACGTTGTAGGATTTTTTTTATAGTTTCAATTAATCCATATTTTTTTATTACGCTCTTTAATTTTGATATTTTATCTCTCATTACTTTTTCCCCTTTGTTATAAAATCCTCTAATCCTTTGAATTTATTTTTCCAATCATTTTCTTTTGCTTCTTTTGTTAACATATCTAAATATTTTGTATCATTTATTTTTTTTGAAGCCAATTCAATTTTCTTAATGAAATCTTTATAATCTTTTCCTATTAGAATTGAATCATATTTTCTACATTCTGGCAAATCTGTTGTAACAATTGGTTTTCTTGCTGCCATATATTCAAAAGCCTTAACTGGTGACGTTGATAATGTAATTTCATTTATCACAAAAGGAATAATACTAATATCAAAATAATGTAAATATTGTGGTAATTCTTCATATTCTTTTCTTCCCAAATAGTGTACATTTTCTAAATCTAAAATATTACTTTTGCCTAATGTTTTGTCATAATCTAATCCTATCAATACAATATGGTATTTTGGATTTTTTTGAGCTACCTTCTTTATTAAATCATAGTCAAACCAACTTGCTAATGCTCCATAATAGCCTAAAATTATATTTTCTTGATCATCATTTTTTATTTTTTCTAACTCTTCCGGAATTTTATATGTATTGTTTGCAAAATGTTCATACTCAACACCATTTGTTATTAGGGTCACTCTTGCATCTTTATTAATTCCAATTATGTTCTTATACAGTTTAGATGCTGTTGTTATTATATAAGGATTATAATTATTTACAATATTATTATGTCTTTCCTTTAATAGCTTCGCAGTTTCTTTTCCACAAAGTTTTTCATCTATTCCATCAACAAATTCGTATATGATTTCAAATCCAGAATCTAAATAAGGTTTAAGAACTGTCATTGGAATATAATCTGTCGAATAAATCATTAGATATTTATTTTTCTTTTTCTCTAATTCTTTTATTATGTCCTGCTTGTACATTCCTAAATCAATTAGGAATAAATTATTTTTTAATTTTTCAAAACCGCATTTGCTGTCTTCTAATTCCATATAACCTGCACCATAAATAAACAATGTCTTTTCATCAGCAGCATTTGCCATTTGTTGGGGTCTTTGTTTCATAATTCTTGACCATCCAAATTGATTTTCAAAAATAATGACTCTATCATATGCTCTAAAATTTATTTTTTTTCCTATATCAGTTTTTGGAGTTTTTAAAAACTTTTTTTTGATTTTTTTTGTTATTTTTTTGACAGTTTCTCTTGTTCCGTTATTTTTTATCGAATTTATTACTATTTTTATTTTTTTCATTTACTTCTCTCCAATACATAATTCGCATATTCAGCGCATACTTTTTTTGGTTCTCCAATTTTTACAATTTTTCCATTTTCTAACCATACTACTCTATTGCAAAGTTTTTCTATTTGTGCAAGTGAGTGTGATACAAATAAAACTGTTGTACCTCCACCTATCATACTCTTCATTTTTGCTTCGCTTTTTGCCTGGAAGGCAATATCTCCTACAGAAAGAATTTCATCAACAATTAATATTTCTGGATCAACAACTGTTGCAATAGAAAATGCCAATCTTGCTGTCATACCAGAAGAGAAGTTTCTTACTGGAACATCCAGAAAATCTTTTAGTTCAGAAAACTCCACAATTTCTTCAAATTTGCTATCAATAAAGTTTTTACTATATCCTAATACCGCAGCATTTAAATATATATTTTCTCTTGCAGTTAATTCCATATCAAAACCTGCACCAAGCTCAATCATAGGACATATCTTTCCATAAACTTCTACACTTCCTTTTGTTGGTTTCATAACGCCCGCAATTACTTTAAGCATCGTAGATTTCCCTGCCCCATTGCTCCCAATAAATCCAACAACTTCTCCTTTTTTTACCTCAAAGTTTACATCTTTTAATGCCCAAAATTCTTCTTTTTTGGGTTTTTTTCTTTTTGGTTTAAACATATTTATAAAAAATAATTTTAAAGAAAAGTTTTTTTCTATTCCTAGATTAAATTTCATTGATACATCATTAACTTTAACCATTTTTTCCTCCTATACATAATATATAAATTTATCTTGTGTTTTTTTAAATGTTATTACTCCAATAACTAATACTGCTATAGATGAAATTGCGCATGTCATCCATGTAAATGGTTGTGGTATTCTTTTATATAAAATTATTTCTCTTGCAAAATTAATATAATGATACATAGGATTTAATTTTAACCACACTTGTAAGCTAATAGGTTCAATGTTTTTGATATCATACATAAGTGGTGTCAAATATGTCCATAGCATTATTACAATTCCATATATGTAAAACATATCTCTTAAAAAAACCGAAACAGCTGCCAATATAAAACCCATTCCTAAAGTAAACATAAATAAGCATAAATAAGCATATGGTAGAAAAATATGAAATACATTAACTCCTGTTCCTGTGGCAAATAATACAACATATAATGGTATTAATGTTAGTAGAAAATTTATTCCAACAAATAAACATTTTGATAATGGAAATATGTATTTAGGCATATAAATTTTATTTATTAATGAAAAATTACCAACAACTGAACTCATTGCCAAATTGGATGCTTCACTGAAATAGTTAAACATTATAAGTCCTGAAAGTAAATATGCTAGGTAGCTTATTCCTGGTGTACTCATTTTAAACATTTTCGTAAATACAATTGCCATAACACTCATTGTTAATACAGGATATAATAAGCTCCATACAATTCCTAAAATTGATCTTTTGTATTTAACCTTAAAGTCCCTTGATACTAATTGTTTTAACAAAAATGAATACTTCTTAAAATTTATTATAACGTTTTTTAAAAACATATTATCCCTCCAATTTTTCTGTCTAATTATATACCAAAAGATATAAATAATCAACCCTTTTTTTCTTTTATTTTTTCACAAAAATTAGGAACCCGTAAGGATTCCTAATTTAATATTTGTGGTTTTACTCCACACTTCTATTTGCAATTTCTATTGCTTTTGCAATCATTGAACCGCATTTTTTTGCAGATACATTTTCCCATCCACCATCACGTTTTACTACATCATACACTCCTAGTTCTTTTGCAATTTCTTCTTTAAGATTTTCAGACATTAAGTTTTTACTTCCTGACATCTTCTAATCCTCCTTAGAAAAATATTTTTATATTTTTCTAATTATAGTTTGTGCAAAAATCTATGGAACTTACATGGGAATTTCTAGCTTAACTCTATTGGGTCAAAATACCATTTGGCGTATTTATAATAACTAAAATATTTTCTTCTTTACCAGTATTTGCATTAACATACACTAAAAAATCCGTATCATTTATTTTTCCTTTAAACTCATAGCAAAAAATCTCAGTGTTCCATTCGGTTGGAATTATCGCTAATCCTTCACTCGTAATTTGAATATTTTTATTTAACGATTTTTTTGCTTCCTGAATACTTATTGTTGGTTCTGGTATTGCTCTTTCCGTATGATTATTTAAGTATCCACTTGTTTCCATTCCCAAAACTTCACCATTATCTAATGCTATTTTTACTTTTATTAAATCTGGATAAATAGTTACATTCTCCTGTGTATATGCATAATTAATTGTAACTGCTCCACCTTGTTTTAAATAATACGTTGGCTCCATATTTGGTATTCCTAAATTGTTTAAAAAGGTTTTTCCAATTTCATTTGCTTCATCTATTTGTATTTTTTCTTGGCTTATTTCTCTGTTATAATTGGCAACCACTATATGTCCACCAATTTTTGAAACTGAAATTGTAAGTGGATTATTTTTATCTCCATTTTTAACTTCAATTGAAAAATCGTAAACAGCAATATCTCCATTTTCTATTAAGCCATGAGAAGTTATATTACCAGCTTTTTCTTTTCCGATAAAACTTACGGCCTTTTCTTTGGCCTCTTCTTCATTAATTTCTGAACCAGTTAATCCTTTTTTTTCTGTATTTTCCATATGTTCAGAATATGCTCCATCATATATTAATCCTTCGTATTCTCCAAAATTTTCATCTATATTGCTAAAACTTGTTGCTGACAAATTATCAACTTGCTGTGCAAATGCTGTATCAACATCTTTTGTTAGTTCTTTCCAACTTATTTTTCCTTGACGCATTTCATCAGATAATTGTTCTAAAGTATTACTTAGATCTAAAGAATAGTCATACATTTTTTTTAGATTATCCAATTCCTCTTGTGTCAAATCGTTTCCATCAATTGTTTTTTTTGCTAGGCTATGGCTATAATCACTCACCTGATTTAAAAATTTTGCTGTTTTTGATAATTCGTTTGTAGAAATTGGAAGTTCAGATAAATAAACCTGTGCAAGATTTGCCTGTCTCCAAACATGAATTAGTGTTTCAGCACTCTGTGATGCTGTACTTGAAATCATAGATTTTGCCAAATAATTTTGAACGTCATTCATATAATCAATTAATTCATAAAAAGCTAAATTATAATTGTTTTCAGAAGCAATAACATACTTATTTTTTTGCCTATAAAGTAATATCCCCAAAACTACAATTGCTATTATTAAAATTGCAACTATTCCATACATATAATTTTTCTTTATATTTTTTAGAAAATTCTTTTTCATTTTTCCTCCCTAACTATTTACAAAAATTATGTTTTCCAATCTTTTTTACAATCGTTTTAGACCATATCCATCCGTTTGTTGCTGTATTTGGGTTAAAATAATATACACATCCGATTCGTTGGATCCCAACCATTCATTGCATCTTGAGCTGCTTTGTAAACTGTTGAATTTTCTGCAATTGGTTCGTTTATTTGTCCATCTGATACTGCTGTAAAAGCTCCTGGTTGGTAAATTACTCCTGCAATTGTATTTGGAAAATCCGAATGTTTTACTCTATTTAGAATAACTGCCCCTACTGCAACCTGTCCTTCATAACTTTCTCCTCTAGCTTCTCCGTTTATTGCTCTCGCTAATAATTGTATGTCCGATGTATTGCTACCACTTTGAGCATAAATTTTATTTTTATAATTTATTTTTAGTATGATAACGAAAAATATAATAAATAATAAAATTAAATAAATAAATTTTTTCATACATATATTTTGCATTTAATTTTTGTAATTTATACTTATTTTTCTAAAAAATGTGATATAATTGTTTTGGTGAAAAGAATGAATAAAATATTAATATTTTACGGTTCATATGGTGGCCGGTCATTTATCTGCTGCGAAAAGTATTAAAAATTATATTGAAGAAAATTATAAAAATAATGAAGTTATTCTTATTGATTGTATTGAATATATTAATAAATTTTTAAATAAGATTACTACAAAAGCCTATACGGATTTTTCAAAAAATGCTCGATGGATTTGGAAAAGAATTTATAGTAGTTCAGATAATGGACCTCTATCAAAAGTAAGTACTTCTGTGAACAGAATAATGTCATTGAAATTAAACAGGCTAATACAAAAAGAAAATCCTTATCTTATTATTTCTACTCATCCATTTAGTAGTCAAATGTGTGCAATTTTAAAGAGAAAAGGTAAAGTTACATGTAAAGTTGCAACCATTATGACCGATTATGTGCCTCATAATCAATGGTTAGTACAACATCAGAATATGGATGTATTTTTTGTTGCACATGACGAAATGAAGAATCAATTAATTGCTAAAGGAATAGATGAAAGTAAAGTATTTGCAACCGGTATACCATTGTCTAATAGATTTCTATCTGATTTTAATAAAGCTCAAATATTTTCTGAATTTAATTTATTAGAAGATAAAAAAACAATTTTATTTTTTGCTGGTGGAGAATTCGGTTTTGGGAAAGATAAAACTTTTAATATTTTAAAATCAATTGTAGAAAATTATTCTGATTTGCAGGTAATTGCAATTGCAGGAAGAAATGAAAAAATGAAAGAACGTTTTGAACAATTGGTTCAAAATACGCATACTGAAAATAGAATTAAAATATTACCTTATACAAATAAAGTTCCAGAATTAATGAGTATTTCTGACCTTGTTATAACAAAACCTGGAGGATTAACAACTACAGAGAGCTTAGCATCAGGGCTTCCTTTACTTATTATAGATCCTCTTCCTGGGCAAGAAGAAGGTAATGCTACTTTTATTGAACAATCAGGGGCAGGAATTTGGCTTAAAAATACCGAAGAAATAAAAATTGTGTTAGATAATATTTTTAATACACCTGATAAACTTCAAGAAATGAAAAAAATTGCCATTTCTATATCCAAAAGGAATTCTACAAAAAATATTTGTGATTATTTATTAAAATAATTTTTAGGAGGCGAATAAATGAAAGTAAAAAAATTATATTTATTTTTTGTTTTGTTATGTTGTCTTGTGTTAATGTGTGGATGTAAAAAAAAGACCACAGTGCTTAATTCTAATGAAACAAAATCTGATGATGAAACTAAAATTGAAAATATATATCCTAACTTTAACTATGGTTGTTATGGAATTTCAGAAAATTCTAACATGCTAAATGAAGACACGTACATGGGTGATTTTGATGAAAATATTGAATTTTTTACAGATAACACTTTTGCCGCATATTTAGGTTGGGGTAATGCAGCTTCTGGAACCTTTAATATTTCTAATGATATTATCACTTGTGAAATTAACGATTTTTGGAGTGAATATTCTCCTCATCAAGAAACTTCGGCTAAAATATTATTTAAAATTATCGATGCAAATAATATACAAATTATTGATGCATCTGAAACCTACATAATTCATATTGTTGATATTATTTCAAAAACTTTAACAAGCGAAACTAAAAAAATGACCTTGTTTCCATTTATAAAAAATATTGATTTTATTTTTATTGAATAATTTTTAAAAAAACTCACCTCATAAATTAATAGAGGTGAGCTTTTTATATTTCTCTTCTTCCTTCAAGCGCCTTGCTTAACGTTATTTCATCTGTATATTCCAAATCTCCTCCAACAGGAATTCCGTGTGCAATTCTTGTAACTTTTATTCCAATTGGTTTAATTAATTTTGATAAGTAAATTGCTGTTGCTTCTCCTTCAACTCTCGGATTTGTTGCAAGAATTATTTCCTTTACATCTGTATCTCTTAATCTTTCTAATAATTCTTTTATTTTTATATCTTCTGGGCCTATCCCATTCATAGGAGAAATTGAACCATGTAGTACATGGTATACACCTTTAAATTCATGAGTTTTTTCCATAGCAACAACATCTCTTACATCTTCTACAACGCAAATTATACTCTGATCTCTTTTAGGACTTGAGCATATTGGACATGGGTCAGTATCTGTTATATTAAAACATTTTGAACAATATTTTAAGTTTTTCTTAGCTTCTATTATGGAATTTATAAACTCATTTACTCCTTCTTGATCCAAGTTTAGTACATGAAAAGCTAAGCGAGTTGCTGTTTTATGTCCAATACTAGGTAACTTTTCGAAGCTTTCTATAAGTTTTTCTATTGTTGGTGAATAGTATGACACTTTAGTCCTCCTACATTAATCCAGGTATGTTATATTTTCCAAATTGTGCAGATTGAGCCTCATCAACTTTCCTCATTGCATCATTTACACATGTCATTATTAAATCTTGAAGCATTTCTACATCATCTGGGTCAACAACATCTTTGTTTAATTTTAATTCTTTAATTTGTTTTGAACCAGATACTTTTACACTAACTGCTCCTCCACCTGCTGTTGATTCAAAATCTTTTGCTTGTAATTCTTCTTGTGACTTTTCCATATCTGCTTGCATTTTTTTGGCTTCCTTCATTAATTGATTAATATTCATTCCGCCAAATCCTCCCATTCCGCCTGGGAATCCACCTCTTTTTGACATAGTATTATCTCCTTTCAATATACTTAAATTTATTCATCGATTACATTAAATGGTAAATCCATTTCACTGGCTAATCTTTCAATTCCAGTTTTTTTCTCTTCTGTTTTTGCTGCACTATTGTCCAAAATTTTTATTTGCATTGTCGTTCCTTGTTCCATTGAAACAATTTTTTCTAGTAATGCTTTGTTTTCATGTTCTTCAATAACTTTTTTTGCAAATTCTGTAACTTTACCAGGAAATTGTATTCCTACTACTAAATCATTTACTAAAATTCCCTGTGTTCCAAGTAAATTTGCATACACTGTCATTTTTCCACTTTCTCTTATTTTATCTAAAACATTTTTCCAATATGGAACTGCTTTTCCTGGAATTTTATTAACAGTTTTTGTCGCTTGACTTTCAGTTTTTCTTTCTTGTGCTTTAGGCTGAGCATCCCTTGAAGGTGCATGTTCAATTTTTGCCATGGGTTGCTGTGTTTGTTGAATTACCGGTTGTTGAATTGTTGGTATATAACTTTCAATTTCAATGCATGATTTTATTATTCCAGTTTGAAAAATAATATTTTTTTGTGTTGATGTTTTCATATTGTTTGCAAGTTCAGACAAATCATAAATAAGATTTAATAATCTTTCTTTAGTTGTTTCTTCTGCTAATTCATTTATAAATTCTATATCCTCTTTAGAATATAATTCCAGATTTTTTGTTGTTTTAAAAATCAAAGTATCTTTGACGTATTTTATAACTTCCCATAAAAAATTATCTAAATCTTTTCCCTCTGACATTACCTTATTTGTAATATCAATAGCATTTTCTGGACACTTTTTTATAATATTTTTCACAAGTTCTTTTATATATGTAAGCTTTGGCATTCCAACTAAATCTCTAATCTTATCTTCTTCAATAACTCCATCTGTATCTTGGCTGCATCTTTCCAATATACTTATTCCATCTCTTAAAGCTCCCTCAGCTAAAATGGAAATCATGTGTAATGCTCCATCAGTTATTTTTATATTACTTTCTTCACAAATTATTTTTAATCTTTTTAAAATGTCTTCCGGATTAATTCTCTTAAAATCAAATCTCTGACATCTTGAAAGTATTGTCGCTGGTAATTTTTGTGGTTCTGTTGTAGCCAAAATGAATTTTACGTGTTCTGGTGGTTCTTCTAGTGTTTTTAAAAGTGCATTAAATGCACCTGTTGAAAGCATATGAACCTCATCTATAATATAAACTCTATATTTTGCAACTGTTGGTAGAAAATTAACCTCATCACGTATTGCTCTTATGTCTTCAACACTATTATTTGATGCTGCATCCATTTCTACTACATCCGTAAGAGATCCTTCAATTATCGCCTTGCAAATCTCACATTCGTTACATGGTTCTCCATCTTCTTTTGGATTCAAACAGTTAACAGCTCTTGCCATAATTTTGGCTGCAGAAGTTTTTCCTGTTCCTCTGCCTCCACTAAAAAGATACGCATGTCCTACTCTTCCGGCTAAAATTTGATTTTTCAAAGTTTTTGTTATATGTTCTTGGCCAACCATTTCATTAAAATTTAAAGGTCTAAATTTTCTATATAAAGCAGTATATGCCATATATACCTCCCCATATTATGTTTTAAGTTAATCTCTCTATGGAAAGCAACTCACATAAACTTGACTATTTATCGCTGCTTCCTTCCGGACCTGACGAGATTCATAGCTTTTTATTGAATTACTCTCCATACAAAGATTAACTTAAATTACCTGTATATTATACAATTATATTTTAAAATTATCAAGGGGTTTTATTATATTCTTTTAAATACTGTTTTCATGTTTTCTTCTTCATTCGTTTCTATTCCATTTTCTAAAATATTGCCTGCGGGTAAGTTTAATGAAATTTTTGTTTTTAATTTTATTCCACTTTCTAATTCTACAATTAAGTCAAAATCAACTTCATAATCTACATCATTTAAATTTAATCTTTTTAATAATGTTCCGTCAACTGAAACCACTTCATTTTCATTATATGTTATTGCACCTAAATTATTAAGAACTATTGAAAAATCAATTATTCCACCCTGATTTGCAATTTGAAGGACATCTCCTTTTACATATGTTTCTTGTTCTCCATCATATTCTATTTTATCATGAATTTTATATTCGTCTATATAATCATATAATTTTACATCTTTTGAAGGTCTATATATTTCAACATCTCCAGGTGTATTTTTATTATTAATTTGTATGTTATTTATAACAACTTTCTTTATTATTTCTTCTTTTTTATATTCTGGATTTTTCTCAATTGATATTTTTATATCATTATTTTGTAAAACATCTGCTGTATACATACCTTCTTGCAGTTGTAAATTCTTTGTTTTTGCTGTGCTAATCACAATCATTTTAGAAATTTTAAAGGGAGGCACTGCTTCTCCCTCAACATTGTATTTATACATTAAAAATAAAATTACAATTAATGCAAAAATAATAATTAATGTACTAATATATAAATTTATATTAAATTTTTTTCTTTCTATTTTTAGCATTTTATCCTCCGTTTTTTCTTAACATTTTAAAGAAATCCTTTAAAATATATTCACATTCTTCCTGTTTTATTCCTATATTTACCTCAATTGCATACTTGTTTTTTAGCATTTCTTCATCAATCTTATTTTCTTTTTTAGGATCTAATGTGCCTATATAAATTTTTTTAATTCTAGAGGCTGCAATTGCACCCATGCACATTTCACATGGTTCTAAGGTTACATACATTTCGCAGTCCATCAGTCTCCAGTTATCTATTTTTTTACTTGCTTTTTCAATTGCTAAAATTTCAGCATGAGCAATTGCAGATTTTTTAGTCTCTTTTAAATTATGAGCTCTTGCAATTATTTTATTATCTTTTACAATTACAGCTCCAACAGGAATTTCTAACTTTTCATATGCTTTTTTGGCTTCTTTTAAAGCCTCTTGCATAAATTTTTCTTCCATATTTACTCCTTACCACATTTCTGTGTAATTTCCTTCTTCAACATATTCATCTGTATAATCATAAATATGAGTAAAATAACTGTTAACTAGTTCTCTATATGAGAATTTTGTTGCAACTAATCCCTTTGAATGGAATAAAGTATCTGCAACATATACATATCCATCTTCTACACCAATAATTATTCCTATGTGTCCATCATAACCAATTAAGTCTCCAGCCTTTACCGTTCTAGATTCTAATAATTCCATCGTAATTTTTTGGCTTACACCTCTATCTGATAATGTAGGTAAGCCTTCGCTTAATCCTCCTCCAATATCTCCAAAGTCAAATCCGCCGTTAAGTAAACACCAACATACAAATCCACTACAATCTAATCCATTTCTTATTACTCCGTTGTCTTCACTCCATTCCATTATGTATGCTCCCCACATAGCTGGACCTGCAACAGATTTTTCTATATCTGCAAATTTATCTTCTGATAAATATAATCCTCTATGGTAATATCTTCCTTCTCCATCACAATAAGGTCGTTGATGATTAAAGTGTGTAATTCTTCCATTCTCTATGAAATATGGTATTCTATATTTAAGCTCTAATGATAAAAATCTTGCAGCAGCTACAACCCCTGCTCTTGTTTTGTAACCAGCTTCATCTATTTGATAGAATAAATAATCGTCTAATATTTTTGCCTCTTCTGTTGTGTATTGTTTATTACTTATATATGGTTTTTTATTATTAATTTCTGGTAAAGAAATAAGTGATGTAACTTGTACGTTTATTGTTGCAGAATGTCCATAATTATCTGTAACTGTAACTTTTGTTATTCCGTCATTTACACCAATTATTTTATTATCTTCTATTTTAGCTACATTTTCGTCTTCAACACTATATGTTAATTGTTTATTTACATCACCAACATAGTAAATAATTGGTTCAATTTCTTTTACTTCATCTTTAATAATTTTTATTTCTTCATTATTAAATTTTAATTCTACAATTTCAGAAATAAAATCTGCAATTGAAATTTTTTCTCCAACTTCCTCGTTATCTCTTATATAAATGTATTTATCTTCATTGCTTATTTTAACATTACATTTATTATCTATAATTTCTTGCCAATTCTCGTCAAAATCTGGCGCATATTCACTATCAGTTGCAATACACCATAAGTTCTTTTTTGTAACTAAATTATATGTTTCCAGTTCTGCGTATGTTTGATTTTCCTGTATAAAAGCATTTTTTAAATTCTTTACAACTAGACCCTTTTCAAGTACAACTGCTTTAATATATTTGCTTTTTCCCGCTATTATTCCGGCACAAATACATATAATTAAAATTGCAATTATTATAATCCATTTAACCCAACTTTTCTTATTTCCTTCCATTATTCTTACTCCTTTATATCTAATTCAACATTAGATATTATATCCATTTTTTTTTTATATGTCAAACAATGTCGTTTTTACCAAAATATAAAAAAAGACCTCGAAGGTCATTTTCAAAAATGGTGCACTTAGCTGGACTCGAACCAGCGGCCTCTCCCTTAGGAGGGGAGCGCTCTATCCACCTGAGCTATAAATGCATTATATTTGGTATTATACAATAAATTTATACATTCTGCAAGTAAAAAAGATTCAAACACTTGCCGTTTGAATCCCTTATTCTTCTCCTTGAACTTCTTTTTTTATTTTTTTTGCTTTTCTTCTTATTCTTGTCATTGCTGTATCAACTGATTTTGTTTTACAATTTAATTTTTTTGCAATTTCTTCATATGTCCTATTTTGTTGATAATATTTTAAAACATTTTTTTCATGTTCGCTTAGATTTTCATTTATAGTTTTATTTATATAATTAAAATATTCTTTTTTAGTAATTGATTCTGAAGGATCCTCCATATAATTTGCATCTAAAATGTCTACTACTTCTTTATCATTTTCTTCGTTCTCATCATATACTTGTGCATTAATAGAAAATGCTGAATTTAAAGGAATGTTTTTTTGTCTGTTTGCTGTTTTTATTGCAGTAATTATTTGTCTTTCAATACACATATTTGCAAATGTTCTAAATGAATTTTGCTTTTCTGTATCAAATGCTTTAGTTGCCTTGTATAAACCAATTAATCCCTCTTGAACAATATCACCTTTTTCAGCTCCAACAATGAAAAACTTACTGGCTTTCATATTTACTAGTTCAGAATATTTATTCATAATGTAATTTAATGCATTGTTGTCACCCATTTTAATTTCTGCAACTATTCCCTCATCTGTCATATTTTTATAATTTGCCATTACATCATTTTGTATTGCCATATTTTATTAGTTCCTCCTAAAAACAAATCAGAAAATTTTTACTAATAAACATTTCTTTTCCGCTATTATCTAGCATTTTAACATATTTTTTTATCTTAAACAAGGGATTTTTAAAAAATTTATTAAAATTTACACTTTGTTATAATAATATAGCTTTTTGTACAAAGCAGCCAAACGCAGTTGTTATGTATTTAGATGAAATCGAGAACCCCCGAAAAACATCGAAGGCGTATCCATCGTGGGCTCGATTGAAGATAAATATATAACAACGACGAGATTTTGCGGATTTAAATGGATAAAAAAAGGGCGATTAAAATCGCCCCTACATTATTTTACTAATCTTCCTCAGTTTCTGGCTCTATTTTTTCTATACTTACTACTTTTCCCTCATTTGTTCTCATTAATGTTACGCCCTGTGTTGAACGTCCTAAAATGCTTATATCCCTAGCATTTATTCTTATTATTGTGCCTGTATCTGTAATTAACATTACATCATCATCATCGCTTACAATTCTTATTCCAACAATAGTACCTGTTTTTGGTGTTACCTTATATGTAATTACTCCTCTTCCTGCCCTTGCTTGAACTCTATATTCATCAAGTTCTGTTCTCTTACCAAATCCGTTTTCTGTTATTGCAAGTAATGTTTTATTACTTCCTGAAACTATTGATTCCATTCCTATTACAGAATCTTCATCATCTAATTTTATACCAATTACACCTTGAGATACTCTTCCAACAGGTCTTACATCTTTTTCACTAAATGTAATACAGATACCTTGTTTTGTTACTAATACTACATTGTCCTCTCCATCTGTTAATCTTACATCAATTAATTCGTCATCTTCTTTTAATGTGATAGACTGCAATCCTGTTTTTCTTGCTGTATTATATTCTGTTAGACTTGTTTTCTTAATTAATCCACATTTTGTTGCAAATAATAAATATTTACCTTCTGCAAAATTTTGAATTGGAATAACAGCAGATATTTTTTCTCCGGCATCTAGAGAAAGTAAGTTAACTATAGCAGTTCCTTTTGCAGTTCTTCCAGATTCTGGTATTTCATATCCTCTAAGTCTATACAATTTTCCTTTATTACTAAAGAATAATACTGTATCATGAGTTGATGCTGTAAAGATTTGTTTTACAAAGTCATCCTCTTTTGTTGTCATTCCTGTAATTCCTTTTCCACCTCTTTTTTGGCTCTTGTATGTATCAATTGGCATTCTCTTTATATAACCAAAATGTGTTAATGCAATTACACTTTGTTCTTCTTCAATTAAATCCTCTACTTCAAATTCACCCTCTGCCGCAATAATCTTAGTTCTTCTGTCATCTCCAAATTTTTCTTTTACTTCAAGCAATTCTTCTTTTATTATTTGATAAACTAATGTATCACTAGCAAGTATTTCTTTTAAATGTGCGATTAACTTCATTAATTCATTATATTCTTCTTCTATTTTTTCTCTTTGTAATCCTTGTAAAGTTCTTAATCTCATATCCAAAATAGCTTGTGCTTGAATTTCAGAAAGGCCAAATCTTTCCATTAATTTTTCTTTTGCATCATCATATGCTGTTCTAATTATTCTAATTACTTCATCAATGTTGTCAATTGCAATTCTTAATCCTTCCAAAATATGAGCTCTTGCTTCTGCTTTATCAAGCTCAAATTTTGTTCTTCTTAAAACAACATCTTTTCTGTGATCTATATAATAATCTAAGCATTGTCTTAGTGTTAATATTTTTGGTTCTCCATTAACAAGAGCAAGCATAATAACACCGAAAGTATCTTGTAATTGTGTATTCTTATATAATTGATTTAATACAACTTTTGCATTAACATCTCTTTTTAATTCAATTACTATTCTAACCTTTTCTTCTCTGTCTGACTCATCTCTAATTGCTGAAATTCCTTCTAGTCTTTTATCTTTTACTAAGTCAGCTATATGTTCAATTAATTTTGCTTTGTTAACTTGGTATGGTAATGATGTTACAATTATTCTTTGTTTTCCACCTGACATTTCTTCTATTTCAGCCTCTGCCCTCATTGTAAGTTTTCCACGACCTGTTGTATAAGCTTCTTTTATTCCTTCTCTACCAAGAATTGTTGCTCCTGTTGGAAAATCTGGACCTTTTATTACTTTTATTAACTCTTCATCTGTAACATTATCTTCATCAATTATTTTAACAATTCCATCTACAAGCTCTTTTAAATTGTGTGGTGGAATATTTGTTGCCATCCCTACCGCTATACCAGATGAACCATTTGCCAGTAATGCCCGAATTCTTGCAGGTAATACGGTTGGTTCTTGTAATCTATCATCAAAGTTTGGCATAAAATCTACAGTATTTTTTTCAATATCTGTTAGCATATATTGAGAAATTTTTGACATTCTAGATTCTGTATAACGGTATGCAGCTGCAGGGTCTCCATCTATAGAGCCAAAATTTCCATGTCCATCAACTAACATATATCTTAGAGTAAAATCTTGTGCCATTCTGACAAGTGCGTCATAAACTGAAGCATCTCCATGAGGATGGTATCTTCCTAAAACGTCTCCAACTGTTGTCGCACATTTTCTGTATGGTTTATCTGGTGTAATTCCATCTTCATGCATTGTGTACAAAATTCTTCTATGAACAGGTTTTAATCCATCCCTTACATCCGGTAAGGCACGTGATACAATAACACTCATTGCATAGTCTATATACGCCGTTTGCATTTCATTTTCAATATCTCTTTGTATAATTCGTTCTTCCGCTTTGTCCATCATATATCCTCTTTTCTTATTTATTTTTTAACACACCTATTATATATGAATAAAATAAAAAATTCATGCATTTCTAAATGTTTTTCTAATTGTTTTTTTACAAAAAAAATATATTAATTTTATTTTTTTTATTATTTTTAGTTTATTTTACACGCGAGATATTATCTTTTTTTGTTAAAAAGCTAGCATTTCTGCTAATTCCTTTTCCTCATTTGTAATATTAAAATTTTTTCCTTTGTTTTTTATTAATTCGTGTAAATTTTCTATTGTTCTTGCTTCTTTTAAAATATCCTCTAATGGAACAATTTTTTCTAAATACTCTTCTATCTTTTTATATTGGTATTCCATGTTTGTAAAGTTTTCCTCTTTATAATATTTTTTCCATTTTTTTACATATCCATCTATTTTATTTAATACTTCAATTTGTTCTGATAGTGAATTATCAACATTATTTTTTATTTCCTTAAGCATAGTATTTTTTCCTTTTTTTATTGTTGTTGCAACACTAGATTTTATATACCCCTGTTTTTTTGCCCAATCAATTCCCGTATCTAAAAGTTCAGAAATAGTATCTATTAATCCGCCTTTTTCTATAGCATTCTTTATTTGCGAAATATTTTCAAATGATCCTGTAAATATTCCTATAATACTTTTTCCTAAATTACTCGCCTCCTCAATTGCAACATCCATTGCTGCTGAAAACCCTTCTGTTATTAAGCTATCTTTAATTTTTATTATTTCATCCTCAACACAATTTGGTAAAACTGCTTTTAACCCAAAATTTATTCCACCATTTATTGCTTGACCTAAATTTGATTTTAGAAATTTATTCTGTGCTTCTACAATATTGTCTAAACCATTTCTTATAAAATTCCCAATATTATTTTTTGTTTCTTCAAAATTATTTTTTAATTCTTCTATCATATTTCACCTTTTAATTATTTTTTTATAATTTATTTATTAATTCATCAACTACCAACATATATCCATTTTCCTTAATATGAACCCAATCATTTTGTCTATATTTTAATCCAGTTTTTAAAAATATATTAGAAAGGTCAATATATTTTACATTATATTTTT
>JAZQOX010000009.1:0-39585 GCA_045628105.1 Clostridia bacterium | reverse complement strand
ATTGCAGATCTATTTGAAATTGCTAAAACTTCTATAAAATTCTTTGGACTTTGCATTACTTTTGAAATTGCAAACATTATTCCTGCTATAACTACTACTGTTAATGCTGAATATATAAATGTTTTAAAGAACATTTCTCCAAAATCTATCATATCAAGTGCTTTTTCTTTTGCTGCTTTTTTTAATTTTTTAAATTCTGACTTTGTAACTTCCTCCTGCCATGAAAATAAACCATCATTATATTTTTCAACAGACTTATATGTTTTGTTAATTGTTGAAACTATTCCTAAATATGTTGTTAATACCATTATTAATCCCATAACTGCTGCAATTACTGCTGTAATTATAGCTTCTTTCTTTACATTTTTTTCTTCAACTGCATTTTTTATTCCAGTTACTGGTGTTTTTAATAAAACTAAAAATTCACTTATCATATTTTTCCCCCATTAAATTATTACATTTTTTATATATTTTTAAAATCTTCTGCTACTTCCTCCACCGCCGGAAGAACCTCCTCCGCCATGGAATCCGCCACCAGATGAGTGTCCGCCACCTGAATAGCCTCCACCATAGAATCCTCCACCTGAAAAGCCTCCAAATGATTTGTTTTTTGCAACCAAAATTAAAATGATAATATAGATTATAATTATTATAATTGCTATTAAATCTATTACATATGAATCTTGTTCCATTTTTTGTATTTCAATTGAATTATCTATTTGAACATCGTACTCTTTTGCAACTTCATTTAATACTGCTCCAAAACCATTTTTTATTCCTTCATCATAATTATCATTTCTTAAATATGGAATTATATAGTCATCTTGTATCCTTCCTGTTTTTCCATCTGTAAGAGTTCCTTCTAATCCATATCCTACTTCAATTCTAAACTCTCTATCTCCTGTTGAGCATAATAGTAAAACACCATTATTTTTTTTAGAATCACCTATTCCAAATTTTCTAAATAGTTCTGTTGCATAGCTTTCTATACTTTGACCTTCCAAGCTTCTAACAGTAACAACAACAATTTGTGCTCCTGTTTTTTTCTGTAGTTCAACATTTGCATTTATTATTGCCTCTTCTGTCTCAGAACTTAAAACACCTGCATAATCGTTTACATAGAATTCATTTGTTGCAGATACTACCGCGAAAGATTTTACGGTAAGCATTAATAATATTAAAATTATTAAGCTAATAATTTTTTTTGTATTCTTAGAATTCAACATTTGGAACCACCTTGCTTCCTTCTGAAGCTTTAAAATATTCCTTTGCCTCTAATCCAAACATACCTGCAAATATATTGTTTGGGAATTTTTTAATTGATGCATTGTATCTTTCAACAGCATCATTATAATCTTTTCTTGCTGTTGCTATTCTATTTTCTGTTCCTGCAAGTTCATCTATTAATTGCATAAAAACTCTATCTGATTTTAGTTCAGGATAATTTTCAACAACTACTAGAAGTCTGCTTATTGCATTTGAAAGTTCTGCATCTGCTTCAGCTTTCTCACTCATTGTAGATGCACCAGAAAGTTTTGCTCTTGCATCTGTTACAGCATTAATTACATCTAATTCTTGTTTTGCATATCCTTTTACGCTATTTACTACATTTGGAATAAGATCTCCTCTTCTTTGTAAATAGTTTTCTATTGTAGCAAATTTACTATTAACTGCCTCAGATTTTGAAACTAATCCGTTATATGTTCCTATTCCTGCAATTACAACAACAACTAGTACTCCTATTATAATCCATTTACTCATCTATATCACTCCCTCTCTTTTTTTGAATATTATATATTTCTTTTTCTAAATTGTCAATTATATAAAGTATTTTTCGACCTGTACTAGCTTTGGTGTACCTCAAAAATCTTTAATTTATTTGCATTCAACATAATATCATGGTATAATTAAATTATCAAAAGTTATGTCACTACAATACCTTTTGACATTCTCATTCGAGAATCGAATGTTTGAATGTCGGGAGGGTGTAGTGTAACCTCCTGACTAATTAAAAAGGAGTGTAAACAAATGAACTATCCCTGTTCAAAAGCATACGAAGACGCAAAAAATGCAATATCAATTCACAACAAGAATTTCATAGACTATATCCAGCGTCGCTACGACGCGGTAAAGTCTGAAATTCGGAAGGCTGCAAAGAAATATGGAGACTTTTTCCTTTATAAGGAAAAGGATTCTATCGATCCCGATGTGATCGAGCTTCTGCTTCAGGACGGCTATACCGTTTCGAAGCAGTATGATTCCATCCCTTACCTGCTGATTTTCCGCAAGAAAATTCTGGTGGGATACATGATTGAATGGGATCATGTAATCTAACCATACTCCCCCCTTTCCTTTGGATTGGGGGGAGTATGGTTTATTATTAAGTTTTGTTATATCTCATTTTAAATATGAGATTTTTTTTATTTTTCCATAAAAAAAGACCCCCACCTCAGCAATAGCTTTGGTGGGGAGAGGCTTAGCCTTTAACTGCCTTTTCGAGAATACTGAATGCCTTTTTTGCATCATCCGGTCTCAAGACCTTAGCAAAGACATCTCTGAATCCCTCAAGAATTGAAGGATACCCGTATCCAGGCTGCATCAAAGCAGTTTGGGCAATGTTACCATACTGCTTAATGCACATCATGCCCAGAGTTGATGCAAACAGCGTATACTCGGCATATGTGTGGCAATACTTCATCTTGTCAAACTTTTCGCCTGCGGTGAAATGATCCCAGACGAAATTTGAAACGATGGTCTGATCGGCTTCAGGATTTTCTTTGCTGTAGCCTTTTGCATCCTTTTCCTTCTCGCTTACAAGATAGGAAACACATGCTGTGGCATTTTCGAAGTCATCGGCAGCCGTGATGATGTCGATGTACTTCATCGTTTCATCATCAATTCCATCCTTCAACCACTTGCGACCGTGCCAAAGCATTACATCCTTCAGGATCTTTACCTGTGAATCCTGCTTTGCACCATTTTTAATGAAGTACCGGTCAACCCGGTCTGCACCGAGTGCATTATGGGTCACTTCTGTGTCCCAGAACTTTCCCAAAAGCTTAAACTGATCTGCACGGCCATCGTCATGATGTTCAGCAAGAACTTCAAGAAGTTCTAAATCCACATTGGAATGCTGGGCAATTGCAATCGCTTTTGCCATTGCAATTACGTTTTTTACGTGTTCTCTTTTACCGGTAATATCTGCAAAAATTACAGTATACCGGTTTGCCTCGTGATAACTCAAGAGAGCTTGCGAAACAGGCATATTATAGCCTCCTTTTTATTTTGTCACCCTTTCGAGTGAACTTACCATTAATTATATCATAATTTTACATAATATTCAAATTGATTTATTTTCAAATTTCCTGTTTACAAATTTTTAAAAAGGATATATTATATTGTATATTAATTATAAGAAAGGTAGGTTTATTATGAGTGAAACTGAAAATTTAAAGAATTTTTTATTCAATTCAAAAAAATTTGGATGGGATAATATATCTAGCGATAGACGAAATGATATAATAAAATTTTGTGACGAATATATTCATTACCTAAATAGAAGTAAAACTGAACGTGAAGCTGCCAGCTTTACTGTTGAAATACTTGAAAAAAATGGGTTTGTTAATATAAAAGATAAATTAATTCTTGTTCCTGGTGATAAAGTTTATTATCTAAATAGAGAAAAAGCTGTTTATGCTGCTGTTTTAGGAACTAAACCCGTAGAATCTGGTTTGAATATTATTGGTTCTCACATTGATTCTCCAAGATTAGATTTAAAACCAAATCCATTATATGAAGATACTGGATTTGCATTCTTAAAAACTCATTACTATGGTGGAATTAAAAAATATCAATGGACAACAATTCCTCTAAGTCTTCATGGAGTTATTGTTAAGGCTGATGGTGAAAAAATAACTGTTAATATTGGAGAAGATGAAAATGATCCTATATTTACAATTACAGATCTTCTACCTCACCTTGCTCAAGAACAAATGGATAAAAAATTAAAGGATGGAATTTCTGGTGAATCATTAAACCTACTTGTTGGAAGTATTCCACTAGGTGATGAAACTGTTTCAGAAAGAGTTAAATTAAATATATTAAAAATACTAAATGATAAATATGGAATTACCGAAAAAGATTTCTTAAGTTCAGAACTTGAAATTGTTCCAGCATTTAAAGCAAGAAGTTTAGGCTTTGATAAGAGCATGGTTGCCGGTTATGGACAAGATGATAAGGTTTGTGCATATACATCTTTACGTGCTTTATTAAATATTGATGCCCCTGTTAAGACTGCTGTATGTATATTTGCTGATAAGGAAGAAATCGGTAGTATGGGAAATACAGGTATGGAATCTCATGTTTTTGATACTTTCATTTCTGAATTATTAAATAAAACAAATACTAACAGACCTAATTTATTAGATAAAGTATTCTGCAATTCAAAAATGCTTTCAGCTGATGTTGATGCCGGACTTGATCCTGCTTACGCAAATGTTTCTGAAAGAAATAATGCTGCATATTTAGGAAAAGGTGTTGGTCTAAACAAATATACTGGTGCTAGAGGAAAATCTGGTGCTTCTGATGCAAATGCCGAATACGTTGCTTTAATTAGAAATATATTTGAATCAAACGACATTATATATCAGGTAAGTGAACTTGGTAAGGTTGATACTGGCGGAGGCGGAACTATTGCCTATATTTTAGCAGATAAAGGTATTGATGTAATTGACTGTGGTGTTCCTGTTCTTTCAATGCATGCTCCATATGAAGTTACAAGTAAATTTGATATTTATGAAGCTTACAGAGCTTATACTTCATTCTGGAAATAAAAGAATCTCGAAAATGCTAGAAATTACCTGAAATCTCTTGACAAAAGTAAAAAAATATACTATATTTAATAAGTGGTTTAAAAATTAATATGTTATATTGAAGGGATTGATATTTATGATTACTTCGCAAGATCAATTTAATATATTAAATAAGTTAGAAATAACTTATTCTTTTAGTATAAGCAAAAATAGAATATATAGCAATAAGAAGATAGTATAACACTATCTTCTTATTCTTTTTCTGTTTTACTTTATATAAATAAATAAAATGAGGAGTGTTTTTATGGGAAATGTAGATGTAGTTTTAGGAACGTTCTATGGTGACGAAGGAAAAGGAAAAATTATTGATTACTTAGCAACAAATGCAGATTACACTGTAAGATGTACAGGTGGAAACAATGCTGGACATACAATAAATGTTAACGGTAAAAGATATGCATTCCATCTTATTCCATCTGGTATTTTAAATAAAGGAACAAAAGCAATTGTTGGAAATGGTGTTGTTATTGATCCTAAAGTTCTTATTGAAGAAATTGAAAATTTAAAAAATGATGGTATTGATGTATCTAACTTGTATATTAGTGATAAAGCTCATATAATAATGCCTTACCATGTTGAATTAGATGGTCTACAAGAAGAATTAAGAGAAAATAAAATTGGTACAACAAAAAGAGGAATTGGTCCTGCATACTGCGATAAATTTGAAAGATGTGGT
Organism: Clostridia bacterium; assembly: GCA_045628105.1. Lineage (GTDB taxonomy): Bacteria > Bacillota > Clostridia > TANB77 > CAG-508 > UMGS1781. Next base: position 34,038 of record JAZQOX010000009.1, on the reverse strand, counting down.
ATTAGAGTTGCTGACTTTATCTCTGATAGATTTGAATCAATGGCTAGAGAAAATATCGAGAGAAAAAATGAAATATTCAAATTATATGGTAAAGAGCCATTAGATACTGATAAAGTAATTTCTGATTACAAAAAATATGCTGAATATTTAAAACCATTTGTTGCTGATACTGTTTACATGCTTCATATGGCAATTGAACAAAATAAAAAAATAGTTTGTGAAGGTGCTCAAGCTACTTTCCTTGATATTGATTTTGGAAGTTATCCTTTTGTTACTTCTTCTAACCCATCTATTGGTGGAATTTGTACTGGTAGTGGAATTGGTGCAAAATTTATTGGTAATGTTTATGGTGTTCTAAAAGGTTACTCTTCAAGAGTTGGTGAAGGTCCATACATAACAGAACAAGTTAATGAAATTGGTGATTTAATTAGAGAATTAGGCCATGAATATGGTACAACAACAAAAAGACCTCGTAGATGTGGATGGCTTGATTTAGTTGCATTAAAATATGCAGCAATGCTTAATGGCTTAACTGGTCTTGCATTAAATCATTTAGATACAATTGGAAAGCTTGATAAAATTAAATTATGTGTTGCTTACAAAAAAGGTAATACAGTTGATATGAGATTTTCTTGTGATAAAGAATATTTAAAAGATGTAGAACCTGTATACGAAGAATTTGATGGTAATTTTGGTGACATTAGTAATATTACAAGAAGAGAAGATTTACCAGAAAATGCTAAAAAATATTTAAATAGAATTGAAGAATTAGTTGGTGTTCCAATTAAGTTTATAGGAACAGGTGCTGGAAGAGAAAATATGATTGTTGAATAGGAGTTGTGAAAATGAATTTTGATACTTTAGAAGCAATTTCCCCAATTGATGGTAGATACAGAAATGATGTAAAAGAAATAACTGAATATTTTAGTGAATATGCTCTTATAAAAAATAGAGTTATAGTTGAAATTAAATGGTTGGAAAAAGTACTTTTAAGTGGTAACTTTACAACTGAACATATTTCAGATACTGTTTATACAAATCTTGAAGATATTATCTCTAGCTTTGATGTTAATGAAGCAAAAAGAGTTAAAGAAATAGAAAGTACCACAAACCATGATGTAAAAGCTGTTGAATATTATTTACGTGAGAAATTAGATGAAAAAGGATTAAACAAATACACTAACCTAATCCATCTAACTTGTACTTCTGAAGATATAAACAATTTAGCCTATGGCTTAATGGTTAATGGATTAGTTAAAAAAATTATTGTTCCAAATATGGAAAGTTTAATAAGCCTAATTGAGTTAAAAGCAAACGACTGCAAAGATGTTCCTATGCTTGGGCATACACATGGTCAACCCGCCACTCCAACAACAGTTGGAAAAGAATTTGAAATTTTTGCATACAGATGGAAAAGTATTTTAAACTTTATTAAAAACGTTAAATTAAGAGGAAAATTTAGTGGTGCTGTTGGCAATTACAATGCTCATATAGTTGCCTACCCTAACATTGACTGGGTAAGCTTTACTAAAGAGTTTGTTGAAGAATTCGGGCTAGAATACAATCCTTTAACAACACAAATAGAATCTCATGATATTTTATGCGTATTATGTAGTTACATTAAGCTATTTAACAATATTACTTTGGATTATAATGGTGATATGTGGTTTTATATAAGTATGGGATATTTTAAGCAAAAAGTTGTTCAAGGTGAAGTTGGTTCATCTGTAATGCCACACAAGGTAAACCCTATTAACCATGAAAATTCTATGGCAAATATTAGAATGGCAAATTGCATTTTTGATAATTTTACAAACAATCTTCAAGTTTCAAGAATGCAAAGAGATTTAAGTGATTCTTCAACCCTTAGAAATATCGGTGTAAGCTTTGCTCATACTTTAATTTCAATTAAACAAACCATTAAAGCTACTAATAAACTAGAAGTTAATCTTGATGTTTTACTTAATGATTTAAATAAAAATCCTGAAATTCTTTCTGAAGCTGTTCAAACTGTTTTAAGAAAAAACGGTTATGAAAACGGTTATGAAATGTTAAAAGAACTTACTAGAGGAAAGAAAATTACTCTAGATGATTTAAGGAAATTCATTTCTGAACTTGATATTGATCAAAATGATAAAGAAAGACTATTAAATTTAACTCCTGAAAATTACTTAGGACTTGCAAGTTCATTAGTAAAATAATAAAAAAGACATGCAAATATTATTGCATGTCTTTTTTTCGTTTTTGTTCCCTACTCTATTTTATTCCAAATAATCACTTATTTCTTGTAAACCTTCAAAATTCTTTTGTCTAAATATTTCGTATGTTACTATAGCAACTGAATTTGATAAATTTAGAGATCTAAGAGTTGGTCTCATTGGAATTCTTGCTGTTTTTTCTATGTATTTTTTTAATGTGTCTTCTGGTAATCCTTTTGTTTCTTTTCCAAATAATACAAATACTTCATCCATTTTTGAAAAGTCTATGTCACTATAGCAATGTGTTCCCTTTGTTGTAATAAAATACATATTATTTTCCTCTGGTTTATATTTATTTAAAAATTCAACAAAATTATCATGTTCTTCTATATCTAATTTATCCCAATAATCTAATCCTGCTCTTTTTAATTGTTTTTCAGATATATCAAATCCTAGTGGTTTTACTAGATGTAACTTTGCCCCTAAAATTGCGCAAGTTCTTGCTATATTACCAGTATTTTGAGGTATTTCTGGTTCAACCAATACAACATTTAATTTCATAAAAATGCTTCCTCCTTTTTTCATAATGTTCCAATTTGGGACTGTCCCTAATTGGAACATTAAAAATTCGGCATTTCTGCCGAATTTTGTTGTTATTCTTCTGGTTTTGTTTCTGTTTCTTCTTGTTTTTCTGCTCCTGTTGATACATTTTTGTTTCTGTATACTGTTAGTCCTGTTCCTGCTGGAATTAGTTTTCCTATGATAACATTTTCTTTTAGTCCTATTAATGAATCTCTCTTTCCTTTGATTGCAGCTTCTGTTAATACTCTTGTTGTTTCTTGGAAAGATGCTGCTGATAAGAAACTTTCTGTTGCAAGTGACGCTTTTGTTATTCCTAATAACACTCTTTGTCCTTTTGCTGGTGTTTTTCCTTCTGCTTCTAATTCTGCATTGTTTGCTTTGAATTCGTTAATATCTACTAATGATCCTATGAACATTCCGCTATCTCCACTGTCTTCAATTTTGATCTTTTTAAGCATTTGTCTTGAAATAACTTCAATGTGTTTATCGTTAATATCAACACCTTGGTTTCTATAAACTTTTTGAACTTCTGATGTTAAATATTCAAATACTCCGTTTGGACCTTTTATTGCAAGTATTTCAGCTGGATTTATAGATCCTTCTGTAATTGGATCACCGGCTTCTATATAATCACCGTTTTTTACTTTTAATTTAGAACCAAAGCTTATTGTGTATGTTTTAGCATCTGCATCTCCTGTTACTGTAACTTCTTTTCTCTTCTTAGAATCTTCTATTTTTACAGTACCACTTATTTCTGTAATTACGGCTAATCCCTTTGGTTTTCTAGCTTCAAACAACTCTTCAACTCTAGGAAGACCTTGTGTAATATCTCCTCCAGCAACACCACCTGTGTGGAATGTTCTCATTGTAAGCTGTGTACCAGGCTCACCAATTGATTGTGCAGCAATTATACCAACTGCTTCACCTATATTTACTTTCTTTCTTGTTGCTAATCCCATACCATAGCATTTTGCACATACACCATGTTTTGTTTTACATCCTAAAACTGAACGTACTTTAACTTTTGTGTATCCTGCTTTAACTATTTTTTCTGCTATTGCTGGTAAAATTAATGTATCTTTATCTGCAATTATTTCACCTGTTGTTGGATCCTTAATATCTTCAAATGGATATCTTCCTGTTAATCTTTCTTCTAATTTTTCAATTATTTGATTTCCATCTTTAATATCTTCTATTTCAATATATTCATCTGTTCCACAGTCTTCTTCTCTAACAATAATGTCTTGTGAAACATCAACTAATCTTCTTGTTAAGTATCCAGAGTCAGCTGTTCTTAAAGCTGTATCTGCTAAACCTTTTCTAGCACCGTGTGATGAAATGAAGTATTCAAGTGCGTCTAATCCTTCTCTAAAGCATGCTTTGATTGGAATTTCTACGGCTTTACCTGATGTGTTAGCCATAAGACCACGCATACCTGCTATCTGTCTTAACTGGTTCATGTTACCTCTGGCTCCTGATTGTGCCATCATGAATATTGGATTTAATTCACTGAAGTTATCTTTCATAGCTTCTGTAACATCACTTGTAGCTTTTTCCCATACTTTAATTACTGAATCATATCTTTCATCGTTTGTAATTAAACCACGTCTATATTGTTTTGCTATGTTTTCAACTTCTTGATCTGCTTTTGCTAAAATTTCTTTTTTAGCTTCTGGTACTGCAACGTCAGCAACTGACACTGTTATAGCACCTTTTGTAGAATATTTGAAACCTGTTGCTTTAATGTAGTCTAATAAATCAGCTGATACGTTTAAACCATGTTTATCTATACATTTTGCAATAATTGTTCCAAGATTTTTCTTCATAACTGGGAAACTGATTTCTAAGTCGAAATCATGTTCTGGATCTGTTCTATCTACAAATCCTAAATCTTGTGGAATTCCTTGATTATAAATTAATCTACCTACTGTTGTTTCAATTGCTTTTGTTACAGGTTTTCCGTTAATTTCCTTAGTTATTCTAACTTTAATTTTTGCATGTAATCCTAAGTCTCCATTTTGGTATGCCATCATTGCTTCATCTTCGTTAGCACAGTACATACCTTCTCCTTTTTCTCCTGCAACTTCCATTGTTAAGTAGTAACTTCCTAGTATCATATCCTGTGTTGGAACTGTTACTGGTTTACCATCTTGTGGTTTTAATAAGTTATTAACTGAAAGCATTAAGTATCTTGCTTCAGATTGTGCTTCTGGAGATAGTGGAACGTGAACAGCCATCTGGTCACCATCGAAGTCAGCGTTGAATGCTGTACATACTAATGGATGTAGTTTTAAAGCTCTTCCTTCTACTAATACTGGTTCGAATGCTTGAATACCTAATCTATGTAGTGTTGGAGCACGGTTTAACATTACAGGGTGATCTTTAATAACCTCTTCTAATATTCCCCATACTTCTGGATTTAGTTTTTCTACCATTCTTTTTGCACTTTTTATATTGTGTGCTAATCCTCTTGCTACTAATTCTTTCATAACAAAAGGTTTGAACAATTCGATTGCCATTTCTTTTGGTAATCCACATTGATATATTTTAAGTTCAGGACCTACAACGATAACTGAACGTCCTGAGTAGTCAACTCTTTTTCCTAACAAATTTTGTCTAAAACGTCCTTGTTTTCCCTTTAACATATCTGATAATGATTTTAATGGTCTGTTTCCTGCTCCTGTTACTGGTCTTCCACGTCTTCCATTATCTATTAAAGCATCTACTGCTTCTTGAAGCATTCTTTTTTCATTTCTAACAATGATTTCTGGTGCTCCTAATTCTAGTAATCTCTTTAATCTGTTGTTTCTATTTAAAACTCTTCTATATAAATCATTTAAGTCAGATGTTGCAAATCTTCCTCCATCTAATTGTACCATTGGTCTAATATCTGGTGGAATAACTGGTATAACATTTAATACCATCCATTCTGGTTTGTTTCCAGATTGTAAAAAGCTTTCAACTGTATCCAATCTTTTTACTAGTTTAGCTTTTTTCTGTTCACTTGATTCTTCTATTTCTTTCTTTAATGATTCTGATAATTTAGCAAGATCAACTTTTTGTAATAATGTTTTTATTGATTCTGCACCCATTCCTGCTTTGAAAGATCCTTTTCCGTATTTTTCTTCAGCTTCATGGTATTCTTTTTCATTTAAGATTTGTCCTTCAAGTAATCCTGATGTTCCTTTATCTGTTACAACATATGCTGCAAAATAAATTACTTTTTCAACACTTCTTGGTGAAATATCAAGCATTAAAGCAACTCTACTTGGAATTCCTTTGAAATACCAAATATGTGCAATTGGAGCAGCTAGTTCAATGTGCCCCATTCTTTCACGTCTTACTTTTGATTTTGTAACTTCAACACCACATCTATCACAAACTATTCCTTTATATCTTACTCTTTTATATTTTCCACAATGACATTCCCAGTCTTTTGTTGGACCAAATATTTTTTCGCAAAATAATCCGTCTTTTTCTGGTTTTAATGTTCTATAATTTATTGTTTCTGGTTTTTTTACTTCACCTTTAGACCACTCTCTAATTTTTTCATCTGATGCTAATCCTATTTGAATTTTATCAAATATTTCTAATTCGTCTTGTTTTTGATTATTTTCCATTAGAATTTAACCTCCCAAATTTTAGGTTTAATTTTTATTTTTTTGCGGAGCGCCGATGGCGGCAACCCCTACATTATTATTTTATTAAATGTACATTGCTCGAACAAATTATTATGTGATTTAATAAATTTTAATGTAATTATTTAATTAATTTGGCTTTCTCTTTTGAGTCGCCGAGGGCGGCGACCCAACATTTTTTATTAAATAATGTTCAACATCATTTAATATTTATTCTTCGTATGAGTCGTTGTCGTTTTCTTCGTTGTCTTCTGCTAATTCATTATCAAAGTCTTCTTCATCCAAATCTTCTGGATTAAAATCTTCTTCTAATTCTTCTTCATCAAGAATTTCATCTTCATCTAGTAATTCTTCTTGTTCTAATGGTTCTTCTGCCATTAATTCTTCATCACTTACTAGTGGTTTATTTTCATCTAAGTTAAAGTCTATTCCGTCATCAATATTCTCTGTTAATTCAAGCTCTCTATCATCTTCTGAAAATAATCTTACATCTAATCCTATACTTTGTAATTCCTTAATTAATACCTTGAATCCTTCTGGAACTCCTGGTTCTGGAATATTTTCACCTTTAACGATTGCTTCGTATGTTTTTACTCTTCCTATTACATCATCTGATTTTATTGTTAACATTTCTTGTAATGTGTAAGCTGCTCCATATGCTTCAAGAGCCCAAACTTCCATTTCTCCGAAACGCTGTCCACCAAATTGTGCTTTACCACCTAAAGGTTGTTGTGTTACAAGTGAGTATGGACCAGTTGAACGAGCATGTATCTTATCACCAACTAAGTGGTGAAGTTTTAACATGTACATAACACCAACTGTAATTGGTTTATCAAATGGTTCACCTGTTCTACCATCATAAAGAATTGTTTTACCATCTTCTGATAATCCTGATTCTTTTAATAAGTTTTCTATATCTTCTTCTGATGCACCATCAAATACTGGTGTTGCAACTTTCATTCCTAATAATCTTGCAGCTGCACCTAAGTGAACTTCAAGAACCTGACCTAGGTTCATACGAGAAGGTACACCTAATGGGTTAAGAACAACATCAACTGGTGTTCCATCTGGCATAAATGGCATATCTTCAACTGGTAATATTCTTGAAACAACACCTTTGTTTCCATGACGACCAGCCATTTTATCTCCGACTGATATTTTTCTCTTTTGAGCTATATATACTCTAATTACTTGGTTAACTCCAGGGCCTAATTCATCTGAATTATCTCTTGTAAAGATTTTAACATCAACTATTGTTCCTGCTTCACCATGTGGTACTCTTAATGATGTATCTCTTACTTCTCTTGCTTTTTCTCCAAAGATTGCTCTTAAAAGTTTTTCTTCAGATGTTAATTCTGTTTCTCCTTTTGGAGTAACTTTTCCAACTAATATATCACCTGGTCTAACTTCTGCACCAATTCTTATAATTCCGTTGTCATCTATATCTCTTAAACTGTCTTCACCTATGTTTGGAATATCTCTTGTAATTTCTTCTGGTCCAAGTTTTGTATCTCTACATTCACAGTCATATTCTTCAATATGAATTGATGTGTATACGTCTTCTTTAACTAATCTTTCACTTAACAAAATAGCATCCTCATAGTTATAACCTTCCCAAGTTGTGAAAGCGATAAGAACGTTTTTACCAAGAGCCATTTCTCCATTTTGTGTTGATGGTCCATCAGCAATTACGTCATTTGATTGAACTGTTTCTCCGGCTCTAACTATTGGTTTTTGATTAATACATGTTCCACCATTTGTTCTCTTGAACTTACGTAATTTATATGTATCTATTCCTGATTTTGTTTTAATTGTAATTTCATCACCAGTTACTTTTAATACTTTTCCACCTTCTTTTGCAACAACTGTTGTTCCTGAGTCTTTTGCTGCTCTGTATTCAATACCTGTTCCAACGATTGGTGAATCTGTAATCATTAGAGGAACTGCCTGACGTTGCATGTTCGCTCCCATTAATGCACGGTTAGCATCATCATGCTCTAAGAAAGGTATCATTGCTGCACCAACAGAAACTAATTGTTTTGGTGATACATCAACATAGTCTACTCTATCTGATTCAACTTCTATAATTTCATCTAAGTATCTAACTTTAATTTTTTTATTTACAAATTTTCCATCTTTATCTAATGGTTCATTTGCTTGTGCTATTGCATGGTTGTCTTCTTCATCAGCTGTCATGTAAATTACTTCATCAGTAACTTGATGTGTTTTTGGATTAACTTTTCTATATGGTGTTTCAACAAATCCGTATTCATTGATTATTGCGAATGTTGAAAGGGCTGAAATTAATCCTATGTTTGGTCCTTCAGGTGATTCTATTGGGCATAATCTTCCGTAGTGAGTATAGTGAACGTCACGTACTTCGAATCCTGCTCTTTCTCTAGATAATCCTCCAGGTCCTAATGCTGAAATTCTTCTTTTATGTGTTAATTCTGATAATGGGTTTGTTTGATCCATAAATTGTGATAATTGTGAGCTTCCGAAGAATTCTCTAATTGCTGATGTTATTGGTTTTGTGTTAATTAATGTTTGTGGTGTTACAACGTCTAAGTCTTGAATTGTCATTCTTTCTCTAACAACTCTTTCAAGTCTTGTTAAACCAATTCTGAATTGGTTTTGTAATAATTCACCAACACATCTAATACGTCTGTTTCCTAAGTGGTCAATATCATCAACTGTTCCTAAACCATATTGTAAGTTTAATGTATAGTTTATTGAAGCTATAATATCTTCAGTAACTATATTCTTTGGAACTAATTCTTCTTTTCTTTCATTTATTACATTTACTAAATCTTTTTCGTCAGTTGTTTCTAAGATGTTTTTTAGAACTTCATAGTTGACTTTTTCTTTGATTTTTATTTCGTCACTATTAACAAATGCTTTTATATCAACTGTTCCATTACCTATAATTCTTACTTTTTTATCATCAACTTTAATATCTACAATGTTAATACCTGCATTTTGAATTTCTTTTGCTTGTTCTTCTGAAATTACTGCATCTTTCTCAACAATAACCTCTCCTGTTTCATTATTTATAATGTCATCAAATGCAACTTTTCCATTAATTCTGTAACTTAAGTCTAATTTTTTATTGTATTTATATCTTCCTACTTTTGATAAATCATATCTTCTAGGATCAAAGAATAAATTGTTAAATAAGTTTCTTGCAGCATCAACTGTTGGAAGTTCTCCTGGTCTTAATTTTTTGTAAATTTCAATAAGGGCTTCGTCTGTTGTTTTTGTTGTGTCTTTTGCTATTGTTGCATATAACTTATCTTCATCGCCAAATAAGCTTGTAATTTGCTCATCATTTGCTAAACCAATAGCTCTTAATAATGTTGTTACCGGTAATTTTCTTGTTCTATCAATTCTTACCCAGAATACATCATTTCCATCTGTTTCGTATTCAAGCCAAGCACCTCTTATTGGCATAACAGTAGCCTTGTACAATTTTTTACCTGTTTTATCATAGTCAGATTCATAATAACATCCTGGTGATCTAACAAGCTGGCTGACAACAACTCTTTCTGCGCCATTTATTACGAATGTACCACTATCTGTCATTAATGGGAAGTCTCCTAAGTAAATCTCTTGTTCTTTAATTTCTCCTGTTTCTCTGTTAATTAATCTTACTTTTACATGTAATCTTGTTGAATATGTAGTATCTCTCTCTTTTGATTCTTCTAATGAATATTTAGTTTCTTCTTCCATGTAGTAATCAAAGAATTCTAAAACTAGGTTTCCTGTGTAGTCTTCTATAGGTGAAATATCTCTTAATACTTCTCCTAATCCTTCTTTAACAAACCAATCATAAGAGTCTTTTTGAACTTGAATTAAGTTAGGTATATCAATAAAATCTCCTATTTTGGCGAAAGTTTTTCTTGTTGTTTTTTCGTAATTTAAGTCTTTTAGCAAAATAAATCAACTCCCTTTTTTTATTAGTTGTGACTTTATATCACAATATGGGCAGGCAGAAATTCTGAATTTTAATCTCTAAATTCTAATTTCTATTTTATATTAAAGAAAGTCCTTCTTAACTATAAGTGTTTTATTAGTAAAATTTATACCGCCCCAAGTATTTATTTACTAATACCTTAGCAAATAATTAATTCCTCTTTCTTAATATTACATGTTTTTACTGATTTTTGTAAAAGTTTATAAACGCAACAAAAAAGTGTAGTAATATATTTCTATATTATGCTTATTTCTTAAGCCTTCTACACTTTTTATTTAGTTATCTTAATTATTAACTTTTAATCACATTTTTCACTTTAACAAAATCACCATTTCTAATAAATAGTAACATATTTTTCCTATTTTTCAAAAAATATGTGCTTTATTATAATATCATATTCAATATATGTTTGTCAAGTATTTTTTTTAATTTTCTATAATAACTTTATAATTATAATATCTAGTTATTCCGTTGCACTCAAATGCAAACTTTGTCATAAAATATTGCCCTGCAGTTATTCTTCTTCTTGTATCAGTAAAATCTATAACCATTGTAAGTGTAACAGTTTCTCCATTTTCTACAGTTGTTTTTGATAAAGATGATGATTTATAAGCGCAATAATTACTTACATTATTTTTTTCTACAGTATATGTTCCATTTCTCCAGGTGTATCCCGAATTGTTTTGAATTGAAAGTGTAAATGTACATGTAGCAGTATCTTTAAATATTGTTAAATTTTCATTTTTTAGTTTTGTAATTATAGTATTTGGTTCTTCGAAAACATCTTCTTTTACAGAAAGATAATTAAAGTTTAACAAACCTGCAGAAAAAGAAGTATTGGTACTTAGTCTATCATGTCCTCCTGCTGTTCCTCCTCCTGGAGGTGGAACAATTTCTGCTTCAAGATCTGGCTCATGTTTTTTTCCTATTACTGCACCTCGTATAGTAAGTAGTGTTGAAAACCTTGAATACCCTATTGAAATAGAGAATAAAATGATTATTAAAATTAATACCAACATTTTTACTGACACTACTTTTCTTTTTTTCCTAATCTTATATTTTTTCATTTTTAACATCTCCATTTTTATTTTAAGTTTTTAATCAGTTAAATATACTGAAAGAGTCTGATTGTTTATTGTTATCTGTCTGTTTGACAGCTTATTTACTTCAGATGTTATAGTAAATGTTTGATTTGGATTAATATTTAAACCAGTAAATGATATAGTAACATTCTGATTTGTTTGTTTTCCTCTAAAATTTACTGTTTGTCTATATTGATTATTATTTACAGTTAATATATACACAATTGTTTGCGCAGACCCTGTTCCTGTTGTGTAGTTTAAGGTTACATCCATTCTATTTATATGTTTTTGTGTAATATTTACACCAGTAAATTCCATTGTAAGTAAGTCTGATACTGCTACTGGATTTGATGGGTTTACTTTGTCAGTATTTAGTACAAGAGTATTTTCATCTTCGTTTTCTACAATATAATCTTCCTCATGAGTTTCTGGTTTTTTTCCAATAATAGTTCCTCTAATATTAAGTGTAGTGGAAAATTTTGAATAACCAACGCCTATTGCAAACATGAGCATCGTTATTATTACAATGCTCATGTTTATTGATATTAAATTCTTTTTCTTTTTAAGCTTGAATTTGTGTTTCATTTATTCGCCTCTCTTTATAATATAGTGGTAAAGAACTGAGTTGCTCATAACAATAAACCAAGCTTCTTCTGTTTCTTTGTCTTCCCAATATAATATTGGTTTAAATAACTCTTCAGATAATTTAACAATTTCTCCGAAATCTTTAACTTTAACAACTTCTTTATCTGTTTCATTTGGTCTGTTATCAAGTCTAACAATTTTATCTTGACATAATCTAAGTATTCTATTAATTTCTTGTCTATATTCATTTGTAATATGATTTGCACTCTTTGTTTTAGCAACATATCTTAATACTAGCACGGCTGCAACTAAGCCAACAACATCTAAACATATATAAATTTTATTGTTTCCACTTTTTTGTGCAAAATCCTTACTAATATATTCTGTATCTTCTTTGTTATTTTTTCCTGTAATAGTAGTTGTTTTTCTTCCTAAATCTATTGTAATTGAATTTTTCTCTGTTTTATTTATATTTTCTCCTTCAATTGTTGTATTTGTGTTTGTTTCTAATGTAACAATATATTTAGCAGTTATAGACATTCCCATTTCTTGTTCAAAATTTTTTACTAATTGGTTTTTATCACTTAAATTTAAATTTAGTGGTTGATCAATTATAACTTTATTACCATTAATATCTTTAGTATTTTCATCTATAAGAACTTCTTGTTCTTCCCATATTTTTTGTTCTTCACCATCTCGTGTATAAACACCTTCAAGTTTTCCTGTAACTTTATATTTGCATGTTATTTTTGATGTTTTATTTCCAGAATATTCGTAATTTATATTTAAATCTATATTATCTATTAAATCTGTAACATAAGCTACATAGTTCATACCAAGAGAAGGTTTTGAAATATATTCATTTTCTAATAGTTTAACGTCATAACTATAATTAAATTTATTTGTATATGAATAAATCTCTTTTTTAGTATTGATTGTTCCATCTCCTGATGTGTTTTTCATCAATCGATATCCAAATACTACTAACATTGTGAAGCCTAACAATAAATATATATATCTAGTTGATTTACGTAATTTCATTTTTTGTTTGCTTCTCATTTTTTCTCCTTTCCTTGATCTTTATAGTTTTATTTTATGTATCTACCTCAACATCCATCGCTTCTTGCTCTTGTATTAAATGAAGCCAGATTGCAGGATATCCTAAATATCTTACTTTAAATATAACTTTTCCAATCAATTGATCTTCTGTAACTTCTTTAGCATCTGGTGTATTATTGTTATCACCTTTTGTTATAAAATAAAATGAACCATTTTTTTGCTTTTTCTCAATTATTCTATGAATAACTGTATATCCTTCCATTTGGTATTCTATTATATCCCCTACTATAACATCATTCGCATTACATTTTTTAATTATTGCAACGTCTCCAATTCTTAATGCATTAATCATACTTCCTGTTGCAACAGCTACTGGTTTTATTGGAAAAATTCCAATTGCAAACCAAATACCTAAAATAATACAAACAACTAATGGAATTATACTTCTAGGATCTGTTCTTTCAATTCTGTCTCTTGATTTGAAAAATTCACCTTTATTTTTTTCAAATCTTATATATAGCATCAATATTGCTGGAATTGTAGTATCTATTATTGCTGTCATAATCCATGGTGCATTTGGCAATATTGGTGATAACCAAATAAATAAATTTGTTAAAAATTCATAGCATATATTGGGAAGATATCCAATATACATTGCATTAAATGAATATAGTAGATTTTTGCTAATAAGTGGTAGTACTATTTGTGATACTGTTCTTATTATGTACAATATTGTCCACTTATTTGCAATAATTGTATAGAATTTCATATCAATAAAAACATATATTACTGAAATAATAATTGCAAATTTAATTTTGTCTTTATCATATACATTTTGGATTAAATAGTATCTTACATATTCTTTAACTACTAAAGGAACAGCAAACATCCATAAATTCATTATGATTCCCTTTAGTGTCTGGGAATATGGATTTCTGCCAAATGTAAGAAATAGTCCAGAAACTAAATATATAATAATGTAAACAAGAACTCCAATTAAAGCATATTTAGAAACTTCTTTTTCTTGTTGTATTTTTCTGTACTTTTTACCCAAATTTACTCTTAAAAATAAAGCAAGAGTAATCCAAAAAATTGGATTAATAATTTTTAAATATATATTATTAATTTTATGCACAAAAGTAAATGTACTTAATAATGCATATATAAGAATTATAGTGCATATGATAATTGTTGCTAATTTTGATTTTTGCATAAACATTCCTCATAATTTTTATTTGGATTTTTAATATGTCAAGGGCATATTTGCTATGCCCTATATATTATTTATTAGCTGTGTGATCCGTGAGCTGGTGTAACTGTAACAGCATCTGTTGATTGTTCATATGTAAATTCAATATCAAATGTTGCTGTTCCTAAATCTTCAGCTTCAGAATTTTCATCCCATTGAATTGTGAATGTAACTGGGCAACTTTTTCCAGCTTCAATAATTTCTGTTCCAGTTGTTGCAATAGTAGGTAATGTTACTATAACATCAGCTGTTCCATCGCCATCTGCATCAAAGTTTTGTTCATTTTTAAGTGTAAAGCCTGTTAATTTTGCATTTATAGTTCCAGCGTTTGTTATTGTTGCAGTAACTTCACGTCCATCACCTGGGAATCCAAGTTCAGCTTTAACAGTCATTACCTTATCTGTAAAAGTAACTTTGTTATTTTCACTTGCTGCTCCTGTTATAGATCCAGCTGTGAATTTCACATCCCACTCTGCATTACTTTTTACTGTACCATTAATTGTTAATGTTGCAGAAAAAGCAGCATATCCTATTGCTAAAGCTAATAGTATAACAATTAGTACAATAATTGCATAATTCTTTTTTGATTTTTTCACAAAATCCACCTCCTAATTTCAATTAAGTATATGATAATGCATTTTAATTTAAAATTCAATGGTTTTTTGATTACATTTATGTTACAAATTTGTTACATAAAGTCGTTTATTGTAATAAAATTGTAATATTAATGTTATTGTTTATTTAATTCCTTCTATGATATAATATAGACATATTTATATACAAAGGAGATATGTTATTATGTCTTTAACAACATATGATAGTAAAATTTTAAATAGTTTATTTACTGATAATGAATTTAATTTTTTGAAAAATATCGATTTGGAACTTGAAAAAATGGATGAGATAATTGCAAGTGAAAAATCTCAAATTGATTCAATTGAAGTTTTTTTAAAGAAATTACCTGCATCTGAAAAAGAAGTTGCAATTAAAGCTAAAGAATCTTTAAATTTAATTAATCAGAATATACTTTTATTGCAAGCCAATAGACAAGAATTTAGTGATATTGATAAATCAATTGTTGATTTGTTAATTGGTATTGAATCAAATACTAATAGTTCTTATATGGATGATGTAGCAAATCTTAAGAATAAAATTACAAGTTTTTCTGGATTGTATGGAAACTTAAAAACAGCTATGGATGCTAATAATTTAAGAATTGCAGAATTTACATCTAAATACCTTGTTGAAACTGCACCTGTGCCTACACAAGGGAAACGTTTTGCTGAGCCTTCAGTTCAGTCTGTTGCACCTTCAATAAATTATGCTCCAACTACTGTTAAAGAAGATAGTAATTTACTTGTTATTTCTGAAAAGACTAAAAAAGTTTATCTTCCTTATTCAAAGAATGAAGTTATTGAATATATGAAGCAATACCCTGATCAATATAAATCTTTTGAGGATGTTATTAAAAAAGAATTTATAAATCCATTAAATTTTTATCAAAGACATCCTGTACTTGCGCGTTTTAGAGAAGCATATTCTCTAATTAGAGATAGAGAAGGAAAATCTGTTATAGAATCTATAAAATTCGCAATGGATATTATGTTTAATTATAGTTTAAACCCTGCTATTGTTGCAGCTTGTAAAACTCAAGAACAGCTTGAAAAATATTTAAGTTGTTTAGAAAAGAAAAAGCTTGATGAGTTTAAAGAATTCGAAATACGTTTCGACGTTGCTCCATCATCAATTCGCTTAAAATAAATTAAAATGTGCAAATTGGGGACTGTCCCTAATTTGCACATTTTAATTTAAATATTCCTGCCTTTATTTTTATGCCTTGCTCCTTAAATTTTATCTCATGTTCTGTTTCTATATTGTTCCAAAAATTGTTTTCATTTCCTAAATCATACGTGATCTTTATTTCTTTAAATCCGCATTGTTTAAAGTATTCTAAAGAATCTTTAAATAATCCATCATCATCTGTTTTAAAATAGATTTCTCCTTCTTTTTTTAAGAATTGAATATATTTTTCTAGTTGTCTTGTATGTGTAAGTCTTCTTTTATAATGTCTTGGTTTTGGCCATGGGTTACAGAAGTTGATATATATTCTTTCTACTCTATCTTTTATATCTAAAATATTTTCTATTTCCTCTATGTCATATCTCGTCAAAACTAAATTCTTTATCTCTCTGCCTTCTGCTGCTTCTAAAATATTTCTATTTGCTATACCTAGAATTGTGTCTATTAAATCAATTGCTATATAATTTATATTTAAATTTTGAAATATTAAATCTTTTACAAAGTACCCTTTCCCACATCCTAGTTCAATGTGTATTGGATTATTATTTTTAAATACCTCATTCCATTTTCCTTTATATTCTTCCGGGTTTCTTATAAATATAGGGCTTGAATCTAATTCTTCTTTTGCCCATGGTTTATTTCTAATTCTCATACCTTTCTCCTAAAATATATGTTCTATTAAAATCCGCCAAATCTCGTCGGAGTTATATATTGTTTGTTCTCAAGAAAAAAATATATAACTCCTGCGTTTGGCTACTTTGTACAGTTAATAATGTTATTATAATTTATTGTTTGAATTTTTTCAATTGCTTTTTGAATAATTTTATAGTATATTATTTATACTTGAATATATTAGTTAAGAAAGTGAGTGATCTTATGAATTTTGAGGAGATAAAAAAAATTGCAAGAGATGTAAGAAAAAATGCATATGTTCCATATTCTAATTATTATGTTGGAGCTGCATTGGTTACTAAATCTGGTAAGGTTTATTCTGGATGTAATATAGAAAATGGTGGTATTCAATCTATTTGTGCTGAAAGGGTTGCTTTTACAAAAGCACTTTCAGAAGGTGAAAGAGAGTTTGATTTTATAGTTGTTTGCGGTGGAGATTCACTTGATTATTTAAATGATGATTGTACTCCTTGCGGATATTGCAGACAATTTATGAGCGAATTCGTATCTAGAGATTTTAAGATTTATTTATTAAAAGATAACAATAGCGTAGAAGAACATACTATTGAAGATTTATTGCCACATTCTTTTAAATTAGATTAATAAAAAATAAAGAGGAACTTTTTAAGTTCCTCTTTTTAGTCATCTGATAAATTATCAAAATATCCTTGTATAAATACTACTGGTGTTCCCTTGTCTCCGCTTCCTGATGTCAAATCTGAAAGTGAGCCCAACAAATCTGTTAGCTTTCTTGGAGTTGTTCCTTGTGTTTCCATTTTTCCTTTTAAATTTTTATCCTTATTTTTTATTTCTTCTATTATAGCTTTTTTAAGTTCTTCTCCTCTTAAATCTGCATACTTGTTATCTGAAATGTATTTTAATTTTAGTTCATTAGGTGTTCCCTCTAAGCCTTCTGTATAACCTGGTGATACAACTGGGTCTGCTAATTCCCATATGCCACCTACTGGGTCTTTAAATCCTCCATCACCATAGCACATTACTTCTATATTTTTATCTGTATATTTTTTTATTTTTTCTTTTATTTCATTTACAACTTTTTGTGGATCTCTTGGGAATAATTTTACTCTTTCTTCTGTAGATTTGTTTGACCCCAATAATCCATATTTAGGATTGTAACCACTGCAATTTAAAGGTTCTGTTAATATATCGTCTAATCCTAATATGATTTTTCCACCATTATTTTTAAGAAGTTTTTTCATTCTTTCTCTTGTGTGAATACTTGCAACTAGAACATTTTTGTTGTATTCTAATACTTTTTTTGCATTATTACTAAATACAAAATCTACTTCACAATTTTCAGCCTTAACTATTTCTCTATAACATTCTACCATGTTTATTCCTGTAAACGGATGTAAAAATGATCCAAATGTTTTGTTATACTCTTCTTCTGAAATTGTTGATTCAAGAGTATATTCACTTTCGTCCAATGTTTCTTCATCTAGAATTCCATTTCCAACTTCATCTTTTGGAAAACTAAGAAATATTGTTATATGTTTGCAACCTCTTGCAATTCCTTTAAGTAAAATTGAAAATCTATTTCTGCTTAATATTGGATTAAGTAGTGCAATGTCTCCATCCGGAAATTTTCTTTTAATATCTTCTGCTATGTCATCTACTGTTACATAATTATTTTCTGCTATAGCTACTACTGCTTCTGTTACAGCTATTACGTCTTTATCTCTAAATTCAAAATTTTCACTTAGTTTTGCTTTAACTACAGATTCTACAACCATAGTACTTAAGTCATCATTTGATTTTATTATTGGTGTTCTTATTCCTCTTACAACTGTTCCAACGTTTCTCATAAATCATTCCCTTCCGATAACTGTGTTATCTTTTATTAATTATTTACCAAATAATACTCTATAATAATCATTATCTAATATCATTGCTGACATTTTAAATTTTTGATATATTATAGAATTGATTCTTTCAACATAATCTTCTTCAACTTCAACACCTTCATTTGGTGTGAATTTTCCTTTAAGTGAATCATATCTTCCTTTTTCTGTTATAAAACTTCTATCTGAGAATATAACAATTTGTTCTTTGTTATTTGATAATATATCATTTCCCATAAGTAGTCTTGAGTCAAATTCTATTCCAAATAAGTTTAACACTGTTGGTAAAACGTCTAAACTTGCACATATTTTTTCGACTTTTATTGGTTCTTTCATGCTTGCACTCCAAATTAAAAGTGGTGTATGATGTTTTTCAAATCTGTCGTCCCTTTCATATGTCGATAATTCGTTTATTTCATTTAAATCTAATCCATATGGATAATGGTCTGGGCTCAATACTATTACAGTATCCTCTAATTTTCCTGCTTTTTCAAGTTCAGATATTAATTCTCCTACTGCTTTATCTAATTCTATTTGGCAGCTTAAATATGCCTTTGCTCTATGTGAATATTCTAGGTCTTTTACCAAATCCCAATTTCTACTTGCCATACAGTTTCCTATTGTTGTGTAATTTAAGTGACCACTTACTGTCATGTAATATGCTAAAAATTTATCGTTATTTATATAGTCATCAACTGTGACGTCTATCATTTCATAATCACTATTTGGCCATAGTTTTGTATTCATTCTATCTTCCAATCCTGTTCCTACAGCTAAATATGAATTATATCCCATTGCTTTAATATATTGATCTCTATCGTAATATGTTGCTGTATGGTCGTGATAACTATTGCTTGAATATCCTAGTTGTTCAAATAAATTTGCATATGAATATGGCATGTAATTGTTTCTTACTTTGTATATGCTCCATACTCCCTCTTTCGGAATTAATGATGTATCTGTAATGTATTCTCCATCTGCTGTACTTACTGGAAATAAAGGTGTATAGAAATTATCAAATTGAAATCCTTCTTTATACAATCTATATAAATTAGGAGTTAAATCTTCTCTGATTGCAATATTGCTTAATCCCTCTGCAACAAATACTACAAGATTTTTTCCCTTAAACATTCCCGTATATTCATTTTGTTCTGACGGAGTTTGTTTTGATATATATTCATGTATTGTTTTTATTTTTTCATTACTTTCATTATTTATTAATTCATCAAAATTAATTTCTGTAACATTATATGTTACTTCTTCACTTATAGCTTCTTCTGGTAAAGTATATGTTTCTACTGCAAGTTTTTCTTCGAATCCAAAAATAAGTCTTTTTAAATCCAACTTCATTTCTGTATAAAGTCCCATTTTACTTACAGTGACTTTAGGAACATGTATATTATAATAAAGGTTTTTGTTTGAATACATTCCTTTTGTTGAAACCAAACTAATAACTAGTATCCCTAAAACATTTGCTACAACAATTGCTGAAATTTTTATTAAATTGGTTTTTATACTCTTTTTTTTAAAGTCAATTCTTTTTAAAATAATATTAACAATTAAGGCTATAAATGGTAAAAATATTAATACTAATCCTATCCAATTTTTTCCCATTACCTCTAAAATTGTTGTCATAAATTCTGTAACTTGTCCACCATTAAAAATTGAAAAAGCTGATAAAATTGCTTCATAAATTTTAAAATATATAAGTTGTGCACCTACTATAAAACAAACTAAAAAGCTCAATACACATGCTACAGCAATATTAATTTTTTCCTTAAATAATGATGTTAATACATTTAATACAATTGCCAATGGACATGACATTAGTGCTATCATAAAAAATGTTTTAGGAAATTTTCCAAATATTAAACTCGAAAATATTATTTCCTCATATATTACAAATATAACCCAAAAAATTATTCCTCTTAATTTTTTCATTTTGATTCCTCTACTTTTATAAATTTATGTTTTAAATATATTACATTTTTCGAGTTTTTGCAATATTTTTTTCATATGTTTTTATTGATTAGTTCTTTTATGTTTTTTTATTAGAACTATACTTCCAATTATTACAACAAGTACTGTTATAATTAGTACAGCTAATATAACTATTGTATTATCTTTTTTTATTATTACTGTTGAAACTGCTTCATCATCTTCTTGTTTAGTATAATTTTCCGTATTAAAATTATTTTCTAATGAATCAAAATCTTTTGCTTCTTTTGCATTTTTGCTCATACTTATTTCTGAATAATTTTTAATCTGTCCTAACTTTTTTGTTCCACCCTTCCATGTTAAAATTAGCTCAACAGATTTTGTATCTCCTGGTTGAAGTTCTATTTCTGCTAAATATCTTGTTTTTACAACGTTTTCAGAAGCTTGAATCCAATTTGGATTATCTTCTTGTTTAAATTCTAATTCATCTGGTATATAGTCTGTTATTTCTTCTACATACCCTACAATATCTCCTTGATTTGCAACAGTTATATTATATACAATTTTGATTTCCGAATTTTTAATATCTTTATTTTTTATTTTAATTTTTATTTCCTGGTTTTCATTCTCATATATTTTTTGTTCTGGTTCCGCTATTATTTCATTACCTTTAAATATTTTACTTATGTTCATAAACAAAGCTAAGTCAAATTTTCCTATATAAATTTCTTCTGTATCTTGATCATCATCTGATTCAATCCATTTACCTGGTGTTGAGTCTGAATCTACAATTTCTTGAATTTCTGCTGTTTGTTTTGTTATATGGCTATAACTATTTATAATTCTACTTCCATTTTCTAATTGATTTTCATCAACTTGAAATGCAATCATTATTTCTTCATAACCAGGATTTTCCTCTGATACATTTTGAGTTCTATCATATATTTCTATTGCCTTATCTTTTAAATAATTTGTTCTTAGTTCTTTTGCCATTTCTAAATTATCTGTTACATTTCCTTCTGCATCATACATTTTCCATTCATACTCTTTGTTTATATTATTATCTGTTAGGAATACTAATCCTTTTGGTAAATTATGAACAATTTCATTTGCATATCCAATAATAGTTCCTTCGTTATATACTCTTATTGTATATACTATATAATCTGTGTTTTCAGCATATCCTGGTGCAATATTTTTTTTGAATATTAAATCTCCTTCTTCATCTGTATCTATTTTTATATTTCTTTCCTTTTGTTCTGTTATTTCTCCATTTTTTGTTACCAAATAGCTAAAATATTCTTTGAGTGATAAGTCAAATTCTCCTAATTTAATTAATTCGTAGTCAGCATCATCTTCTAATAACTCTCTATCATCATAAACATTACCTGGTGTTGAATCTCTATCTTCTACCATTATTTCTTTATTTGCTTTATCTACAGCCTTACTATTAGAAATTTCGGTTACATTTCCTCTTGTTCCTACAAAACCATTTTCTCCAATAACTATACATGTAATTTCTATATCTCTATAATATAAACCATTTTCACCATTTTCTGATTTTTGCCATAGTCCTTCTGCTTTTGAACTTGTTAATGATGCGTCAAATGCTTTTATTTTTTTATCTGCTAAGCCAGATGTTGAAATTTGGGCTTCTCCTGCTAAAATTTCAACTTGATTTAATGATGTATATTCTGTTAAAAATGATTCAAAATCCTCTACTTTTAAATTTTTAATATTACTTTCGTCTTCATATAATCCATCTTCTCCAATCAAATGAATTGTATGTGTTGATTCGTTATTAATTACTTTCCAAAAATTTTCTGTGTTTTTCTTATAGTCTAATAAATAACCTAATCCTTCTGGAATATATTCTGTAATTTCGGTTGCTATCCCGTCTAAATCTCCTTCATTATATATTCTTATAGTATATGTTACAATATCACCCTTTTTAACAATAACTGGTTCTTTATTTGTTATGTATTCAGCACTTTCTATTTTTTCTCCATTAGTTTCATTGGTTTTATTTAGTCTACTAACATCAATTTTGGGAATTCTTGATGTTATTTTCTTTCCATTTACATCTGTTATAAATTTTGTTAGGCTTAAATCAAAAGGAATTCCTTTTATTACAACTTTTTCAAAATCATCATCATCTTCTTGTCCTTTGTAATAATAATTTTCATCCCCTAAATATGGCTTGTTTAATCCGTTTCCAGAATATTGCATCCATTCTGTTGTATTTGCTGGTAGTTTAAAGTTTGCTAATTGCTGTGTTGAATCAACATCTTGTACATTTTTATCTTCATCATTTGTTGGTTCATACTGCATTGTAACAATATTGGTTAAAATTGTATCTGAATTTTGTTTTGTAGCAGTTACTGTTAATACTATATCTACATATTGTGTATTTTTATTAGAACTTAACGTGAATAAACTATTTTCGTTATTTTTGGGAATTAATCTTATAATCCTTTGCTCTTCATAATACTCATATGAATATTTTTTTAAAAGCTCTGTATTATTGTTAGCTCTAAATTCTAAACCTTCTGGCAATATATCTATTATACTTAATATATCCCCTGATACTTTTCCCTCATTGTAAACAGAAATTCTATATGTTATTCTGTCTCCATTATTAACTTCAACAGCATTCTTTTTATGTAAGTATTCATTTTCATTTATTTTTGGATTTCTAGCATCTGAAATTGCAACTCCATTTACAGAAATAATATATTGTCTTAGTGCTAAGTCGAAATCTTTAACTTCTTCTCTTGTAATTCTCAAAATTGGTTCAGCATTTTGCTTTTTTGCTACCCACATTGTAGCAACTGTTTTATATGTTTTTTCACCTTTAATTAAAGTTACATCTCTTGATTCTCCTGTGCCATAATCTCCAACACATAATAACGCATTTTCAATAAAATATCTATATAGTTTATCTATTTGTTCAGATTTACTAGCATTAAAGCTATTGCCATTTAACAAACTTGCACTACTTAATTTATATGTATCTAGTAAGGACAATGAATAATCTGCACCATTTTGATCCGCATTTGTGTAATACCATAATGCCATTTGCTGAACAAATTCAATATCATCATTATTTAATTCTGAATTTGAGATTCCTGCATTTTCAAATAGCTTATTTTTAGTTTCTTCTGCATCAATTTCTGGCAAATACATATTATCTATAATCCAAAGAATTGCATTGTACTCAATATCTGAAATATCACTAAATCCTAAATTGCTCTTAAAATAGTTTATAGCATCTGTAGCATCTGTTTTCAAATTAAACTTTTCTGTATATTCCGTATCTTTTGATATACTCCCAAAACCATTTCTTAAAGAATATAATTTATCTTCTGTGCTGTATCCTCCATTTACTTTTTTTATTATTTGAGGAATTATATGTGCTGTACCATCAGGAGTTACAACAGTATATTCCTGATTAAGATTTCCTCTTTTGCTGCTAATATTTAAAATCATTGTATTTTCACCACGAATAGCACTACCAAAAAACATTAGTAGTGTTATTGTTAAAATCAAGAATGAAATTAAATAAATTAACTTTCTTTTCATTTGTTTTCTCCTTATATTTATATTATTTATACCAAATTAGATTAAGTTTAGTCAAGTTTCTTCTTATTAATAATAATTATTACATTTTATTTTTTCCTACGGAAATAATAATTTTAGCTCTTTTTGTCATTTTCTTTACATTTTAGTCCTTTTTTATTAATTTTTTTCAAATTCCTTTTGTCCGTAGTATTTTTCTTCATCTTATTTTTATGAAGTATTTTTAAATTTACTATTGACTTTTTTCATTAATTTTGCTATTATATTAAAGTAATGCGGAAGTAGCTCAGTTGATAGAGCGATGCCTTGCCAAGGCATAGGTCGCGGGTTTGAGCCCCGTTTTCCGCTCCACTTTTTTATTAATAAATTTTACATTATTTGTACTTTTTTATTAATAAAAGCATATATATTAATATGGCGACATAGCCAAGTGGTAAGGCACGAGTCTGCAAAACTCTGATTCCCCGGTTCAAATCCGGGTGTCGCCTCCAAAAAAAGAAACGATTAATCGTTTCTTTTTTTATTTGTATTTTTTGATAATTACAACCTGTTTTCCCTTTTTATTTAAATCCTGAAATTCACTAACTATAAATTTTCCTTTACCCCTAATTATTAAAACATCATCTTTATTTAAACTTTTTGATAGTCGTATTTCTGCCTTACAATTAACAGATACCAACTCGCTTTCTATAAGTTTAGCTGCTTCATTTCTTGAGATTTTTCCAATTTCAGAAACAAAACTATCTAGTCTGTTTGAGCTTACTGTTATCCTTATTGTTTCAAATTCTGGCTTTTTTACTTCTATTTCATTTATATCAATTATTTTTATTTTGGATTTTTTGAACTTTGTTGTTGTTATTAAAGAATCCTTTATATATTGTGCATTTTCGGCAAGAACTACTATAAAAGCTTTATTTTCAAAAACAATAATATCACCTATTCTTTCTCTTTCTAGTCCAAATTGCATAATTGTTCCTAAATAATCTCTATGTTCATATTTACCTTTCTGCTCATTGGGAAGCTCAATTTTAATTGCTTTAATTATATTTTTAATATGATCTGTTGCAATTTCGTCAGTTATTTTTTCTGGATATAACACAAGTACCTTACTTTCAGCTTCTTCATATCCACCAGTAAATATATAATTTTTAACTTTTAAATGTTCAAGGCCACTTGTTATGACGTTTTTTTCATATAAATTTAAAAATTCTGTATTAACAATCCTATTTCTTGTTTTGCATAATCTTACTTTATCATTTAATTTTGCAAGTATTAATTTTTCTTCATTATTATTTTCCATATATTGTCCTTTTTGTTTATTTTTTAAAATTTCTTTAAAATTCTCCACATTATCCACTAAAACCTGTGAATAATTTTTTCAATTCTTGGTCTGTTATATCTCTGAACCATTACAAATAGTAAATCATATAAGCTTGCAAATATTGATGTTACTATAAATGCATAAGGCTGTCCAAACCAAATAATAAAACTAAGCGGAATATAGCTTATAAAAATATTAATTGTATGTATTTTTTCGGAATTACACATATTTATTAATATATCTTCCATTGTATTTTTTTCTAAATTAAATTCATCAGTATCAAAAGTTCCTACTTTTGATTTCCATTTTTTCACCTTTAATATTTTATAAATTTTATTTTCTAGTTTTCTTGTTTTGTAGTATTTACTATTATAGTTGATTTTATTTTTAAATTTTGAAATAATTGCTCCAATAATTAATCTGCTATCAAGATGAAATGCTACTGTAAGTAGAGTTATTGCTAGAGCTTCAATTGATTCATTGTAACTATAAAAATTATTAATGAATAGTAAGCATGTAAGAAGTGTTATAATTAAAGCACTGTATATCATTACTTTATTAACTTTATTTTTCATTTTATACACCTTTTTTATTCTAACATAGTTAAAGAAAAAAATAAAGGTAGATTCTACCTTTATTTTACTAAGTTTTCAATTTCTTCTTTTTGGATTACACCAATACTTCTTTTAATTTCATTTCCATTTCTTATAACCACAAGTGTTGGAATTGATGCAATTTCATATCTTACCGCTAATTCTTGTTCCTCATCAATATTTATTTTAACAACCTTAATATTATCATCTTGACTTGCAACTTCTTCAACAATTGGTGACAACATTTGACATGGGCCACACCAATCTGCATAAAAATCAACCAATACGGTTTTATTAGATTGTAGTACTTCTTTATCAAAATTTTTATCAGTTATTTTTTTTATATCCATTTTCTCCTCCTTCTTATTATCTTATGAATTTACATATAAATTATTCATACTATTTTTGTTCTTTATTTCTTTAATAACAAATTTGCCATTACAATTTCCGCATCTATATTTTCTAGTAAAATTCTTTGCTATTCGCTGTCTATAAAAT
This sequence comes from Clostridia bacterium, assembly GCA_045628105.1. Taxonomy (GTDB): domain Bacteria; phylum Bacillota; class Clostridia; order TANB77; family CAG-508; genus UMGS1781. Next base: position 7,409 of record JAZQOX010000009.1, on the reverse strand, counting down.
GTTTGACCACAATTTATGCAATGTATTTCATAGTTTAATTTAATTTCTTCTTTATACTTAACATTGCTCTTTTTTGAATCTTCTGCTCTATTACCTACTCTAGATATATCATATCCTAGCTTCTCATTTATGTATTTAGCATATTTCTTAAATTCAGAGCCATGATTATTACAAAATGGCATACAATGGATTATTTCATGCATTATTGTATTTTTAATAATATTATCGTTTAGTTCCATTACCCACTTGCTAATTTCTATTGTATGCTTTTTGAATTTTCCATATTTCACTCTATGATTTTCTATGTATCTTGATGTTTTATCTGGTTCTTCTTGCCTACAACAGCCATACCTTTTGGTTTTTCTTGTTGCAATTTTTATTTGTATTCCACCAATTTCACTACTGTTTATATTTATTCCTATTTTATTTAATTCTATTCTACATTCATTATATAACCTATTTAATTTATCTTCCATTCGTTTTTTACCTTTAAGTTAATTTTTACTTCTACATACATTTATGGACACCATTCTATAATTGTATTATAGATAGTGTCCTCAAATTATTTTTCAATAGATTCTATTATTTTATTTAATAGTTTTACTAAATTATCGCTAAATAAATTTTTAATTATGATTGTTATTAAAGCAAATAATTCTGCAACTCCAGCTGAAATAAATATATTAAAAGTTGTATCTTCAAATTTTAATACATTTGCCCCTCTTAAAATAAAAATCACATCTAAAATTACTGCCTGAATTATTATAAGTATTAATAATAATTTTGCAAACATTTTTTTAAGTGGTATTTCACCCTGACTGTTTTTGCAATAAAGCTCAAAAATTTGTTTATAAATATCCATCTTGCCTTTTGTAACATATTCATCTACACCAATTGATTTGTTTTTATCATCTTTTTGACTTTCTTTCATTAAATCTTCTGGAATGTTTTTTAAATCTTCTTCCTCTGATTTATCGTTTTTTTCTTTTTCTGCTTTTTTCTTCTTTTTCTTTTTAGGTGCAACTTGTATCACTGCATCTGGTTCATTGCTTTGTACTGCATTATTTAATATTTTCTCTTCTTCATTTTCTATAACTTCGTCCTTTGTGTCATTTTTTGTTACGTCTTTTTTATTACTCATATTACAACAATCCTAACACAATTAATCTATCAGTCATCGCTGACTCTGAAACCTTAAAAATATTTGCTAACTCTTTAATTGATGAATTAACTTCAACTATTTTTTTAAGAATTATAGCATTCATTAATAAAGATCCTGCAAAAAAATCTATTTCACTTTCATTTGTTAAATTTATATTTGATTTATAATTTTTACGTTTTTGTTTATCCATTGTTGCTATTCTATACAGTGTATCTACATGGATTTGTGATGATTTTAAAGTATCATAATCCAAGAAAAAATGGCCCAACTCATGTGCTAATGTGAATCTTCTTCTATTTTCATTTTCATTAGCATTAAGCAAGATTGAAAACTTATCATCAATGTATCTTATTGCTCCTGAAATATCCTTTTTACCCATTTTATCAAAATCGACATCATATACTTGTATGCCATAATTTTTTGCAATTTGAAGTAAATCAACTGGGATTTTGTACATATCATTTCGCAATAAAATTTGAGCAGCTAACCTTTCCAGTTCAGCTTTCCTTTCCCTGTCCATATTATGCCTCCTCTCCATGCATTCTTTTATTATATAATATGTTGGAAACTTCTTATAGATTAATATTATTATATCATTTTTTTGCAGTTAAACAAGCATTTTCAATAAAAAATCCTTGAAAATTCCCCGTTCCTATTGGCATTATCTTTTTAAACTTTGTAATCACTCTTTTTGTTCTTCAGTTATTCTATAGCTTTCTCTTGCTTTTTTGATTGTTTTATTTAGTGCATCAATTAAATAAAAAAGAACGAAATTTTTCTTTCGCTCTTTTTTATTGTAATTTCATAAATCTAAATAATGCTATGAACCACTCCCGCTATGCCTGCAATTGCTAAAACATCTAATCCTAAAGCTATAATTCCTAGTACTAATCCTGCAATAGCCATTCCTCTTTCGCCTCTATTTTTACCTATCATTCCAAAAATAACTGCTAGAATAGCACATGGTAATGATATATAGTAAACACAAAATAATACTATTGAAATAATACCTAATACCATTGATGCAATACTTAATCCTTTTGTCTCTTTTGTTTCTTCCATTTTTTTCACTCCCTTCTTATTACATTTATTTATACTAACTTGTAATCAGTAATATAAACTCATCAGGTACTTTTAGAAAAATAAAATAAAATACAAATCATTCCTTAAGTTCTAAGAAATATTTCTTATAAGCATATATCCAATCATACATATTCCCCATATTATGACATGCCACCATCTAAATATATTTAATTTTTTATTTTGCAATACCCCATAAATTAATGTTAAATCAAATACTATTGCATAGATAAATGAAAAAAATAAAATGTGATGTGAAATAAAAGCTTCTTTAATATTTAAATTAAATAAATTTATTATAAATCTGGTTCCGCCACAGCCGGGACAATATATATGAAATCTTTCATATATATAACATTTTGGTACAAAATTAATAAGCTTTGTTTTTACAATTGCTCCCATCATAATTATAATTATTAACGTAAAAACATGTATATAAATTAGTTTTTTGCACTTTTCTTTCATTTTTTCACCTTAATTATTATATATATTTTACACTTTTTTTTCAACATTTTTTTAATAAAAATAACAAACTTTTTTTTGGGGGACACCTTCCAAAACAGGTATTCCCTTTAATTAATCAACATTTACGCCTTTATTTAGTAATTTATTGCCTATAAAATAAATTACTAAATTATATATAGCATATACCGATATTGCAACTAACATCATATTTTTTAGTGCACCTGAATTCACTTCAATATTATTAAATAAAGACATTATATCTGCATTAAATAATCCTACAACAAATAGTACTCCTAATGATATAGATGAAAATATCATATATATAGCAAATCCTATTACTATTGATTTGATTATTTTTTTATTGTTCGCTTTATTTCCTATTATAATTCCAAGTATTCCACACATCATCATAAATAAAACTTCAAAAAATACTGTAATAGTCATTACTAATATTAAACTAAAAACTGAACTATCAAAATATATTGCTGATTGTTCTAATGAAATTTTTAAAAATTCCCATGTATTTTCATTTAATGTGCATATTGCAATACATACAACAATTACAACAAATGATGTTAATAATGTTATTATTGATGTTAAAATCTTTGATAAATAAATTTTATTTTTGCTTACTGGAAGTGTATGCGTTAAATATGATTCGTCTTTGTAAACATTTTTTACAAACCTTGCCCAATTTCTCATAAAACAGTTTATTAGTATATTTACAAGCATTGCTATTACTATACCACAGCAAATTTTATCTATTATTAATATAATTAAACTTTGTTCAAATGTTTCAACAACTCTTACTACTACAGAGAAAAATATTGCCAAAGCATAAAATATTACTAAAGGCTTAAAACACCATTCTAAATCATATTTTAATAATTTTTTTACCATTTGAAACACCTCCTAAAAATTTCATCTATTGAAGCATTTTCTTTTCTTCTTAACTCATCTGCTGGTGATGTTAAAACAATTTTCCCTTTATCAATGAAAATAACTTCATCTAATATTCTTTCAATGTCGCTTATTAGATGCGTTGATATAATTATACTTGCTCCTTCACTAAAGTTTGAAAGAATTGTATCTAATATATAATCTCTAGTTGCCGGATCAACTCCACCTAAAGGTTCATCTAAAATATAAAGTTCTGCGTCTCTGCTCATAACTAATATTAATTGTAATTTTTCTTGCATTCCTTTTGACATTTTATTAACTTTTAAATTAATATCCAAATCTAAAGTTTTTAATAACTCTATGGCCTTTTCTTTATTAAAATTACTATAAAATTCTTCAAAAAATGTTAATATCTCTGAAATTCTCATATTCTTATCTAAATACGTTCTTTCTGGTAGATATGCTATTATTTTTTTTGAATTAACGCCTGGCTTTTCTCCATTAACTAATACCACTCCACTTGTTGGAGTTAATAAATCATTTATTAATTTTATTAAAGTAGTTTTTCCCATTCCGTTTTTTCCAAGCAATCCTATGATTTTTCCTCTTGGAATGGTTAAATTAATATTATTTAGAATCGATTTGTTATCAAATTCTTTGCATAAATTCTTACACTCAACTAATTCCATTTTTTCCTCCTAATTCTTGCAAGTATTTTATTGCCATATCATAACTTATACCAATGTTTTTCATGCTATTAAGATAAGTATTTACTTTTTCTCGGGCTAATTCTTTTTTTACATTTTCAATTAGTTCTTCATCTTCTGTCACATATTTTCCGTTTGTCCTCTCTGTATAAATTAGTTTTTCATTTTCTAGTTCTGATAATGCTTTTTGCATTGTATTAGGATTGACCTTCATAATAAGTGCTAGTTCCCTTACTGAAGGTATTTTTTGACCCTTTTTTAATTTGCCAGAAACAATGTCAATTCGTATCATCTCAACTAATTGAATATAAATTGGTCTTTCATTATCAAAAATATATTCCATAAAGTTCTCCTTTTTTATTGTATTACTTGCATAATACAATAATACTATTTTAGATTAAATTTGTCAAGAAAAAAGAGCAAATTTTAAAATTTACTCTTTTTAAGGCTTCAAAGTAATGCATTTCCATATAAAAAATTTCTCCATAGAAGGTTTAATTCTAACAATATTAATTACAAGAAAATAAACATTCAAATATTGGAGTTATAGGCGTAGCAGTTGGCTTTGTTATAATGATGATACTGGACATTGGATTGGGATAAAACAAAGCTTTTGAACAAAGGAACGGACTTTTTTTCATTTTAAACTATTTTTAAACTTTGTAAATATTCCTTCTGCTCATCTGTTATTCTATAACTTTCTCTAGCTTTTTGAATTGTTTTATTATGTACCCATTTATCAAGTTTTTTCTCTTCAATATATGGAATTGTTGCATCCCATTGTTTTGCAAGTGATGTTGCAAAAAACCATGCTACCATCATTTGTACATAATATTCTTCTGAATGTACAGACGCTGGAATTTTTAAGTATTCTCTTTTAAAATCCTCATCTAAAAAATGACTCATTAACATTTCTATTCCAAATCTACATGTATATGTTTTTGGGGATTTGCACCACTCTTTTATTTTTTCTATTACTTCCTGTTTGTGTTTTTTAAAAACCTTTGGTGACATTATATCGCACACTGCCCAATTATCAACATATGGAAGGAATTCATCAACTTCTTTTACTGCTATTTCATAATCTTTAATTTCTGAAATTAATAATCCATGTAACATATTTTCATCATAATATTTATGTGGTAGTTCCTTTAAAAACATTTTTGATTCTTCATCTTTTGCATATTCTTTTGCTAATTTTCTCACATCTGGAACTCTTACACCTATAAATTTTTCCTTCTCTACTGATGGTGTTAATTTACTTTGAAATTCAGCATATTTCTTATCTTGCAATTCGAATAATTTTTTTACTATTTCCATAATACCTCCTTAGTCAACGAAAAATGTCTGTCCCATTTTTCATATAAGATCAGATAATTTTAAATCTTTTGTTCCTATATATACATCTCTGTTTCCATCAATAGTATGATATTTTATAATTGTATAACTTTCATAGTTGTATATCATTGTACCGCCATCTTTAAACATATCTCCTGTTATCTTTTTTTCTTCTAAGTCTTTATTTGCTTTTGCAATTATTTCATTAACGGTAATTTTTCCTTGTAATAGTGCTTCTCTTAATGAGATGCTATTTTCAGTTAATTCTGAATTATTGCTATTTAAGTTTATAGCAACATGTCCCTCAAAAGCGTAAACATCATAATCTATATTATCAACTTCACCTTTACTAATAATTACCTCTTTTTGCTTTGGTCTAATATTTGTTTTTTGATAAAATACAAGGCTAAATTCATCCACTGATGCAAATTCAATTTTTGTTGCTTTAACTTGTGCTGGATAGCTTTCCATTACTGTTCCATCATAGGTTATTTTTACATTAGTTCCAATTACATATATTGCATCATTATTTTCACCTAATCCAATAGCTATTTTATCTGCTGATTTTCTTATTTCTTCATCTTCGTTTGGTTCTACAATAATGCTTGTTCTATTTGATTCTATAATTTTGCCATAAAATGAACTGTTTTCTAGCTCATCATTGTCTGCAATTTCATATTCTTTAAATTCACTCTTAAAATCGTCATATTTCATAAACCATGTTCCAATTTTCATATCATCATATCCATTTAATAAATGAAAATCTATTACTTTATATCCTAGTCCTAAATATTCTTTGGTGCCTCCGTCTTTATATGCTATATTGTTAAAACAAAATATTGGCTTTTCTTCTTTCCTAACTCTGTTATTATCTATTATGAAAAATATAACTCCTAATATAATTACTACACATGCTAATAAAAATAATATCTTAATAAAATTTTTCATATACAAATCAACACCTTTCACATATAATACAATTTATTGGGTTAAAAAGTTTCATAATTGTTTATATATTATCATAAAAGAAAATAATTGCATTTAAATTTATCTGCAAAATCCTTTATTATATTTTCGCTTTGCTTGTTACAATATCTGCTAATATTTTGATAACCTCATCTTCCTTATTAGACATATTTCCACGTACTTCTATAATTGCTTTATGACTTTTTTCTCCCCATATTATTGCTGGAATTTTGTTTATTGTTATTCGTTTTTTTCACTTTATTACTCCTAAAATTATAATTTATAAGGCTGATATAAAAACAATACCAGCCCTAATAACTTATTTTTTCTTTAATACAATAGCAATAAAATTCAAATATTTACATGCACCTGCTTCTATAGATTTTCTATCATTTATAGCATATTCATTTTGGCACTTTATCCAATCATTACAACATTCTTCATTGCTTTTCATTTCATAAATTGAAACGATGCTACTCTTTTTTGATTTAGATATAATTTTTTTCCAATATTCTATATCATGAATATACTCTAATTGTTCTGGTGTCCAGGATAATAGTAATTCTTCATGAAAATTATTATGACAGTCTTTTTTCATTCCAGGTACAACTATATAAATATATCCACCTTTTTTTACAAATGGCAAAAGCTTGTCATCTAAATAATTTTCATCTCTACCAAAATAATTATATGAATCTGTACTAACAACTGCATCAAAGAATTCTTTTTCATATTTTAAATCAGTAGCATCAGCCTTAACAGGTATAATTTGTTCTTCTGTTAAGCCCATT
>JAZQOX010000008.1:0-21045 GCA_045628105.1 Clostridia bacterium | reverse complement strand
TGTGTCACTGGTTCGATTCCCGTTCGAGGCACCACGTCGCAATCGTCCAAAATGGGCGATTGTTTTTTTAAAAAAAATCAAGCCCATTGGGACGTTGCTCCTTTTTTCGAAAAAAGCACCGCTCTGCTCGGCTAATCCCTTGTAAACGCGGGATTTAACGCCTCGCTATCGCTAACAACTTTTTTCGAGAGACAAGGAGAAAAAATAATTAAGAAGTCAACAAAGTTGACTTCTTTTAATATGCTCAAAAATGGAATGGAAAAAGGTGCGTGTCCCCAATTTCCAATTTCCATTCAAAGTTCCATTGACACATGTGATAGAATAAGTATAAGGTGAAATTATGGAACAAACATTTATTATAAATAACGTTAACTCATTTGAACCCGTTCATGTATTTGAATGTGGACAGTGCTTTAGATGGAACAAAAAAGAAGATGGAAGCTATACAGGAATTTTTGGCAATAATGTTATAAATGCAAAAAAAGAAAATGACAAAATAATTGTAACGGGACTATGTGAAGGTGATATTAAAGAAGTTTGTACAAATTATTTTGATTTGGAGACAGACTACCAAGAAATAAAAAACAAGATATCAAAAATTGATAAACACTTGGCAAATAGTATTGAATATGGAAGTGGCATTAGAATATTGCATCAAGATTTGTGGGAAACACTAATTTCATTTATAATCTCTGCAAACAATAATATTCCTAGAATAAAAAATACAATAGAAAAGATTTCAAAAAAATATGGAAATAAAATATTATTTAGAAATGAAGAGTATTATACATTCCCAACTCCTGAGGAGCTATCTAAAGCAGCAGTTAAGGACTTAAGAGAGCTGGGCTTAGGTTTTAGAGATGAAAGAGTGTACGAAACAACTAAAAAAGTTTTAAAGGGAAAAATCAATTTAAAACAATTAATGGAAGAAAAAGACGTAATAAAATTAAGGGAAAAGTTACTCGAAATTCCAGGAGTAGGTCCAAAAGTTGCAGATTGCGTTATGCTGTTTGCACTTAAAAAATTTTCAGTTTTTCCAATTGACGTATGGGTAAGAAGAGTAATATCAGAATTATATTTTAATGGTGAAGAACAAAAACCAAAAATAATACAAGATTTTGCTGAAAAAAATTATGGAGAACTGGCTGGAATAGCTCAGCAGTATTTGTTTTATTGGAGAAGAGATACGGCTTAAATTTTAGTATCAAACAAATAAAATATGGGAATATTTTACTTATAACAAAAGGTGCATAAAAAACATACTATGTAATAGAGGTAGAAAATATGTTATTTGTTTGGATATTAATATTTTGTATTATATTACTAATTTTATTTGTTGCTAAAAAGATGTGTGATATGGCAATAAAGAAGGAAATTACGGAAAAGTATTCGTCACTTATATTTACTCCAGATCAAAAAAAGCATATAAATGAATCAAACGAAGAAAACAAGAAATGGCTAAATGAAATGTCATCTGAAACAGAAATAATTTCAAGAGATGGTTTAAAATTAAAAGGATATGAAATAAGAAATGGTATAAAATCAGATACTTGGGCCATTGTTGTACATGGATATATGAGTATGGGAATAGAGATGGTACAGTATGCCAAGGAATTTTTGAAATGTGGATACAACGTGTTAATAATAGATTTAAGAGCACATGGACAAAGTGAAGGAACATATATTGGAATGGGATGGCTTGACCATTACGATTTGCAAATATGGATAGATAAAATTATAGAAGAAAATAATAATTCAAAAATTATTCTTTATGGAATTTCTATGGGAGCGGCAACAGTTAGTATGACAACAGGAGAAGACCTTCCAGATAATGTTAAAGTTTGCATTGCAGATTGTGGATATACTTCTGTTTGGGATGAATTTAAAGAACATGTAAAAAAGATGTTTAAAATATGCCCAACACTGTTTTTATTTATTGCAAGCATAATGTCAAAAATTTTTGCAGGGTATACTTTTGAAGAAGCATCTAGTGTCAAACAAGTTTCAAAATCGAATATACCTACATTATTTATACATGGCACAAAAGATGGCTTTGTACCGTATTATATGTTAAATATTATTTATAGAAATGCAAAATGTAAAAAAGCAAAATTAGAAATAGAAAATGCCGCACATGCAGAAAGTGCAAATATTAATCCGGAAAAATACTGGAGTGAAATAAATAAATTTATTAAAGAATATATTTGAAAGGAAGATAACAAATGAGAAATGTAGAAACATACATACTACTTTTTACTATTTATTCAGTAATAGGGTGGATTATGGAAGTTGTACTGGGAATAGTTCAACGCAAAAGAATAATAAATAGGGGATTCTTAATTGGACCTTACTGCCCTATATATGGATTTGGGGGAGTAACAATTACTATTCTCCTAAAAAATTTTATAAATACGAGTTATACAAGCCCAATAGATGATATATGGATTTCTACAATTATTATAATGTGTATATGTGGAATGCTAGAGTATGCAACAAGTTATTTAATGGAAAAGTTATTTCATGCAAGATGGTGGGACTATCACAGATTTAAGTTTAATATAAATGGTAGAATATGTTTAGAAACATTGCTTCCTTTTAGTATTTTAGGACAGATAATTTTACGATGCACAAGTCCAGCTTTTCTTAGAATAATAAATAGTATTCGTGACTCAGACTTACATATAATTTCGGCTATAATAATGGTAACTATTATAATAGATATGTACATTTCATATAATATAATTCACTCATTTAAAAATTTATCAAATGAAGTGAAAGACGATACTGAAGAAATTACTGCCAAAGTTAAAGCAATAATAGAAAAAACATGGAGAGGAAGAAGACTTGTTTCAGCATTTCCAAATGTTAATATAGATGTAATACGAATCAGGGTTAGAAAAAGAGTAGAAGAAGAAAAAGAAAAAATAGAGAATACAAAGAAACAAATAAAAAAAATAATTGAAAATAGAAAGAAAAGCTAAAGCTCACAAAAGCTTTAGCTTTAAAATTTATTTCTTAGAAGACATAAATGGTGTCAATCTTCCAATAAAATCGTTAAAGTTTTGAGATTGTAAAATTACTTTTCCAGGTCCTACAAGTTTTGTTAAGAACAAACCTTCACCGCCTAAAAAGATATTAGATAATCCTTTTACTGTTTCAATTTCATAAGATACACTTGGAACAAATGCAACAACATTTCCAGTATCAACTTTAAGAACTTCACCTGGTGCTAATTCTTTAATTATTGGATCACCATCAACTTCTAAGAAAATATGACCATTTCCACTAGCTTTTTGAAGAATAAAACCTTCACCTCCAAAAAGACCAGCACTAAATTTTTTAGTAAAAGCAACTTTTAAGTCTACATTAGATTCTGCACATAAGAAAGAACCTTTTTGAATCATAAGTCCGTTAGGTGTTTCAGATAAATCAACTGGTATAATATTTCCTGGAACTGTAGATGCAAATGCAACAGTAACTCCATCTTTTAAAGCAGAGTAGTTAGCTAAGAACATAGATTCTCCAGCAAACATTCTTCCAATTCCTTTCATTATTCCACCATGAGTGTTAGTTTTCATTTCAATGCCTTCAGTTTGGTATGCCATACCCCCAGACTGAGTATACACAGATTCTCCAGCATTTAGTTCCATTTCTACTACAGGCACAGTTTGCCCAATTATTTTATAATTCATAAAAAACCTCCTTAAATAATATATGTTTATTATATACCAATGTTAAAAATAAAGACAAGCCTAATTTCAACAGTTATTCTAACACAATTTCTTTCCCGGACATATAGTTTAAGTTGCCCGAATCTTCAGTAAATGCAAATTTAATTTTATATGATTTTAGAGTTTGTACTTTTTTATTAAACTTTTTATTTATTTCGTTTTTTCCGTATTTACCGTCACCAATTATTGGCAATCCTGCATGAGCAAGGTGAGCTCTAATTTGATGAGTTCTTCCGGAGAATTCAAGTAAGACTTCTAATTCAGAAGTGTTGTCTTTTAAATTAGAACTTAATAGCTTATAAGATGTTACAATTTTTTTATAACCTTGTTTTGGAGTATCAGAAATGTAAACCATAGATTTTTTGCTATCTTTAAATAAATATCCAGTTAAAGTTTCTTGACTTTTCTTTGGAATCCCATAAACTGTGCATTTATAATATTTTTTTATTTCTTTGTTTTTGAATTTCTGAAGCAAGATATCTAATGATTCATTTGTTTTAGCAAATAGTACTAAACCTGATGTATTTCTATCTAACCTATGGCAAGGTTCAATAAAGTTATATTTTTCTTTTAAAAGAGATGTAAGCGAAGCTTCGGAAGAAGTACCATCTTCAAAAACAACTTCAATACCGCATGGTTTGTTAACAACCAAAATATTGTCATCTTCAAAAACAGTTTCAATATTTATTTTTTTATAAAGAAATTCGTCAGAAATATATACATCAATGGAATCTCCCTCAAAAATAGCACAGTTTTCTTTGACTCTTACTCCATTTATTTTAATATCCTTTTGACGTAAGGCTTTATTTAATGTATTTAAAGAAAGAGCAGGAAAGCTATCTAAAATAAAAGTATTAAGTTTTTTGTTATCATATTTTTTTGGTACAATTAAAGTTTGCATTTTAAATCCTTTCTATATATTACGATTCAGACTATAAAGCCTGAATCGTATATTTACCAAATTATTTAATTAAATCATTCATATTGTATAGACCAGCAGGTTTACCTATAAGAAATTCTGCAGCTTTTAGAGCACCATTTGCAAAAACAGCTCTAGAGGTAACAGTGTGAGATATCTCTAAAGATTCATTTTCTCCGAAGAAGAAAACACTGTGTTTTCCAACTTCTGTACCACCACGAATGGAGTGAATACCAATCTCTGTTTTTTCACGAGCAGCACGTTTGCTATGTCTATCATATTCATAATGCATAGCGTTATTTAAGGCATCATTTATTCCATTTGCAATCATTAACGCAGTTCCACTTGGACTATCAATTTTTTTGTTATGATGAGTTTCAACAATTTCAATATCAGAATTATTTAATTCTTTAGCAAGTTTTGCAACCAATGATATCATCAAATTTGTTTCATAAGACATATTAGCTGACTTGAAAATTGGAATTAACTTTGCATAATCTTGAATTTTAGAATTTTCATCATCAGAAAAACCTGTTGTAGCAATTACTACAGGGATTGAATGCCCTTTTGCATAATCTAAAATATTAAAAGTTGCAGAAGGAGCAGAGAAGTCTATGATAACATCTGGAATAGTTGTAATATTACTTATAGGGAGGTTCTTATCAACACCACCAATACAAGTAAAACGATCACTTGTATTGATTTGTTCTAAAAGAACTTTGCCCATTTTTCCTTCTATACCATTTATTAATACATTAATCATTTGTTACCTCCAAACCGAAAGAAATAAGGGATTTCTTTAATCTTTCTTTTCCTGAATCAGACATTTCTACTAAAGGTAATCTAGGTGTTCCAACATTATAACCAACCATATTTAAAGCAGCTTTTACTGGAATTGGATTAACCTCACAGAACAAACTTGCAGTTAAATCTAATGTATTAAGTTGAGCATCAGTTGCAGATTTTATATTTCCGTTAAAGAAATCTTCAGTCATCTTATGCACAACTTCAGGGACAAGATTTGAAAGAACAGAAATAACACCAATTCCACCCAAAGATAAAACAGGTAATACTTGATCATCATTTCCAGAATATATGTATAAATTATCTTTACAAAGTGCAGCAATTTCTGCAATTTGAGAGATATTACCGCTTGCTTCTTTTATAGCAACAATATTTTCAACTTTAGAAAGTTCTAAACAAGTTGCAGGTGTAATATTAAGACCAGTTCTACTTGGTACACTATACATAATAATAGGTAGAGTAGTTGCACTTGCAATTGCTTTATAATGTGCAATTAATCCAGATTGTGTTGTTTTATTGTAATAAGGAGTAACAATTAAAAGAGCATCAGCACCAGCACTTTCTGCAAATTTTGAAAGTTCAATAACAGATTTTGTACAGTTTCCACCAGTACCTGCAATAATTGGTACACGTTTGTTTGCAACTTTTACAGCAAATTCAATAGTTGCCTTTTTTTCATCTAAAGTCATAGTAGAAGATTCACCAGTTGTACCGCAAACAATAAGAGCATCTGCACCTTTCCTAATTTGATCCTCAATTAGTTTCTTAAATTCATCGAAATTAACACCATCATTTGTAAATGGAGTAACAATGGCTGTTCCACAGCCTTTAAAAATTATTTTTTTCATAAAAAATCCTCACTTAAAATAAGTTGTATGTATTAAAATATAATTATATTTTAACGTCTATATTATATGACATTTTTAAACAAAATGGAAGAGAAAAGATAAATAAAAGCAAATTAGGGACATTCCCTAATTTGCTTTTTTTATTCGTATAAAGGATATTTGTTGCAAAGAGTATTAACTCTTTGTTTAACTTCTTCAGCATTTTTTTCATAATTTTCTACCACTAGGTTAATTAATTGAGCAATTTCTTTCATATCATCTTCTTTAAATCCACGAGTAGTAACAGCAGGTGTACCAATTCTAATTCCACTTGTAATACTTGGCTTTTCTGTATCAAAAGGTACAGAGTTTTTATTAACAGTAATTCCAACATTATCAAGTTTTGTTTCTAAATCTTTTCCAGTAATACCTTTATTTCTTAAATCGATTAACATTAAGTGATTATCTGTTCCACCAGATACTAAATTAAATCCTAATTTTAATAATTCATCAGCTAAAGTGTGAGCATTTTTTACAATTTGTTCTTGATATGCTTTGAATTCTGGCTTTAAAGCTTCACCAAAACATACAGCTTTTGCAGCAATAACATGCATTAATGGACCACCTTGATTACCAGGAAAAATAGCCTTATCTATTGCTTGAGCATATTCTTGCTTACAAAGAATTAAACCACCTCTAGGACCACGTAAAGTTTTGTGAGTTGTAGTTGTAACAACATCAGCATATTCTACAGGATTTGGGTGAAGGCCAGCTGCAACTAAACCAGCAATATGAGCCATATCAACCATGAAATATGCACCAACTTTATCAGCGATTTCTTTAAATCTCTTAAAGTCTATAATTCTAGCATAAGCACTAGCACCTGCTAAAATAAGCTTTGGTTTATATTCTAAAGCTAATTTTTCAACTTCATCATAATCAATTCTTCCTGTTTTTTCATCTAAACCATAGGGAATAAAATTATATAATTTTCCAGAAGCATTTACTTTACTACCATGCGTCAAATGACCACCATGTGAAAGATTCATCCCTAAAACAGTATCACCAGGATTTAATAAAGCTGCATAAACAGCTATATTAGCTTGAGCTCCAGAATGAGGCTGAACATTAGCATGATCAGCACCAAAAATCTTTTTAACTCTTTCAATTGCTAAATTCTCAACAATATCAACATATTCACAACCACCATAATATCTATGATCAGGATAACCTTCAGCATATTTATTAGTTAAATAACTTCCCATAGCCTCCATAACAGGATTACTTACAAAATTCTCAGAAGCAATTAACTCAATTTTATTTCTTTGTCTGTTAAGCTCCTTCATAAGAGCATCATAAACTTCAACATCATTAGTTTTCAAATTATCAAAACATGGCATAAAATCAACCTCCTAAAAATATTAAGCACATTATATATAAAGAAATGTAAAATGTAAAGAGAAAACAAAAAACAAAATAACAATATTTTAGGGCTTGATTTTTATGGAAAAATATAGTACAATATTAAAGTTAGTATAAATTTATAAAGAAAGAGGGATAATAATATGGCAGAAGTATATATGGCAGGAGATGTCAGAAATGGAACAACATTCGAATTAGATGGATCTGTATTTAAAGTAGTTGAATTTCAACACGTAAAACCAGGAAAAGGAGCAGCTTTCGTAAGAACAAAATTAAAGAACGTTATTACAGGAGCAGTTTTAGAAAGAACATTTAATCCATCAGAAAAATTACAAGGAGCAGAAATTGAAAAAAGAGAAATGCAATATTTATATGCAGATGGAGATCTATATTACTTTATGGATAACGAAACATACGACCAAATTCCACTTAACAAATCAGAATTAGGAGATATGTTAAGATTCTTAAAAGAAAATATGATGGTTAAAACATTAGCATTTAAGGGAAAAATATTTGCAATTGAGCCACCAATGTTCGTTGAATTAGAAATTAGATACACTGAACCAGGATTCAGTGGAAACACAGCAGGAGCAGGAGCAACAAAACCTGCAGAATTAGAAACAGGAGCTACAATAAATGTTCCACTATTTGTAAACACTGGAGATGTAATCAGAATTGATACAAGAACTGGTGAATACATGGAGAGAGTATAATATTAAGTTTGGCGTTTCCAATATTGGGTAACGCCAATAAATATTTAAGGAGGTAATGGAAATGTCAAATTTTAATATGGAATTCAAAAAAATATTAAAGAACTTAGAAGAAAACATTAAGGATGAAAATGCATTGGAAGCTGCAAAAGTTGAAATGTTTAATTTGTACAATTTATTTTTTGATGAAGTAACAAATCTAGAACAATCAATGATGGATAGAATAACAGCAATTGCTGAAAGCCAGTTACATGTTGAAGATACAATAAAAACATTGGGAAAAAGTATAAAAAATATAGAAAAAGACATCTATATAGATGAGGATATGGAAGACGAAGAAAATGATGAAGACGATGACGAAGAAGAAGATTATGAAGATGAAGAAATAGAAGTAAGATGTCCATATTGTAATAAAGTATTTACAGCGGAAATGGATGAATTAACAGGAAAGGAAATTACATGTCCAGAATGTGATAATACAATTGAATTAGACTGGGGAGATGAATGTGATGAAGATGGATGCGATTGTTGCGGACATCATTGCCATCATGAAGAAGAGGATGAAGACGAAGATATGTAAATAAATTAAAAGCAGAAGCAAAAAAGCTTCTGCTTTTTTTAGTGTGGAATGTATTCTAATGGATTGACACGGATTCCATTTACTTTTAAAGAAAAATGAAGATGTGGTCCAGTGGTGGCACCGATTTGTTGGATTACCATTAGAATCTTTATATGGATTATTTGGAACATCATATACATTTTTAGGACCAACAGTAGCAATAACATCACCTTGATTTATATATTGACCAACATATACAAGAAAATATGGTGAAACATGAGAATATGTTGCAAGATATGTACCATTTGAAATTTGAATAGAATAGCCATTAGCCCCAAGAAAACCTGCATATATTACTTTACCAGAAAATGAAGAAACAATTTCTACTCCAGGTGTGGCACCAATATCTATACCACTATGAAAACTTCCAGCACCATTTGTAGGAGCAACTCTAGACCCGTAATATGATGTAATTGTTGAATAACCAGGAAGTGGCCAAATAAAATTAGAATTGAAAAAATCCGAGTCTATATTTTGGGAAAAATCAGTAGATATGGATTCTGAGGAATATAAAACAAAAACTATACAAATAAAACAAAAAATAGTGAAAAATAGAAGGAAAAAGAGAAATTTAACAAAAAAATTAAACATAGATAAAAACCTCCAAAAAGATATAAAAAAATAATAATTTAAAAAAATAAGTAGAAATAAATTTAAACAGAAATTAAATAATAAAATCATTATATAACACGCGAAAATAAAAAACAATAATATTAATTAATTTTATGTTTTTATTTTTTTTATTATTGAAATAAAACTATCAATATGATATATACTATTTAGAAAAAAGGGGTTGATAGTATGAGCAATGAATATGAAATTGTAGATGACATTGAAAGTCTCGAAAAAGCATTTAAAAGAACACGTGAAGCACAAGAAAAATATTCAAAATTTACTCAAGAACAAGTTGATAAAATATTCCAAGCAGCCGCAATCGCAGCGAATCAAGCTAGAATTACATTGGCTGAAATGGCAGTTAACGAAACTGGAATGGGAATACTTGAAGATAAGGTTATAAAGAATCACTTTGCATCTGAATATATATATAATGCATATAGAAACACAAGAACATGTGGATTAATAGAAGAAGATAAAGTTTATGGAATAAAGAAAATAGCAGAACCAATAGGTATTATTGCGGCTGTAATTCCAACAACAAATCCAACATCTACTGTAATATTTAAAACTTTGTTAGCTTTAAAAACTAGAAATGGAATAATTATAAGTCCACATCCAAGAGCTAAAAATTCAAGTATCGCAGCAGCAAAACTTGTATTAGAAGCAGCAGTAAAAGCTGGAGCACCAGAAAATATTATAGACTGGATAGATGTTCCTTCATTAGAACTAACAAACATGGTAATGAAAGAGGCTGATACAATTCTAGCAACAGGAGGACCAGGTATGGTTAAAGCAGCATACTCAAGTGGAAAGCCAGCAATTGGTGTTGGGGCTGGAAATACGCCAGCAGTAATAGATGAAACCGCAGATATTTTATTAGCGGTAAATTCAATAATACATTCTAAAACATTTGATAATGGCATGATATGTGCTTCTGAACAATCAGTTATTATAGCAGAACCAATATACGAAAAAGTTAGAAAAGAATTTTTAAAAAGAGGCTGCTATGTACTAAATGAAACTGAATTAGAAGCGGTAAGAAAAACAATAATAATTAATGGTGCTTTAAATGCGAAAATAGTAGGACAAAAAGCTTATACAATCGCAAAACTTGCAGGAGTTGAAGTGCCAGAAAATACAAAGATACTAATAGGAGAAGTAACAAGCACAGATTTATCAGAAGAGTTTGCACATGAGAAGTTATCACCGGTACTTGCAATGTACAAAGCTAAAGATTTTGATGATGCTACTCAAAAGGCAGAAAAATTAATTGAAGACGGAGGGCTTGGACATACTTCATCACTATATATTAATGTTGAAGCTGGCAGTGAAAAAATAGAAAAATTTTCACATATTATGAAAACAGGAAGAATTTTAATTAATACTCCATCATCTCAAGGTGGAATAGGTGATTTATACAACTTTAGATTAACACCATCACTAACATTAGGATGTGGTTCATGGGGTGGAAATTCAGTATCTGAAAATGTAGGAGTAAAACATTTATTAAATATAAAAACAATAGCAGAGAGGAGAGAAAATATGCTTTGGTTTAGAGTACCAGAAAAGGTATATATTAAGAAAGGATGCTTACCAGTAGCACTTGAAGAATTAAAAACTATATTAAATAAAGAAAGAGTATTTATTGTAACAGATAAATTTTTATATGAGAATGGCTATACAAAACCAATCACAACAAAATTAGAAGAAATGGGAATAGCCCATGCAATATTCTTTAATGTTCAGCCAGACCCAACACTTGGCAATGCTGAGGAAGGTGTAAATGAAATTAACAACTTTAAGCCTGATTGTATAATAGCAATTGGAGGAGGAAGTGCAATGGATGCTGCTAAAATTATGTGGGTTATGTACGAACATCCAGAAGTAGATTTTATGGATATGGCAATGAGATTCTCTGATATAAGAAAGAGAATATATACATTCCCTAAAATGGGAGAAAAAGCATATTTTATAGCTGTTCCAACAAGTGCAGGAACAGGTTCAGAAGTTACACCTTTTGCAGTAATTACAGATGAAAAAACAGGAATAAAATATCCACTAGCGGATTATGAACTAATGCCTAAAATGGCTATAGTTGATTGCGATTACATGATGAAAGCACCAAAAGGATTAACAGCAGCTTCAGGAATAGATGCAGTCTCACACGACTTAGAAGCATATGCTTCAATGATGGCAACAGATTATACAGATGGGTTAGCTTTAAGATCATTAAAAACTATTTTTGAATATTTACCAAGAGCATATGAAAATGGAGAAAATGATGTAGAGGCAAGAGAAAAAATGGCAAATGCTGCAACAATGGCTGGAATGGCTTTTGCAAATGCATTTTTAGGAGTATGTCACTCAATGGCACATAAATTGGGAGCTTTTTACCACATTCCACATGGAATAGCAAATGCTTTAATGATAGATGAAGTTATTAGATTTAATAGCAGTGAGACACCAGTTAAAATGGGAACATTCCCACAATATAGTTATCCACATACTTTAAGAAGATATGCCGAAATTGCGGAATATTTAAATTTAGAAGGAGAAAGTGACGAAGAAAAAGTAGAAAATTTAATAAAAGCAATTGATGAATTAAAAGAAAAGATTGGAATAAAGAAGACAATAAAAGAATATGGAATTGACGAAAAAGAATTCTTAGATAGACTTGATGAAATGAGTAAACAAGCTTTTGACGACCAATGTACAGGAGCAAATCCGAGATATCCTTTAATAGAAGAAATAAAAGAAATGTATTTAAACGCTTATTATGGAGGTGAAAGATAATGGAAGTAATTGCAGAGAGAAAAACCAAAACAGTATATAGAGATAATGACAAAACAATAAAATTATTTATTGAAAACTATTCAAAATCAAATATATTAAACGAAGCCTTAAATCAATCAAGAGTTGAAGAAACAGGTCTTAACATTCCAAAACTTTTAGAAGTAAAGAAAGTAGAAAATAGATGGGCACTCATTTCTGAACATATTGATGGGAAAAACTTAGAAGAATTAATGAAAGAACATCCGGAAAAAGAAGACGAATATTTAAATTTGTTTACTGATATACAATTACAAATATTATCACATCAATCACCAAAACTAATAAAACTAAAAGACAAAATGAAGGATAAAATTCAAGAAGCAGATTTAAACGATAGTATAAAATTTGATTTAAATACGAGATTAGAAAGTATGCCAAGACACAAATGCATTTGCCATGGGGATTATAACCCATCAAATGTTATAATCAGAAATGATGGTACAGCATTTGTAATAGATTGGGCACACGTAACACAAGGAAATTCATCAGCTGATGCTGCAAGAACGTATTTACTTTTTAATTTGCATGGGGAAAAAGAAAAAGCAGAGAAATATTTAAAACTATTCTCAGAAAAGGCAAATATTGAAAAACACTATATACAAAAATGGATACCAATAGTTGCAGCAGCTCACTTATCAAAAGCAAGTGAAGAAGAAAAAAATATATTAATGAATTGGATTGATGTGGTAGACTACACATAAAATATAAGAGCACAATTATATACACATAAGAGAGGGTAAAAATGAAAAAATTAAAGGAAATAATAACAAACTTTATTAATGGATTCTGTATGGCTTTAGCGGATAGCGTACCAGGAGTATCAGGTGGAACAGTAGCATTTATTTTAGGATTCTATGATAAATTTATTACATCTATAGATGATTTATTTAGAGGCAACTGGGAAGAAAAGAAAAAAGCATTTATATATTTAATAAAAATTGGAATAGGATGGGGAGTTGGTTTTTTACTTGTAGCAAGTATATTATCAAGCCTATTTACAACAAAAATTTACGAAATGAGTTCACTTTTTTTAGGATTTATCATATTTGCAATTCCATTGGTAATAAAAGAAGAAAAAGATTCTGTAAAAGGAAAATATAAGAATATAGTATTTGCAATACTTGGAATTGCGTTAGTTGTTGCAATAACATTAATTAGCATGAAAGCAAATGCAAATATGGATTTACAAAAATTAAACATAGGTACAATAGCTTATTTGTTTATAGCTGCAATGATTGCAATATCAGCAATGATACTACCAGGAATATCAGGCTCAACAATACTTTTGATATTTGGACTATATATACCAATAATGAATAATATAAAAGCTTTGTTAGGATTTAAATTTTCAGTATTACCAAGCCTAATAATATTTGGAATAGGCTTAATAGTTGGGGTAATGCTATTTGCAAAACTAGCAAGGAGATGCTTAGAAAAACACCGTTCACAAATGGTATATGCAATACTAGGCTTAATGCTAGGCTCAATATTCTCAATAATAATGGGCCCAACAACATTAGAAATACCACAAACAGCAATGACATTATCAAGCTTTAGCATAATATTTTTTATCCTAGGAGGAGCAATAATAGCAGGGTTAGAAATATTAAAACATGTTTTAAATAAAAAAGAAACATTGTTATTTTGGAAATAATTCCCTGAAACTATTGCAAAACTTTAATTTTGTGATATAATGTTATAGTTAATTTTAGCTATATAGAAAGGATTGAGTTTTCAATGAAAGTAAAAGTAGAAAATGTAGAAAACAAAGCAAACGAAGTTAAATTAGAATTTACAGTAGAAGCTGAAAAATTTGATGAAGCTATACAAACTGTATACAAAAAAAGTGCAAAGTATTTTAATATACCAGGTTTTAGAAAAGGAAAAGCTCCTTTTAAAATGGTTGAAAAAGCATATGGTATTCAAATATTTTATGAAGATGCTTTTAATGAAGTAGCAACAGAAGTATATGCAAAAGGACTAGAAGACAACAAAATTGAAGCTGTAAGCAAACCAGAAATCGATATAATTCAAATTGAATCTGGAAAAGATTTAATATTCACAGCAGTTGTTCAAACAAAACCAGAAGTTAAACTTGGAAAATATAAAGGTATAGAAATAAAAAAAGTAGAGTATAATGTATCTGATGAAGACATTGAACATGAATTAAATCATGCAGCAGAACACAATGCAAGATTAGTTGCCGTAGAAGACAGACCTGTAGAAAAAGGTGATATCACAATAATTGATTTCGAAGGATTTGCAGATGGAAAAGCATTTGATGGTGGAAAGGCTGAAAATTATGAATTAGAAATTGGTAGCAACAAATTTATACCAGGATTTGAAGATCAAATAGTTGGAATGAAAATTGATGAAAACAAAGATATTCAAGTTAAATTCCCAGAAGAATATCCTTCAAAAGACTTAGCTGGAAAAGATGCAACATTCAAAATTAAATTACATGAAATTAAAAAGAAAGAATTACCAGAAATTAATGATGAATTTGCTAAAGATGCAAGTGAATTTGATACATTAGCAGATTGGAAAAAATCTATAAAAGAAAAGAAAGAAAAAGAAAATGAATCAAAAGCACACTTCGAACTTGAAGAGGCAGCAATTGAAGAAGTATGTAAAAATGCAACAGTTGATATTCCAAGTGGAATGGTAGAAACACAAATTGATAATATGGAACAAGATATTTCACAAAGATTAAGTTATCAAGGAATGAATTTAGACCAATATCTACAAATGATTGGAAAAACTAAAAAAGAATTCAGAGATGAATACAAAGAACAAGCTGAAAAACAAGTTAAAACAAACTTAGTATTAGAAGCAATAATGAAAGATAGCAAGATTGAAGTAACAGAAGAAGAAATTGGTGCAAAAATTAAAGAAATGGCTGAAATGTATGGACAAAAAGAAGAAGAAGTTAAAGACAATCCACAATTAAGAAAATACGTTGAAGAATCTTTAAAATCTGAAAAAACAATTCATTATATTGTAGATAATGCTAAAATAAAATAAGCAGAGTTTACAAGGGGCTAGAACCTTGTTCTAGCCCCTTAAATGTTAGAATTTTGGCTTAAAATTAAGCTTTAAAAGGGAAAGGAATGATAAGTATGGAACAAAATAGTTTGGTACCTTATGTAATTGAACAAACAAGCAGAGGAGAAAGATCATATGATATATTCTCAAGACTTTTAAAAGATAGAATAATATTCTTAAGTGAAGATGTAAACCATGTTACAGCAAGTTTAATAGTTGCACAAATGTTATTCTTAGAATCAGAAGATCCAGATAAAGAAATATCTTTTTATATAAATAGCCCAGGAGGATCAATAACAGATGGAATGGCAATAGTAGATACAATGAATTATATAAAATGCCCAGTTACAACAATATGTGTTGGCTTAGCAGCAAGTATGGGTTCTGTATTATTAGCATGTGGAACAAAAGGAAAAAGATTTGCAACACCAAATGCAGAAGTGTTAATTCATCAACCATTAATATCTGGGGGATTAGCTGGACAAACAACAGAAATTAAAATTCATGCAGATCATATGGTAAAAACAAGAGAAAAATTAAACAAATTATTAAGTGAAAAAACTGGCCAAAGCTTAGAACAAATAGAAAAAGATACAGAAAGAGATCATTATATGACTGCAGAAGAAGCTTTAAAATATGGTTTAATAGACGGTATACTT
Source organism: Clostridia bacterium (assembly GCA_045628105.1). Taxonomy (GTDB): domain Bacteria; phylum Bacillota; class Clostridia; order TANB77; family CAG-508; genus UMGS1781. Next base: position 4,859 of record JAZQOX010000008.1, on the reverse strand, counting down.
GATTATAGAAAATAATTTTGAAAGGAAGAAAATAAATGGCAAATAAAAAAGAGGAAAACGAAATAAGATGTTCCTTCTGTGGTAAAGCTCAAGAAATGGTAAAAAAGCTAATTGCCGGACCTAAATCAGTTTACATTTGTGACGAGTGTATAAACGTTTGCAACAATATTATTGAAAGCGAAGTTTATGATGAAGAACTTGGTTATGAGGATGTAAAAAATGAGGAAATACCAACACCACAGGAAATAAAAAACGTTTTAGACGAATATGTAATTGGTCAAGACGAGGCTAAAAAGACTTTAGCTGTTGCCGTATATAACCATTACAAAAGAATAAATTGTAAAGAAATAATAGATGATGTTGAAATACAAAAAAGCAACATATTGCTACTTGGACCAACAGGATGTGGAAAGACATTACTTGCACAAACACTAGCGAGAATTTTAAATGTACCATTTGCAATAGCTGATGCTACAACACTTACAGAGGCTGGATATGTTGGAGAAGACGTTGAAAACATTCTTTTAAAACTAATTCAAGCGGCTGAATTTGATGTAGAAAAAGCACAAAAGGGAATAATTTATATAGATGAAATAGATAAAATAACAAGAAAATCTGAAAATCCATCTATAACAAGAGATGTAAGTGGTGAAGGAGTACAACAAGCTTTACTTAAAATTGTAGAAGGAACTGTAGCATCAGTTCCACCACAAGGTGGAAGAAAACATCCACATCAAGAATTTATTCAAATTGATACATCAAATATTTTATTTATATGTGGAGGAGCATTTGAAGGACTTGAAAAAATAATAAAAGAAAGAACTAACAAAAAATCATTAGGATTCGGTGCTCAAATAGAAAGTAAAAAAGAATTAGCAGATAAATACAAAATATTTGAAGAATTATTACCTCAAGATTTATTAAAATTTGGATTGATTCCAGAGTTTGTAGGAAGACTTCCAATAATTGCGACACTTCAAGAATTAAACAGAGAAGCATTAATTGAAATTGTTACAAAACCGAAAAATGCTCTTGTTAAACAATATAAAAAGCTTTTAGAACTAGATGGAGTAGAACTTGAATTTGAACAAGAGGCTCTAAATGCAATTGTTGATAAAGCAATTGAAAGAAATACAGGTGCAAGAGGTTTACGTTCAATAATAGAAGACATAATGAGAGATATTATGTTTGATATTCCAAGCAATATGAGAATTGAAAAGTGCACAATAACAAAGGACACTGTAATAAATAAAGCTCCTCCAATTTTAGAACTATGCAAAGCTGAGGAAGTTGATACTAAAAGAGGAGTTATTAAAAAAAGAAAAACTAAACAAACACCAAATGTTGAAACAGCATAATGTATGGGCTGCCGCCATCGGCGGACCTATAACAATAAAATATGATTTAAATTTGCAATGAAATGTTTGTGGGTTGCCGCCCTCGACGACCCACAAACATTATAAAGAATATTGGGAGAAAACAATGAAAGAAAAAGTAAAGGAATTATTAAATACAATAAATCGCCCAGGAATGGACGAATTAATGGATTTTTTGGAAAAATCAGATTATTATGATGCTCCTGCAAGTACAAAATATCATGGCGCATATAAATGTGGTTTAATAGAACATAGCTATAAAGTGTATGAAATACTAAAAGAAAAGGTGGCATTTCATAAATTAGAAGTAAGCGAGGAAACATTAATTATTGTAACATTACTACACGATTTATGCAAAGTCAACTTTTACAAAGTAGATTATAGAAATGCTAAAAATGCAAAAGGCGAATGGGAAAAGGTACCATATTACGCTATAGAAGATACAATACCATATGGCCATGGTGAAAAATCAGTTATGATGATTACAGAATACATAAAACTAACTAATGAAGAAAAATATGCAATACGTTGGCATATGGGATTTTCTGAACCAAAAGAACAATATGGAACTTTAGGACAGGCATTTAAAAAATATCCACTAGCATTGTTACTACACGAAGCAGATATGGAAGCAACATATTTTTATGATATATAAAAAAGAGGAGTAGAGTTTATATCTACTCTTTTTCACGTTTTTTATTAAAATACATATATTATAATAGGTATGGTTTCCAAACATACCTATTATAGGAAGGTGGAAAAACAATGGAATTCGATGAAAATAAAAAATGTGATGACATAAAGGTTGATGGATTTGTTGAAAAGGGAACTCAATATGATTTAGAAATTAATCTACCAGGTGACAACAGAGATGTAATCTTTGGAGTTATACGAGATTTCTATAAAGAACCAATTGAAGATGCTGTTGTTAAACTAATAGAGGTATCTCATGATTGTGGAAAAATAGAGAGAAAACCTGTATCACACACATTTACAGATAAGGATGGAGAATTTGTATTTGGACCATTATGTCCTGATAAACATTATGAAATTCAATTTTGGGCTAACAAAGTTAAACATTGTAAACAATGTGTTGAATGTAGAAAACAAGGAAGATGTTTAAAAGGTGTAAAAATGGAATGTAAAGATTACAAAGGAACATGCAAAGAAGAAAAAGAATGCAAATAATAAAAGAAGAAGCACAGTATAAACTGCGCTTCTTCTTTTAGTTAACGCTTTTCGCGGAACGACCGAAGACGAGCTCCTTTAGGTGGGAGGTTTTTTACAATTGCGGTACCTCTAGCCCCAGGCTTAACTTGAATCGGAGTGTCAAGAATTCCCTTATATTTTTCAGCTATTGCTACATAATAGGAATAGATGACTCTTCCTTTAAAGCTACTGAAAAAAGTCTCTTTTAGTTCTACGATTTTTACCGACACGATTTGATGAGGAAACAAAGATTCTTCGACAGGTGGTAATGCACCAAGTCGCGAAGCGGAAAAATGACATGTCTCCTCGTCGTAAGAAAATGTAACAGGAAATTGCTTCCCAATATAAACAACATCCTTCACGTTCTTAACAAAACAAGGATATAATTCTTTTGGAGGAATAAGAGCTAATACTCCTCCTCCTATGTCAACCATGACATTTTTTTCACCTAAAACGCTGGTGACAACTGCGTTTAGACAACTGTCTTTTCCTTTTAGATATTCGAGAGCTTTTTTCATATGCTCTCGTCTAGAAAGGACATAGCTTCCGTCGTCATTGATCTTGACAACTTCGGCTCGAATGGTTCGATTAATTAAACCCGAAACATTAAAACAGAGAACTGTTGGATCGTCTTCACGATAGATTCTATAAATAGTACTATCGCCAAAACACATTGTTCCCCAAACACCAGAGCCAAGGTCAAGGTAAAATGTGTTGGTGTCAAAATCACGGACAACTACTTTACAAGTGACAAAGTCACCAACACGTAGAGTTTTCCGCATAATTTCCGGATCTAATGAATACATAGATTCCGGCAGGAAAGCGTTACTTTCCATGGCTTTTATACCTCCATGTTATATATTTTGCTTAAACAAAGCAATTACATATATTATATCACAAAATATTGATAAATACAATTTTATGGAAACTACTAAAAGATGTCAGACTAAAAGTGGGTAGATGAACATATTTAATTCTCTATGAATTTTAGAAAAGAACAGTTTTTTTATAAAAAAAGGAAAAATGTTTGTTAATACTTGACAAATTTATATTTTTCTAGTATACTATTTTGGTAGCTAAAAATTTGAAAGTATATAGATTAAATAGATGTACTGTAGAGGAGGGAATTTTATGGCACAACCAAAAAGAAGATGGTCTAAAGAAAGAACAAGAACAAAAAGATCAACATGGAAATTAGAAGAACCAAATTTTGCAAAATGCAAACATTGTGGAGAACCTGTAATGCCACATAGAGTTTGCCCAAACTGTGGATATTACGACGGTAAAGAAGTAGTAAAACAAGAAAATAACTAATAGAGAAAAAGTTAGAGTAATCTAACTTTTCTTTATTTTTATCCCAATTGGGGACGTATTTAAATTGTGATTTTTTCCCAATTTAAATACGTCCCCAATTGGGAAAGTGAGTTTCAAAAAGAATTTTATGTAAATAAAAGCAGGTATTATTACTTTTGTGTCGAATATTATATAAGAAAGGTGCTAAAGATGGTGCGATATAGCGAAAATCTTATTGATGAAATAAAGGTTAATAATGATATAGTAGATGTAATATCACAATATGTAACATTAAAAAGAAGTGGTAGAAATTTCTTAGGATTGTGTCCTTTCCATAAAGAGAAAACTCCTTCTTTTTCTGTTTCTCCGGATAAACAAATATTTCATTGCTTCGGCTGTGGAGTTGGAGGAGATGTTATAAGTTTTACTTGCAAGATAGAAAATATAGGATACAAAGAAGCTATTGAATTTCTTGCAGATAAATCTGGTATTACTTTGCCTACATCAAATAGTGAACAAGATAAACAAAAAGATTATTTAAAGCAAAAAGTTTATGAAATCAATGAATTAGTTGCAAACTTGTACCATGAAAATTTATATAAACCTGCAGCTAAACAAGCACAGGAATATGTAAAGAAAAGAAAACTTGACAATAATACATTAAAAAAATTTATGATTGGATATTCAAACCGGAGGTAACGAAGTATATAGATATCTAAAAGAAAAAGGATTTAAGGATGATGAAATCTTAGCATCAAATTTAGTTAAAAAAACGAGTTATGGATATAGTGATGTTTACAAAAATCGTTTGATGTTTCCAATACAAGATGTTAGAAACAGATACATTGCATTTGGTGGCAGAGTTCTAGATAATTCTCTACCTAAATATATAAACTCTCCTGAAGGGATTGTTTATAGTAAGGGTAGAAATTTCTTAGGATTGTGTCCTTTCCATAAAGAGAAAACTCCTTCTTTTTCTGT
>JAZQOX010000007.1:0-2387 GCA_045628105.1 Clostridia bacterium | reverse complement strand
AACTTCTTCTTTTGCTTTTTCAACCATTTCTTCTATTTTTGCAGGATGAATTCTTCCATCTTCAATTAATTTTTCCAAAGCAATTCTTGCAACTTCTCTTCTTAATGGATCAAATCCGGAAATAATTACAGCTTCTGGGGTATCATCTATTATTAAGTCAATACCTGTTAAGGTTTCTAACATTTTTATGTTACGACCTTCTCTACCAATAATTCTTCCTTTCATGTCATCATTTGGTAAAGTAACTACAGATACAGTTGTTTCTGATGTATGATCTGCTGCACATTTTTGAATAGCATATCCAATAATTTCTTTTGCTTTTTTATTCGCATTTTGTTTTGCATCTGCTTCCACAGATTTTATAAGTGCTGCTTTTTCGTCATTTAAAGTTTTATCTAATTGCTGTAATAACATTTTCTTTGCATCTTCTCTTGATAATCCTGCTATTCTTTGTAATTCTGCTATTTGTTTACCATAAACATCTTCTAGTGATTTTTTCTTGTTGTCTAAATCTTGAAGTTCTCTTTCTAGCTCTTTTTCTCTTTTTTCAAAATTGTCAGAACGTCTTTCTAGAGCTTCCTCTCTTTGGAATAATCTCTTTTCTTGTAGTTGTACCTCACTTCTTCTCTCTTTAATTTCTTGATCTAATTCATTTTTTGACTGTAAAACTTCCTCTTTAGCTTTTAGAATTTCCTCTTTTCTTGCATTTTCTGCCTCTTTTTTTGCGTTTGATAAAATTCTATTTGCTTCACTTTCCGCGCTTTTGATTTTAGATTCCGCTGTTTTTTTTCTTATTAATATTCCTAATGGAACACAAATAACTGCTGAGATAAGAAAGGTGATAATAACTAATGTTGTCTCATTCATACAAAACACCTCTTTACTTATTTAATTTTCAATGTTCAGATTTATTATATATATCTATATTCTAATATATTTAATTTCTGTACTATTCTATTTTACATTCAATAAAGTTTTCTGTCAATAGAAATATTAAAATTTTATTTCAAAATTCTTCCCCATAATATTTCTTTTTTTTATCTTTTATGATACAATAAATAAAATTAAAAAACGTTGAAAGGATTGATGTTTTATGGAACTAAAAAAATGTGTTAGATGCGGTTGTTTCTTTACATCTGCTGATTCTGTTTGCTCAGCATGTTCAGTTAAAGATAAACAAGATATTTATACTTTAAATAATTATATTATTAATTCTCCTTCTGTGGAATCTGTTGATAGCTTATCTTTTGGAACAGGAGTTTCTGTTAAAAATATATCAAGATTTATTGAAAATAACGCAATTTCTAAATTTTAAGTAACAAAAAAGGACGGTTTAAAACTGTCCTTTTTCAGTACTTAACATTCTTTTAGATTTCCTGTTCATCGTCGTCTTTATCTATTGATTGTAATCTTTCTAATTGTTCTTCAGAAATATGTATAACTCTTCCACAACATGGGTCAAAGTCTTTGTTTCCGTATACTAACCAAATAACTTTTTCATTTTTCAAATCGTCCTTTGGCATATATGTATTTAATGCCACACCATCTGTAAAAACTAATTTATTTATTTTACTATCTCGTGAGAAACACCTTACTGGTAAATCTAAGTCTGTATTCCAACCTGCAGCCCTCATTTCGTCTGAAATGTAAAAATTTTCAATGTCTTCCTCTGTTTTTATATCTCTCATACCATCAAATATTGTATTAAAACATCCAACTCTTAATTTAGTTTCTTTTACTAATTGCTTTACTATTCTTAAGAATGCTTTAATTAACTCAACATCCACAGATCCAGATGCATCTATCATTACTTCCGTTTCTGCTTCATCTTCAATATCGTTCTCTCCTAATCTATATGCATAATTATTTTCTTTTATCGAACGTCTTCGGCTCCATATTATTTCACTTTTTTCTATTTCTTTTCGAATTAATTCTGTCCAATCAATACTTTCAGCACTTTCTCCTATGTTCCCTAATGTTATTTCTTCTATTGTTCTTCCCATCATTTCTATTTGAGTATGTTTAATACTGTCTCTAAAACTTTTACGTTTATCTTCTCTGTTCTTATCAAACTCATCTTTTTCATTTACTCCATCGGCTATTTCTGGTTTATTTTCTTCTTCATGTTTTATTAATTTTTCTATACTTTTTAAAATTTTTTTTGCTATTCCATCTTCATTGTTCTGTTTTTTTAATTTTTTCTCCCATAGGCTATGGTCATCACCTTGCCACTCTTCGCTATCTTTTTGGCTACTTTGTTGTTCTTTTTCTGTTTCACCTTGGCTACTTTGTTGTTCTTTTTCTGTTTCACCCTGGCTATTTTGTTGCTCTTTTCCTTTTTCACCTTGGCTACCTTGTTGCTCTTTTCCTTTTTCACCTTGGCTACC
>JAZQOX010000006.1:0-2105 GCA_045628105.1 Clostridia bacterium | reverse complement strand
GAATTATCCCTCCAAATGCCACTGTGATTTTGACATTTTTTCCTATAAATCTCTCAAAGTTTTCCATATTAATTTCCTCCTCATATAAATCTTATAATATTACTATATATTTCAATCTTCTTTTTTCATCAATATTGTAATATTGCTATTTATCTTATCTCTCCTGTTCTTCTTCTTTTTCTTTTAATATTGATTGGCCAACGGCCTTAAAAATAGACCTTAAAATAACATCATCTTTTGTTGCATAATCTGCATTTTTATATTCTTTATAAAATTCTGCTATATTAGAATTTTGACATTCGTAACAACTTTCTTCTTTTTCTATACTTTCTCTAACTGTTTCTCCATTTGTCGCATTGCTGATACCTGTCAAAAACTTTTTATATTTATCATCAATTTTGAAGCCATTATTTTCCAATCTCTTTGCAAGTATACTTATTCTACTTGCTCTCATATGAGCTATACCTATATACCATTTTTGTCTTTCTCCATGCTTATCAACAACAGTTATATTTTTTGATATTTGATTTGAAATTCTTTCTATATCTGCCTCATTGTTAATTAATCCATTATCCTTTATAATTTTACATATTTCGATTATTATACTTATATCTTCCATTTGCATTTCTTCACGCTTATCTTCAGAATCAAAATGTTTTTGTTGCTTAATAAAGTTTTGTTCCATTAGTCCATAAAATTCTGGACCATCATCTTTTTCTCCAGATATTGGTTCCCAGTTAACTTGACCAATTCTTTCTTTTTTGTATCCTAATTGTGTTATAAAAGAATCTGCATATCCTTGTACATTTTCACCATCATAACCTAATACATGTACTTTTGGATTTTTCTTCTGTGCATCCTCCACTTCATTTCTTGGACATAATATCCAACTATTTTGTGTTATTCTAACATTGTCTCTTACAGTTATATCTGCAGGAACTGCTACACTAACATGTCCTCTTGGTATATCTGAAAAAGGTATAATAATAGCATATTTGCAGTCTTTCCATTCTCCAAGTAAATGTCCTGTAACTTCACCATTTGAAGTACCGTGTACAGTTCTTCTTTCAGATTGACATAAGAAATCATAATTCATTCCATCTATATTAACAGTATATTTATGCTTTACACCAGCATTATTTGTTGTTTTAATTTCACTGTTCTCGGGCAAATATCTTGTCTTGTGTACAAATACTAATGAGCTTAAATCTGAAAAATCACTCTGAATTTTCGACTCAACTTTATCCTCAGCTGTTAAAACAGGCTGAATTCCTACATTCTCTAATAAAACCATTGCTTTTGCTGGATGAATTTCTAAATCATGTAATGTCTTAGCTTCTTTGACTTTTTGTTCTTTAGCTCTTAGCTCATCCATTTTCTTATCTATTCCAAAATTTCTAATTTCACTTTCAACATTTCGTCTTTCTACGTCAATAATCCCTTCAAGTACGCTAATTCTTTCTGGTAATAATTTAAGATATCTATATTCTTTCCTTTTGGTAAATAATCTTTGAAAAAAAGAAAAATGCATAGTTGGTTTATTTAATTCATTTTTTAATTTTTCCACTTCTTTTTCTCTTCGTTCTAATTCAGCACATATTTCCTGTTTTCTTTGAGTTAAGTTTGAAATTTCATCTTGAATTAAATCAAAAACTAAACTTTTAACTTCGTTTATCATTTGTAATCTCCTTTTATACAAATATATTACTATATGTTTTAATAATATTATTATAAAAGAAGAGTACAAATTTTGCAATAAAATTTATACTCTTCTTTTTTTAAATAACACACTATTCCTAAAAAACACCAATTTTTAAAATTGATGTTTTTCTTTTTATATTTATTATTTTATCAGCATTTTCATTTTAACAACAGGGTTTATTGTTGATAAGAAAACGCCTTTAATTTCAATACTTTCAGGTATTTTTATTTTCTTTTCAAAACCGTTCTGAACCGTCACATCCGTATGTACTGTGCTCTTACTTACGCCAAACTTTTTTGCAGCACCTCTTACTGTATCTTTTGAGTCTACTATATAATGTGCTAATCTACATGCACGTTGCTCTATTGAATAATTTCTCATAATTAGAAAACCCCCATGTGAA
>JAZQOX010000005.1:0-22562 GCA_045628105.1 Clostridia bacterium | reverse complement strand
GTGAATACCCCACCATATGTTTCAATACCTAATGATAATGGTGTTACATCTAATAATACTAAATCTTTAACATCTCCTGAAAGTACTCCACCTTGAATTGATGCACCTATTGCAACACATTCATCTGGGTTTATTCCCTTGTTTGGTTCTTTGTTTGTTATTTTTTTAACAGCTTCTTGAACTGCTGGAACTCTGGTTGAACCACCAACTAATAATACTTGGTCAATTTTATCTGCTGTTAATCCAGCATCTTTTAATGCTTGTGTTACAGGTCCTGTTGTAGCTTCAATTAAATCTCTAATTAATTCTTCAAATTTTGCTCTAGTTAATGTTACGTCTAAGTGCTTTGGTCCTGTGCTATCAGCTGTAATGAATGGTAAATTAATGTTTGTTTGTCCAACACCTGATAATTCAATTTTAGCTTTTTCTGCTGCTTCTTTTAATCTTTGCATTGCCATTTTATCTTGGCTTAAATCAATACCATTTGATTTTTTGAATTCATCAACTAAGTATTTAATAATTCTTTCGTCGAAGTCATCTCCACCTAATCTGTTGTTTCCGCTTGTAGCAAGAACTTCAAATACACCGTCACCAATTTCAAGTATAGAAACATCGAATGTTCCTCCACCTAAATCGTAAACCATTATTTTTTGGTCATTTTCTTCTTTATCCATACCATAAGCAAGTGCTGCTGCAGTTGGTTCGTTTATAATTCTTAAAACTTCTAGACCAGCTATTTTACCAGCATCTTTTGTTGCTTGTCTTTGGCTATCACTAAAGTATGCAGGAACTGTAATAACAGCTTGTGTTACTTTTTGTCCTAAATAGTTTTCTGCATCTGATTTTAATTTTTGTAATATCATTGCTGAAATTTCTTGTGGAGAGAATTCATCTCCTTCAATATTAACCTTTTTATCTGTTCCCATGTCTCTTTTGATTGAAATAACAGTGTGATCTGGATTTGTAACTGCTTGACGTTTTGCAATTTGTCCAACTAATCTTTCACCATTTTTTGAAAAAGCAACTACAGATGGTGTTGTTCTATTTCCTTCTGGATTTGGAATAACAACTGCTTCCCCACCTTCCATAACTGCTACACATGAATTTGTTGTACCTAAGTCGATACCAATAATTTTTGACATATATGTCATCCTCCTTTTAAAATATATATTTAAAAATTAATAACTAAATTTATTCAATTCCGCCGTTGGGCTAATATGTTTTTCATTCTAATTTGCTACTATAACCATTGCATGGCGTATTACTTTTGTTCCTATTTTATAACCTTTTCTAAATTCTTCTTTTACTATCTTTTCTCCTAAAGTTTCGTCTTGTACCATGCTTACAGCTTCGTGTACTTCAGGATCAAATGGGGTTCCGACTGTTTCAATCGTTTCAACACCAAATTTTGTAAATATATCTTTTATTTGTTTTACTACAAGTTCAATTCCTTGTTTCATATTTTCGTCTTTTGTTTCTGTTTGAGTAGCTTTTTCTAGGTTATCCATTACTGGTAAGAAAGATGCTACTATATCTGCAATAAGAGAATTATATAAATTTTCTCTTTCTTTAGTATTCCTTTTTTTGTAATTTTCAAACTCTGCCATTACTCTTTTTAATCTGTCCATTGTTTCATCAAGTTCTTTTTCTGTAGAGATTTTTTCTTTTAATTCTTCTTGTTCATTTAAATTATCCTCAGCCATTTAATCTATTCCTCCTTTACTCATTATCATCAAATTTTTCATTTAATTTTTTACTTATATACTTCATTACAGAAATAACTTTTGAATAGTCCATTCTTTTTGGTCCGATAATTCCTATTGTCCCAAGGTCTTTATTACCTACTGTATGTTTAAATGTTACTATACTTAAATCTTTAAGTTCTTCTTTTTCATTTTCTTCTCCAATATATACATTTATGTCTTTTGCAAGTCCTGAATTCAATATTTCCATTACTTGATCTTTTTCATCTAGAATACTTAAGAAGTTTCTAGCGGTATCTACTCTTTTAAATTCTGGAAAATCAAATACGTTGTTTGCACCTTCTAAGTATAATTCATCAGATTTTTCAAGTGATTTATTCATTTGGTTAATTATTGGTTCAATAACATCTACCAAGTCTTCCATTGATTCTAATATATATTCTTCCATTGGTTTATCTATTTTAGTCAATGGCTTTCCAATTAATTTGTTCTTAAATAAATGATTTAAGCTTTCTATTTGGTTTTCTGTTATATCTTCGTTATATTTTATAATTGTTTCTTTTATAGCTCCATTTTCTGTTAAAACAACAGCCATTAATATTCTGTTACCGAGAGCCATAAATTTAACATCTGTAATTATATTGTTGTTAGCATCTGGTCCTATTGCTACAGTTGTATAATGTGTAATTTCTGATAGTGTATCTGTTGCAATTTTTGTAAGTTCTTCCATTTCGTTTACTTTTGTTTCAAGTTTTGATTTAATATATTGAATTTCGTCTAAACTTATATTTTCTTCATTTATAAGTTCATCAACATAAAATCTGTAGCCTTTAGCTGATGGAATTCTTCCAGAAGATGTATGTGGCTTTTCTAAATATCCATGTTTTTCAAGCTCTGCCATGTCATTTCTAATTGTTGCACTGCTACATCCTAAATCGTATTGTTCAACAATCGTTCCAGAGCTGACAGGTTCTGCAGTATTTATGTACTGTTCTACAATTGCCTGTAAAACACGTCTTTGTCTTAATTCTAACATTTTTTCACCTCTAAAAAAATTAGCAGTCTTTTTTTAGACTGCTAATATAATACATCTAATTTTAGCAATTGTCAATAGAGATTGCTAATTTTTTTTATTTTTTTCCAATATAGTAATTTTTCTTTCCTCTTCTTACTATGATATATGTATTTTCAATGAAATTTTCTTCTGTTATTTCTTTTTCTATATCTGTTATTTTTTCTCCATTTATTGATATTGCACCTGTTGTTACAAATTCTCTTGCTTCTCTTTTACTTTTTGCAACTCCCATATTTATAAGTAAATCTAATATGTTTACATTTGCTTCAACATCTTTAATATCTTGATTTTTAAATAAATCTTCTATGTCTTTTTTTGATAAATCCTGAAACTTATTATTAAATAAATGTTCCGCTAAGTTAACTGCTTTTTCATATTCTTCTTTACCATGCAAGAACGTGATTATTTCTCTGGCTAGTGCTTTATGTGCTTCTCTGTATTCAGGATGCTCATTATTTTTTACTTCTAGTTCTTCAATTTCTTCTTTTGAAAGGAATGTATATATTTTTAAGTAATCAATTACCATTGAATCTTCAACATTTAAGAAAAATTGATATAACTCATAGCTTGATGTTTTCTCTTTATCTAGCCATAATGCATTTCCTTCACTTTTTCCAAATTTATGCCCCTGAGAATCTGTTACAAGCGGCATTGTGAATCCATAAACTTCGTCGCCTGTTGATTTTCTAATTAAATCTATACCTGCTGTAATGTTTCCCCATTGGTCAGATCCAGCACATTGTAAATCCACATTTTTATGTTCATGTAAATATTTGAAATCAAGTGCTTGTAATATCATGTATGAAAATTCAGTATATGTGATTCCTGCATCTAATCTTCTTCTAATTATATCTTTATCAAGCATATAATTTATATTAAAGAATTTTCCATAATCGCGTAAAAAATCTAAAATATTTATATCTTTAATCCAATCATAATTATTTACAACTTCGAACCCAAATATTTTTTCTACTTGTGCTTTTAATCCAGCTATATTCTTATTGACTTGTTCTTTAGATATCATAGCTCTTTCTGTTGTAGGTCTTGGATCCCCAATCATTCCTGTTCCTCCACCTACTAAAAGAATTGGAGTATGTCCAGCCTCTTTTAATCTTTTTGAAATTAAAAAGCTTGATAAATGTCCAACATGTAAACTATCTGCTGTTGGGTCTGTTCCTATATAAAATGTTAATCCACCTTTATTTAATTTTTCTTCTAATTCAGGACTTGATATATCTTTTATAAGCCCTCTCCATTTTAATTCTTCAACTAATGTCATATTTCCTCCTATTACCATATTTTATAATATCACTTTTTGTCATTTTTTACAATAGAAACATATAATATTTTCACATAATATATTGAATTTTTTCTATTAAAAGTATATAATTTATGTGCTGAAATTATATTTATTACGGAAGGATGATAATTATGGATTTAGGAAATATTGAAAATTTAAAACAATATAAACATGTACATCTAATTGGTATTGGCGGCGTTAGTATGAGTGGTATTGCCGAAGTTTTACATAATTGGGGTATCTTCGTTACTGGTTCAGATTGTACAAAAAGTAAAATAACAGATAAATTATCAAGCCATGGAATTTTTGTATCTATTGGTCATAATACAAATTTAGTCGAAAAATCAGATTTTGTTATTTACTCTGCTGCAATTAAACAAGATGATCCTGAACTTATTTGTGCAAAAACAAATAATATTCCAATTGTTGAAAGAGCAGATTTTGTAGGATTTCTTACAAGAATATATGATAACACAATTGGTATTGCAGGAACTCATGGAAAAACTACAACAACTTCTATGATAGCGCTTTGCTTTTTAGCTGCAAATCTTGATCCAAGTATTCAAGTTGGAGCAATTTTAAATGATATTAACGGAAATTACAGAGTTGGTAATAGTGACTTTTTCATTTTAGAAGCATGTGAATATGTTGAAAGCTTTTTAAAATTTAGCCCACAAAGTACAGTTGTAACCAACATTGATAATGATCATTTAGATTACTTTAAAACATTTGATAATATAAAAAATGCTTTCTCAAAATATGTTAATTTATTACCTAAGAACGGTGTTCTTGTTACAAATGCAGATGATCCTGATTGTTTAGATTTACGTAAAAATACAAATGCTAGAGTTATTACATTTGGTTTAAACAATGATAAAGCTAATTTTATTGGTAGAAATATTACATATGATAATAATGGTTATCCCAAATTTGATGTATATAAAAACAATTCTTATTTTGGTGAATTTAAATTATCTGTTCCAGGTTCACACAATGTTTACAATGCATTAGCTTGTATTGCAATGTGTACAAATTACGGTATTTCAAAACAAATTATAAAAAATACATTAGCTTCTTTTACAGGTGCTAATCGTAGATTTGAACTTGTTGGAACATATGACAATATAAACGTATATGATGACTATGCACATCATCCAAGTGAAATTGCTGCCACTGCAAATGCAATGAAAAATAAAACATATCGTCAATCTTGGGTTGTTTTCCAACCACATACATACAGTAGAACTAAGGAATTATTACAAGATTTTGCTGAAGCTCTTCTTGAATTTGATAATATTATTGTTACAGATATTTATGCTGCAAGAGAAAAAGATACATATGGAGTTTCTTCAAAAGACTTAGTTAAGAAAATATCAGACCTTGGTAAAAATGCCATCTATATTTCTAGTTTTGAAGATATTGCAGAATATATTAAAAGCCATGCTTGCCCATACGATTTAGTTTTAACTATGGGAGCCGGAACAGTTTGTGAAGTTGGTAAATTATTAGTTGAAGAATAACAAAAACAAAAAAGGATTAGGAAGATTTCTTCCTAATCCTTTTTTTGTTCCAATTTGGGACTGTCCCTAATTGGAACATTTTATTCTAAGTCTATTCTATTAAATAATAGTTCAATTTCGTTTAGTTTAATATCACCTTTTAAGCTAATTGGTTCCCATTTAAATTCAGGTAAACTTAACATTTTCTTTATTTTTAAAGAAGTATTTGGCATGAATGGTGCAACTAAGTTAGATAAGTTTGCAATTATATAAGCGCATGTGTATGTTATATTATTAAATTCTTCTATGTTTTCTTTAGCTTGTTTCCATGGTTCTTTTTCGTCATAGTATTTGTTTGCAAATCCAATATATTCAAATATTTCATCAAGTGCTGTTTTTAGTTCAGCTTGTTCAATTAGTCCTCCAACTTTTTTGTATAGGTCTTCTGTTGCTTTAACAACGGCTTCATCAACATTTGCTTCTTTTATTATTCCTTCAAACTTTTTGTTAATAAAAGATAAATTTCTATTTACAAAGTTTCCTAAACTTCCTACTAAGAATTTGTTGTGTGCTTGAGCAAATAATTCTTCTGTAAAGTTCATATCTTTCTTTTCAGGTCCATTTGATATCATGAAATATCTTATACTATCAACATCATATTTTTCAACAAGTTCATCTACAGTAATTAGGTTTCCCTTGCTCTTTGACATTTTTGTATCATTCATGTTTACATATCCACTAGATACAATATATTTTGGTAATTGATAGTTGTTTCCTATTCCCATCATTAATGCTGGAAATATAATTGTATGGAATGGAATATTATCTTTTCCATGTACATAATAAGTAGAAAGATTTTTATTGTCATTACTCATCCACTTTTCAAAATCTATCCCTCTTTCATCTGCAATTCTTTTTGCTGTTGTTAGATATCCAAGAACAGCTTCTATCCATACATAAATTCTTTTATCCTCATATCCTTCAACTGGAACTTTAACACCCCATTCAAGTTGTCTTGTTGCTGCTCTATCTATTAATCCATTATGTAAGAATTTTCTAGATTCCCCAACAGCTTGTTTTCTCCATGTGTTTTCACTTCTATTAATTAAATCTTCTAGCTTATCTTGGAATGCTGATAATTTAAAGTATAAATGTTTATTATCTTTTAAAACTGTATGTTCTCCACACTCTTTGCAATGCTTGTCTTCAACTTCATCTGCATTTAAAGTGCTTAAGCAACTATCACATTGTTCACCTGTTGCTTCTCCTCCACATTTTGGGCACTTTCCAACTATTTCTCTATCTGATAGGAATTTTTCGCATTTTTCGCAATAATCTTGTTTTACTGTTTTCTCATATATATACCCATTTTCCATTAGTTTTAAGAAATATTCCTGTACTATTTTTTTATGTTCTTCTGTAAATGTTGCTGTATACATATCATATTCAAAACCCATTGATGTAAAACTATTAACAAATGCTTCGTGATATTTTTTTGCTATATCTTCAGGTTTAACACCATCTTTAGCAGCTCTTTGTGTTATTGGAGTACCATGTGAATCTGTTCCAGAAACATACATGACATTATCACCATTTCCTCTAAAATATTTTGCTAAAATATCTCCCGGTAATAAAGCAGCTAAATGTCCAATATGCATATAGTAATTAGCATATGGCCATGCTCCACCTATAAGAATGTCTCTATTCATAATATCCCTTCCCCTCTTTTTTATCAATATTTTTATATTATACCATAAAATACAATAATTTACTAGATATTTACTTAAATTTTTAGTTTCTCTTTTTTCAACAAAAAACAAGAACACCTCTATTGTAAGGTGTCCTTGTTAAGGATTTAACGGCGGCGCCACCACATTCTGTTTTGCTGCTCCTCCTGAAGACGATTTTCCAGAATAGTTTCTACTTCTTCTCGTCTTCTTACTGCTCCAGGGACTTCGTCATAGTCATCACAAACTATGACAAAGTCGTCCATTTCCATCTGACCGATGGCAATGATTCGTCCTTGATATTCTAACGTCCGTACAGGAACAGGATTTTCCTCACTTGCCGTTTCAGAACATTTCAGTAATCCCATGATCGAGCTGAAAATCTTAGCTCTTTTCTCGTTGCAATCAAAGAATCTAAGAATAGCATAACAACACCCGTCGTCTTTGACGCCGATTCCATGGTAAGGTTTTCCATTATCCCAGTCGCTGTCATCCCGAATATCAATAATATTGCGGGTTTCAATAGTCGCCTTTAACATATTGTGTCCTCCTTATTTTTTTATAGCTACATAAGCAACTATAATAATTATATCATCTATTAACATAATTTGCAAATTCATATTAATTTATGATAGTGTCACTTTTTGGGTAAGCTTATCATATTATGTACTATACGTTAAAGAAGGAGGAATTATTAATGTATAGAAATTGCTATAAATGTAATTGTAAACAAAATTGGAACAATAATAACAATAATGATGTTGCATCTGATTTTGAAGATTGCATTCAAGAAAAATGTTCCGATGTTGAAAATACACTAGGCTTATCTGATGATTGCGAATGTGGCTATGACGAGTACAATTCTTTACCAGAAAATCCAGTTTTAGCTCAAAGTTATGTTCCTATTCAAACTATGGATCAAACCTTTAAACCATGTGTTGGTTTAAAAATGGGTACAATATTTCCAGAGCTTGTAAGCCCTTATATGCCAGGTCAATCTATGGCTGAAATTCAGTATTTGAAGGCTAGAAACGAAATTAAGGAGGGTTGTAATAAATGTTAGATTCTGATTTAGATAATAGAAATTGTAACTGCAATAATCAAATGAACGATTGTGATTATAACTGTGATTGTGGTAATAACAACGAAGAAGATGTTCTTCCAACAATGGAGCTTCCAGAAACAAGAGAATGTCCTAGAGATTGTAAACGTGAAGAAATGATTATGAAAATTAAGGAACTTGATTTTGCTGTAATTGAACTTGCACTTTATTTAGATACCCATCCAGAAGATAGAAAGGCACTTTGTTTGCATAACACATACGCTAAACAATTAAAAGATTTAAAAGATAAATATCAAAAAGTATATGGTCCATTAAGCATTCATTATCCATGTAATAAATGGAGATGGCTTGAACAACCTTGGCCATGGGAAAGGGGGAATTATTAATGTGGTCTTATAATAAAACTCTAGAATACCCAATAAATATTAAATGCAAAAACCCTCAACTTGCTAAATTTATTATCTCGCAATACCGGTGGTCCAGACGGCGAGCTTGCTGCATCACTCAGATATTTATCCCAAAGATTTGGTATGCCTGATCAAAAATCTAAAGCAATATTAAATGATATTGGTACAGAAGAATTAGCTCACTTAGAAATGGTCGGAACTATTGTTCACCAATTAACAGAAGGCACAAGTATTGAAGAAATTAAAAGAGAAGGTTTAGGTGATTACTATACAGACCATGGTTTAGGAGTATATCCTCAATCCGCTGCTGGTAACCCGTTTACTGCTGCATATATTGCTGTTAAAGGTGATCCAATTGCAGATTTGCAAGAAGATTTAGCTGCAGAACAAAAAGCACGTGCAACCTATGAAAAATTAATTGATCTTTGTAAAGATGACCCAGATGTAATAGATCCATTACGTTTCTTACGTGAAAGAGAAGTTGTTAACTTCCAAAGATTTGGTGAAGCATTACGTGGCGTTCAGGAAAAATTAGCAGAAAAAAAGTACTATATGAATGATTTTAATTGCATGATGAATAATAATCTTAGATAAAAATTTAAAGCTGAAGTTTTTACTTCAGCTTTGTTTTTATCTATATAAATAAATTTAAAAATCCAAGTGATATTGAAATTAAGAATGATTTGATTGAAATTTTTATGCTTTTTTTGAACATCTTCTGAGCCACAAAAAGGCTATTAGGTTTAGTTACAACCAATGCAGTACATTCTTGTTCAGAAGTTTCAGGGTTCTTTTCTATTGTTTCGCTTTTTTCTGTATCTTGTTTTTCTTCTACTTCTGTGTTTTCTGGTTCAAGTTTGCTTGTTGCATCTGTATCTAAACTATCTAAAAAATCAATGATATTAGCTTTTTCCTTAACGTTTTCATCTAATGGAATAAAAGATTTCATACAAATCACTTCCTTAAGTCTTTAGTATAGTTTATATTTAATTAAATTATACCATTACGAAATTTAAAATGCAACCAAAAATGTCGATTTTTGCATATATTTAATCATACATTATCTTATGAAATTTTTTCTATTTGTAATTCTATGATTATTAGCTCCACTCATAGTTGAATTTCTTAATCTTGTTCTTGATCTTATAAATCTATCTGACTTTGATAAATTGCTAATGTTTGCTTTTGTTTCAGACTCATGATGATGTCTTGCACCTTTATTGCGGTATCTTCCATACATAACAAAATAATATATTATACCACATAAAAATCCTGCTAACGCAATAATCGTTCCAAATCCTTCTCCATCTGATTCTTTTAGAATCATAGTTCCTAAAATTACACCTATTATTTCTATAATTGCAGAAATAGCTAATAATTTTGGCATATGTATTGGAACACTTCCTACAGTTTCATTTGTTCTTGCATTAACTGCTACATAATGTAACATCTTTTTACCACTGTTTTTAACCTCTTGATAACTATATAACCACACTGGTAAGTATGCTGCTTTCCATTGTTCACCTTTTACATCAAACTCTTCTGATTGCCAGCAAACTCCTCTGTCATATTGCTTTATAGAATCGTTTGCCTTATATCTTGCAATGTCTTTAGCTTGTGCTTTTGTCCATCCTTCAAGTTGTTCTATATTTGTATCACGTTTTTCTGATGAATATCCTTTTAAATAATTAGCATCCCATTTTACTGAATTTTCTGTATCAAAAGGCATAATTGCATTAATTATATTGTTTGTTTTGTTTGAATTGTCTTGTAATTTATCTGCACTAGATTCAACTGTTAATCCTTCAATTGTAATATCAAATTCTCTCTCAACTCCATAAAGATCTGCATCATAAAATGTTTCTTTTTTGTCGTCTGATCCAACAGTATAGCATCTAGTTTCAATTTCTCCTTCTCCAGATAATCTACTGTGAGCATTCATATCAACTACCATATATGGAAGGTACACTCCCATTATATTGTCTGTAGTAAATTCTTCTTTAAACTTTGGATGAGCAAAAAACTTTCTTTTTCCAACATATTTCTCAATATATGTTTGTGCCTCTTTTTTATTTGTTTTAAACGGAAGTACTACATCTGGTACTGCTCCATTTGGAACTTTTTCATTTATTGACAAAGTATTACGGCACCAGTGGCATCTTGCATGTGTTGCTTCTGCTGTGTCTATTACAACTTCTGCACCACAGCTAGTGCATTTTAATGTAACAACATCTTTGAACTCTCTATCTATGTTTTGTGCCCCTGTTCCTATTATTTTACCTTGAAGATTTTCAACATTCTGTTCCATTGTTTCTAACTTTTCAGGTTCAAATTCATGTCTACAAAAATTACATCTTAGTTTTCCAGTTTTTGTATTTAAAGATATATCTGTAGCTCCACATTGAGGGCATTTTGTTTGCCCATTTTCTTTGTCAGAGCTTGTATCTACAAAATTAACGTTTTCATCCTCATTCATATATATAACTCCTTTGAATTTTATAGATCTAATAATTTAGCTTTTGCAGTATCATAGTCTTCTTGTGTAATTAATCCTGCATCTAACATTTTCTTTAATTTTGCAAGTTTTTCCATTGGATCTTCTTCAGTTTTTGTTGGTTGTTGCATTCCATTCATAACTCCTCCAACGGAATTAACTCCCATTCCCATAAATGCCATTCCTGTTGCTCCACCATTTTCACCTGCTGCTTGGAATCCACGTGCAACTGATTGTTGCATAAATGAATTTCCTCTTGCACCTGATAATGCATCAGCTTTCTTAACATCGCTTAATAATGCTTTTGTATCTTCATCATATTCAATTGCTTGAATTGCAACTTTTACAATTTCTAATCCTCTATCTGTTTTCCATTGATATCCTTCTTCAACTGCCTGTGATAAACTTTGAGCAAATCCTATTTGGTCTCCTTGAATTTTAGCTATACGATTTCCTCTACTTGGATCATTTGTATAATTTGAAAATGCTGCTGATAAACTTCCAACAACTTCATTAAATAATTGTGCTCCTGCATCATTATCCATATCAGCGAAATCAAATGGCTCGCCTGATTGTAAATATGCAACTGGAACAAAGTTTTTTAAAAATAGTATTGGATCTACTATTTTTAATGTATATGTTCCTCTTGTCATAGCTCCAACTTGTGTTCCTAAGAATGCATCATCCCAATATATTTCAGATTGTGTTCCAAATTTATTATTTGGTATTTCTTTTAAGTTAACATAGAAAGCAGCTTGATTTGATCCTGGAATTCCTCCAAATTTAAATCTTTCCCAGCTTTGTTTAATTAATGATGATACAAATCCATCTCCTGCAAAAATTGATTGAGAATTTTGATCTTCAGATGAAAATGTGAATCCACCTGGTTCTGTAATACATCCTGTTATTGCACCATCCTGTAATGTAATTAATCCATATCCTTCTGGTACTAATATTTTACTTCCGTTTGATATAATGTTATCTGAACCCTTTGTATTAGATCCTCTACCATTATTTTTTCCATTCATTACTGCTGGTATAATTCCTGCTGTTGCTGGTGCTCCTGCCATTGGTGTTAAATACTCTTTCCATTGATCTGCAAAGGTTCCACCTATTGCTCCTGCAAATGCTTTAATAAATCCCATATAAAACTCCTCCTTAATTCAATAATTATAATATATTTCATTATAATTATTACTAATACACTTATACCATTTTTCGACTTTTTTTTCAATATATTTTACTTTTTTTAACCTGATTTGTAAATTTAAAAAAGATGAATTTTGAAATTCATCTTTTATACTTTACCCCATTTTTTTATTGGCCAATATCGAATCCATAACTTGCCTTCTATTTTATCTACCGGTATACATCCAAATGTTCTGCTATCCATACTTTCATCCCTGTTATCTCCCATAACAAAGACACATCCTTCTGGTACAACTATTTCATTATAATATACTATTTTGGTTCTTACATTTTCTGCTAAATAATCTTCACTTAGTAATTCGCCATTTAAATAAACTTTTCCGTCTCTTATTTGTATTAAGTCGCCTTCTATTGCAATTACTCTTTTTATATAGCTTACTTTATTGAACTCTAAAACATTATATACAAATTTTTCAAACTTTTCCGTAGGAATATTTGTATATTTTGCAACTGGATAATCTAAGTTAATATCTTCAATTGTATCAATTGGATCTGGGGCAGAAAATGTAATTATATCTCCTCTTTCGTATTTTGCATTTGTAATTCTAGATGTTCTGTTCATCATAAGTCTCTGCCCTGGTTCTAATGTTGGATACATTGACTTTTGTTGAACCATTGTAGGAGACCCTATATAATATCTTGCAAGTAAGGCCAAAGCTATTGCAATAAATATACAGCATGACCATTCAATAACTTCTCTTACAATTTTTATTTCATTATTCTCCATTATTGTATTTCCTCTCGTGAGTATTATACCATTATTTTATCTTTTTTTACAATATATTTTTAAATTTAATATATTAAAAAATTCTTTAAATTTTATAATACAAAAAGTGACTACTTCAAAAGTAGTCACTTTTAATTTATTTAACATGGTAAGAAATTTTTAAGTTGATATTCTTTAAATAATTTGAAACATCCCAAACAATTTCGTTTTCTGAATAGGTTAAGCCACATGCAGCAGCCTCTATTGCATTTGTTATTGTAACTTCACTTGTTCCAATTGTTAAAATAATAGGATTTTTCTCTGCATCAACAATTATTTTTTTGTCATCTGATTCTTTAACTTTAATTGTTGCTTTTCCATCAATCGTTAAGACTGAATATTCTGGATCTGCTCCAACTATTTCAGAGAAGTTTTTAATTAATTCTGTATAGTTTGTTGAAGTATATACCTTGCCGTCACCACTTATATCTTTTAATCTTTCATATCCTTCAGTACCTTGAATTGCAGCATCTTTTCCAAATCCTATAGAATAAACCTTTACTTCCATATTTTTAATGTCTTGAGCTTTTGCTTTAATACCTGCAGCATTATTTAATAAGTTTGTTTCACCATAAGGTTCTCCATCACCAAAGAATATTAAAACTGTGTCGTATTCTTTGTACTGTTCAATGCTCTTAATTTCTTTAATTGTATTTTCTGCAACTTCTAGACCAGCTCTCATGTTTGTTCCGCTATCAGCTTTTAAAGTTCTAAAAGCTGTAAGGAATGCATCTTTATTTTCAATGTTTATTATATATTGTCCATTTGCATGGTCATATTGTCCATTTGTATTAAAGTTAAATGTTCCACCATGGAATTGTTTATTGTTTGTACTCAAATTTCCTTCTGTATATGCTCTATTAGCAAATGTAAGTAATGTAAATGTAACGTTTTTATTTTCCTCTATTTTGTAAGTTTCTTCTATAAAGTTTTCAATAGCTTCTTTTGCAACGTCTAATCTTGTTATTTTCTTTGTTACTGTATTGTTCATTGATGATGATGCATCAAGAAGTAAAACAATGTTAGTTGATGAAATATTGTTTTTATACTTTGTAACAAGTACTGTTCTCTCTATTGGGTTTGTTACAGTGTTTGTTGCGTCCTCATCTATATATGCTGTATTACTTATTTTATCTCCTAAATTTGCTTCTTTTATTTCTATTGTAATTTCAATTTTTCTAGTTGTATATGCTGGCATATCAACTTCATATTGACCTTTAAATAGATTTTGAACTTCAATATATGATAATGCTGTTCCATCTAAAGTAATGTTTCCTTTAAGTTCTACTTTAATACTTCCTGAATTCAATTCAGAAATATTATCTTTTACTTTTACTTTAGTAGCTTCTGCAGTATTATTTGTAATGCTAATTGTATAAGTAATTGTCTCTCCAATATTTACTTCTTCAACACCTGTAGAAGTTACAGCTGATTTTTTAGCAGAAATTTGTTTTGTGTTTGTAATATCATTTCCTCTATATGATGCTACATATCCAGGAAAATTAGTTTCTTTTACTGTATATACATATTCGTGACCATCTGTTAAGTCATATTTGTCTAGGTTTTCAAATTTGTATGTGTTATTTCCTGTTACTGTTGTTTCATTTATTTTTTCATTATCTCTGTATAGTTCTACTGTTGCTGTTAATTTGCTTACATCTTCTGGTGTTACCCATGTTTTGCTTCCACTTACTGTTGTTGTTGTTTGTTTTATTGTGTTTACAATATCGTATGATCCATCAATTGTTGTATATGTATATAATTCTAATGAAGATTCTTCAACTGAATATACAATTATATTCTTTTCTGAATTATATGTTGGTATTTTTTTAAATTCATAAGTCCAAGTACCATCTTCATTTGGTTTAACAATTTGTTCATCAACCTTGTTGCCATCAGCTAATAAATTAATTGTTATACTGTCTGGTCTTGTGTTGTATTTATTATTATTATCAATCCATGTTTTTTTACCTGAAACTTCTGTATTTGGATTTATACTAACAGTTTCATCGTTATCTGAAACTGTAGTTTTTCCATCTGTTGCATAAATTACATTTTCTATTTTTCTAAGATTTTCAACATCTTGATCTGTAACTTCATATTCTACATAAAATCTAGCTTGTTTTCCTGGCTCCAATGTATTAATTTTAAGTAACTCTGATCCTGCTTTTATTTTATCAGAATCTAGTGTAACATCTAATGATTCTTTAATTATAACATTTGTTGCTTTATAGTTTCCGATGTTAGCAACTTTAATTTCATATTTAACAATATCTCCACTTCTAACAGTTGTATTATCAGTTATTTCGTTGTCATTTACTTCTACAGCATTTTTTTCAATTGTCAATTGTGGTTTAAATACGCTCATGTTATTTGCTATTGTAGGAATTGATATTGTAGTCCAAGAAATGTTTAAATTCTCTAGAACTTTTCTTTCTTCTGTAATTGTAGTTTCTTCAACTCTTTCTAAGACTTCCTCTCTTGATATTGTTCCTGTTGTTCCACTTGTAGAGTTTCCACCATCTGTTGTATTTCCATTAAGGTCTACAACATTACCATTTGGATCTACCGTATTTCCATTTGGATCATTATTCTCAATTTCATTACCAGTTACTGGTAAATTATTTTGATTAATTTCTGTTACATTTCCTTGTTGTTCTGCAGCGCTTGCTTCACCATCGTCTTTTAAGAATAATGTAACACCTGTTGCTGATGCTGCAACTAAACCAATTGTGGCTAAACCAATTATAATTTTTTTTGGTGTCAAAATTTTTTTCACTTTAACTTTCCCCCCATTTATCCTTTCAACTTATTTTGTATTTTCTTTCTTTTTCAAGAAAATAATTCTTACAGTAACAACTATAATTGCAACAACAATTACTCCTAAAATAATTAAAGTAATGTTATTATCGTATGTATAAGGTAATACAGTTTTAATTTCTTCTGTAACCCATTCTTCATTTTCGTTTCTGTAAGATGTTAAGAAATGTGCATCATTGATTTCTTCTGATTTAAGCCATAAAACATATTTTTCACCTGTTTTAGTATCTTCAGGTTGAATAACTTTGCTGTTTTCAACATCATTCCATTTTGATTCTTCTAAACTTGCAAATACATTATCATATAAATTTAAAAATTCTTTGCTTGCTTTTAAACTTGTATATGCATCTGTAAATTCATTTTTTTCAATTAATTCAGCAAGTGTAAATAATTTATCTACTTCTTCACTTGCATTTCTTTTTATTAATTGATATTTTAAGTTTGCTAAGTTACTATTAATTTTAACAACACCAACTGTTGTAGTCTTCTTAAGACCACTTTCTGTTGTTACGTCTTCTATAACTTCTTGTTCAAGTTTTATTGGAATAATTCTTGATATTTTTCCAATTTTTGCAATATCTGATTTTAATAAATTATCTGATAAGCTTATTTCTCTTGCTTTTACTTCAATATTTCCGCTAGTTTTAATCCATAAATATGTTGGATTATTAAATAAAGCAACTGTAGTAGAATCAACATAAGCTACATTATTAGCATTCTCGTTTGCTGCATCTAAAGCAGAGCTAATAAAGTTTAAGTTTTCTTCTAATTCACTTGCATTATTTGAAAACGCAAATTGAAACTCTTTATTTAAATAATTTTTTAAATAAATAATATATTGATTATCGTTTTCTTTAACAATAACAACCTCTTCGTTTGCTGCTCTTGCAACATTAGGAATTACCATTACAGCTAAAATAATCAATAAAAATGTTAAAAATTTTTTTAATCCGTTTTTTTTCATAAAATTCCTCCTATAAACCTTGTATATTATATTATAAAATCAATTAAAAGTAAAGTTCTTTTTTTAAAAAATCGGATAATTATGTAAATTTTTTCGACATTTTTCATATTATATAAATATAAGGAGGGATTAATTATGTTATGTACTACTCATAACTCATGTCACTGTTTTTGTACTATTATTACTGGATTGTTAATTGGTTCATGTATTGGTTTAGCATATCGACTAAGCTTAATAGCAACTATTTTACCATTTATATATGCTTCTTTAGCCCTTGGGATTATAGTTTTACTCTTTATTTTATTTTCATATTTTTGTAAAAGTGCCCAACTTAATAGATTCTGTTTGTGTAAAACATGTTTGATTTCATTAATTGTTGGTTTAATATTTTCTAGTATTATTGCTTTAACAATTTCAGCTTTGCCTACTGGATCATTTTCTATAGCAATTTTAATTGGTACAATTGGCTTCTTTTTTGTTGAAACATTACTAAATGTTCTTTTTCTAATTTCTTGTTTGAAAATTAGAAATAAAGACTATTGTGATTAAATAAAAAAACAAAGTATTAGAATTTTTTCTAATACTTTGTTTTTTATTATAAATTATTTATTCTCTGCTCAATATTATCAAGCATTTCATTGAATTTTTTTAGTTTTTCTTGTTCTTCTTTAACCTTAGACTCAGGTGCTTTTGCTATAAATCCTGGATTTCCAAGCATTTTATCTGTTTTTTCTTTTTCTATTAATATTTTTTCTTTTTCTTTTTGAAGTCTTTGTTTTTCTTCTTCAATATCAACTAAGTCTTCAAATGGCATAAATACTTCAAGTTCTGATGTTAAAATATTAATAGCATTTTGTGGAACAGCCTCTTTATTTTCTCTAATTTCAATCTCTTCACCAAATCCAAGTTTTTTTATAAATCCTTCAGATTTTTCTATTACCTTTTTGTACTCATTATTTGCAATAAAAATAAGTTTTGATTTTTTAGATGGATGAACATTCATTTTTGTTCTTATGTTTCTTATTCCTGTTATAACTTCTTTTAATTGTTCAATTTGTCTTTCTTCAACCTTGAAGTTTAGTCTTTCAGAATATTCTGGGTATTTTGCAATCATAACGCTTTCATCATTATTATATAATTCTTTATAAATTTTTTCTGTTAAGAATGGCATAAATGGATGTAATAGTTTTAATGCATCTCCTAATACTTTATTTAAAACATATTGTGCTGTTGTACGTGTTACGTTTTCTTTATCATATAATCTTGTTTTTACAATTTCAATATACCAATCGCAAAATTCGTTCCATATGAATGTATATATTTTATCTAATGCAACACCTAAATCATAGTTTCCAATATTTGTACTTACTTCTCCTGCTAATGTGTTAAGTTTTGATAAAATCCATTTGTCTTCAATTTGTAGATTTGATAATTCAATATCTCCTTTAAGTATGATTTCATCTGCATCTTCTAAATTCATTAAAACAAATTTAGCTGCATTCCAAATTTTATTTCCAAAGTTTCCTGCTGCTTCAAGTTTTTCAGGCATAAATCTCATATCATTTCCAGCAGATGTGCCTGATATTAATGAATATCTTAAGCTATCAGTACCGTATTTTTCAATAATTTCAAGTGGGTCAATTCCATTGCCTAAACTCTTAGACATTTTTCTTCCTTGACTATCTCTTACGATACCATGAATGAATACATCTCTGAATGGAACTTCACCAGTTTGTTCTATACTTGAGAACATCATTCTTACAACCCAGAAGAAAATTATATCGTATCCTGTAACTAATGTGTTTGTTGGGAAGAATGTTTTAAGATCTTCCGTATTTTCTGGCCAACCAAGTGTTGAAAATGGCCATAAAGCAGAGCTAAACCATGTATCCAAAGTATCTTCATCTTGTTTAAGATTTGTTCCTCCACATTTTGAACATTTTGATGGCTTTTCAGTTTCAACATTTATATGTCCACAATCTGAGCAATAATATGCTGGAATTTGATGTCCCCACCAAATTTGACGAGAAATACACCAATCTTGTATGTTTTCTAACCAGTTAAAGTATGTTTTTTCAAATTTTTCTGGTACAAATTTTGTCTTACCTGTTTTAACTGCTTCAATTGCAGGTTTTGCTAATTCTTTCATTGCAACAAACCATTGATCTGAAACCTTTGGCTCTATTGTTGCACCACATCTATCGTGCTTTGCAACATTATGCATATATGGTTCTATTTTTACAAGTACACCAAGTTCTTGTAGTTTTTCAACAATTTTCTTTCTAGCTTCTAATAAATCAAGTCCAGCATATTCTGGAACTAAATTTCCCATTTTAAAGTTTTCATCAAAAACTTCTATTATTTCTAAATTATGTGATAGACCTGCCTGATAATCGTTTGGATCGTGTGCTGGTGTAATTTTAACACATCCTGTACCAAATTCTTTTTCAACAAATTCATCTGCTATAATTGGAATTTCTTTGTTCATTATTGGTAAAATACATTTTTTACCTACTAAGTCTTTATATCTTTCGTCATCTGGGTGAACTGCAACTGCTGTATCTCCTAACATTGTTTCTGGTCTTGTTGTAGCTACTGTTAAATATTTTTCTTCACCAACAACTTTATATTTTATATGCCATAAAGATGTAGGTTCCTCTTCATAAACTGCTTCTGCATCTGAAATAGAGGTATTACAGCATGGGCACCAGTTTATCATTCTCTTGCCCTTGTAAATTAAGCCTTTATCGTAAAGTTTTTTAAAGACTTGTAAAACAGCCTTTGATAGTCCTTCATCCATAGTAAATCTTGCTCTTGACCAATCTGCACTACAACCTAATCTTTTTTGTTGTCTTACAATTGTTCCACCATACTCTTCTGTCCATTTCCATGCTTCTTCTATAAATTTTTCTCTTCCTAAATCGTGTTTATCTATACCATCTTTTTTTAATTTTTCAACAATTTTTACTTCTGTTGAAATTGCAGCATGGTCTGTTCCTGGAACCCAAAGAGTATTATATCCTTGCATTCTTTTAAATCTTATTAGAATATCTTGTAATGTTCCATCTAACGCATGTCCCATATGTAATTTACCCGTAACGTTTGGAGGTGGCATCATTATACAATAATTACCCTTTGATTTTTCTCCTGTAGGTTTAAAATATCCTTTTTCTACCCAATTATTATATATTTTTTCTTCAAATTCATTTGGTTCATATTTTCCATCTAAATTATGGTTACACATATGTATATCAATCCCTTCTTTTTTAGTCTCAAATATTACATAAAACAATTGTCAAATGTTTTATAAAATTGACAATTGTTTTTATATTAATTCATATAGTCACGTAATCTTTTACTTCTGCTTGGATGTCTTAGTTTTCTAAGTGCCTTTGCTTCTATTTGTCTTATTCTCTCTCTTGTAACTTCAAATTCTTTACCAACTTCTTCAAGAGTTCTTGCTCTACCATCTTCTAAACCAAATCTTAGTTTTAGAACCTTTGCTTCTCTTGGTGTTAATGTATTCATAACTTCCTCAAGTTGTTCTTTCATAAGTGTAAATGAAGCTGAATCTTGTGGTGCAGGACTATCTTCATCTTGTATAAAGTCTCCTAAATGGCTGTCATCTTCTTCTCCTATAGGTGTTTCCAAAGATACTGGGTCTTGTGCAATCTTTTGAATTTCCATAACTTTTTCAACTGGTAAGTCCATTTCCTTTGCAATTTCTTCTGGACTTGGTTCTCTTCCTAATCTTTGTAATAGTAATCTTGAAGTACGGATTAATCTATTTATTGTTTCAACCATGTGAACAGGTATTCTTATTGTTCTTGCCTGATCAGCAATTGCTCTTGTAATTGCTTGTCTAATCCACCATGTTGCATAAGTACTAAATTTATATCCTTTTGTATAATCAAATTTTTCGACAGCTTTTATTAATCCCATGTTTCCTTCTTGAATTAAGTCAAGAAATAAAAGTCCTCTTCCTACATATTTCTTTGCAATACTAACTACTAACCTTAAGTTTGATTCTGAAAGTTTTTGTTTTGCTTCCTCATCACCTTCTAATATTTTTTTAGCTAGTTCAAGTTCCTCATCAAAAGAAAGAAGTTTAATTTTTCCAATTTCTCTTAAATACATTCTAACAGGATCATCTGTACCAACACCCTCAAATGTCATTGAATCTAAATCTTCTAATTTAAGGTTTTCGACTTCTTCAAGATCTTCTAAATCAGGTTCCTCGATATCATCATCTTTTAAAACATCTACTCCCATTTCTTCCATAGCATCGAAGACTTTATCTATCTGATCAGGGTTTGCTTCTCCAAGCTCTGTTGCAAGTTCTCCATAAGTTATATTACCCTTTTCTTTAGCCTTTTTTATAATGTTAGATACCTTTTTTTCAGTACTTTCTTCAATCTTTTCTTCTTTATTTTCTATATTTTTTTCTTCTTCCATTTTATCCTCCTCTTTATTTTGGAAAAAAGTTTTATTTTATAAGTTTTTTTTCAATTATTATTTTACTTATTTCTTCAATGATTTTTTTCTCTTCTTCTATGCTTAAATTTGGGTTTTGTTGTTTTTCTAATAGTTCCATTTTTCTTGTATCTAATTTTTCAATTTTATATGTATTTATTGCATTTTTGATTGCTTTTTCATCATTTTTTATTTGATATCCATCTGCCATAACTTCTGTAAGTCTGCTCATTGCCTCTTCATCTTCTGCGAATGAACTAACAACATTTCCTATATTACTATTTCCCTTTTCGAATTCTTCATACAGTTTAATTAATATTTTTTTATTAATTTCAGACTTAAAGTCATCTGGATTGATTTCGTTTTTTATTTGTTTGTATGCATTTTCTGTTTCTTGAATTAGTAACGCAATAATTGCTTTTTCTCTTTCAATAAGCTTTTTATTTACATCTTCTTTTTTTATTGCCATTCTTGGTGCACGTTCTAAAACCTTTGATGTGACATTTTTATTTTGCATTTTATTTATTTCTGCATATATAGCTTCTTTAGATATATCATATTCTTTAGCTATTTTGTCTAAATATAACTCTTGTTCAATTTTGCTATCCACAGTTGCCAATAGTTTTGCAGTTTCTTTTAAAAATTTAATTTTATCATTTACATTTGTTAGATCAAGACTTTTCTTTAATACTTTTGTTTTAAATTCAATAAGAGAAATAGCGTTATCAACAAGCATATTAAATCTACCATTTCCATATTTAATAACATATTCGTCTGGATCTTTGGCACCTTCCATTTGTAGTATTCTTACATCACATCCAACACCAGTAAGTATTTCTAAGCCTCTCATTGTTGCTGCTTGTCCTGCTCCATCTGAGTCATATGAAATAATAACTTTTTCAGTATACTTTCTTAATAATCTTGCTTGTCCTTCTGTAAGTGCAGTTCCAAGAGACGCTACCACATTAGGAATTCCTCTTTGATGAAGTGACACCGCATCCATATACCCTTCAACCATTATTATTTTACCTTCGTTAGCATTTTTTGCTATATTCATTGCAA
>JAZQOX010000004.1:0-22545 GCA_045628105.1 Clostridia bacterium | reverse complement strand
GTTAGCATTATTACTTTTGCATCTATTTTTTGCTTTCTTATTTCTTCTAAAATTTTAAATCCATTTATTTTAGGTAGCATAACATCTAATATTATTAAATCATAAATATTAGTTAAAGCATTATCTAATCCTTCTTCTCCATCTCCAAAAACATCGACTGCATATTGTTCTTTTTTTAACCTGCTTGCAATTACATCTGCTAATTTAAATTCATCTTCTATTATTAATATTCTCAATAGTATCACCTACCTATATATATGTTTGCATAAATTTTATCATATTTATACATAAATAACAATTCTACTTGTCTAAAACAAATAGAATAGCCCTTATAAGAACTATTCTATTAAAAAGGAGGGGTGTATATATATTAATTAATCGATTTTCCATTAACATATAGTTTAAATCCGTTAAAATTAATATTGTCATAATTTGTATCTTCATCTATTAATTCATTGATATAACAATCTCCAGTTAATGTTAAAATTGAAGAAGAATCTAATGTAAGTTTAATTTTTTTAGCTGTATTATCTCCATTTATTATTCCATTAAAACTAGAATTTTCTTTCATTGTCATATCTAATGTTGATATTGAATCAACAACAATATTCCCATTAGCCTCTTGATTATTTATATTTAATATTACATCTCCACCATTTGAGCCCGATTTACCCCAAGAATCTTTTTGAATTCTTAAAAAATTCCCTGTACTATCATTGTTAGTAATTGTATTATTATTTAAATTTATAGTAGATGATGTATTTGTTACATACAATGTATCTCCATTATTTGTAATTATTTTGCTGTTATTAGCTGTAAACTCTGAATTACCTGTTGCTGCATCTCCACTCATTGATTGATATAAAAATATATTTTTATATGTGGTAGATTGCCCATTTAATTTTGTATTACTATCTGTTAAATTGCAATTATTAATTGTTACACTGTTTTTTCCTTCTATAACTATTCCTTCTGATGTTTTTGATAGCAAATCAGAATTACTTACAGTAATATCGGCTGTTGAATAAATCGATGGAGAACCCTGACCTGTTGTTGTATATGTTCCCCCATCTACAATTACTGTTCCACCACCTCTATCAGACCTTATTGCAGCACTTGAAGTTCCTGCAGTATTTATAGTTAAATTAGAGGCTTTCATTGTTCCTCCACCTGTAGTCATTATTCCACCTGAATTGTCTTTTTTAGTTGTTATAGTAGAATCACTAATTGTTACCACCGTACCATCATTAGATGAATTATTAGTTGTAGCTGAACCACCATAACTAAATATTCCATTTGCTCCTGTTGCATCAGTTGTAACATTAATGTTTTTTAATATAAGATTTGCTCCATCTTTTGCAATTATTGCTGAATTAGTTCCATAAAAACTTGTATTATCTCCACCATCAGAATCTCCATTTTTTTCTACTTCAATATTCGAAAGTGTAACATCTATATCTCCACTTACAAGTATTGCATTTTCATCTTTGCTATTAGATGAATATTTAGCACTTTCTATATTTGTGTCTTCAGTGATTTCAGTATTTGAAGAATAACTAATATTATTAGAATCTCCGACCTATTTGTCCTTGCATATTTTCATCTAGTTTTCTCATATCATTCATTCTTGGCATATTATTGTTGTTTATAGCTTCTATAGTAAATTCAACCAAAATTCCTAAAATTACAGTAAGATTAATTATTATGATAATTTGAATTATTGTCTCCTTCTTCATACTTACCTCCTAACTATTTGAACTGCTTGTGCTTTCGTTAGGTTTTTCAGGTGGTTCTTCTCCATCAACTTCACTTGGTTTTTCTGGTCTTTCCTTCATATCTCCACTTGGTGGTTCTCCCATTTGTCCATTTTTATCTCTTTGCATCATTTCTGGTGTGTTTGAATTTTTAGAAATAGTTTTATTATAAATTAAAAATCCTGCTGTTGTAATAATAGCACCTATTAAAATACCTATAATTAAATAAATAATTTTATTTTTCATAACTAACCTCCACTTTTAATTTTATATTATAATATTATTAAATTAACATTAAAATATTGTATCTTTTCTATAAATAAAATAATTCAATTACATCTGCAAATCCATTCCTATAATACTTTTCATTCCAGTAATATACGTAGTCCATAAAATATCCTCCTTAAAAGTAATTCTAAACTATGCTGACCTCGAATATTTTTTATTCCATAGTTGTAAAAATAAGGATAACTGTACATTTTTGCTATTTAATATTACCATATTTTATGTTAATTGCAAAAAAAAAGAGATACCATCAAAAGTATCTCTTATGGCTGGGGTACTAGGATTCGAACCTAGGGAATGTCGGAATCAGAATCCGATGCCTTACCACTTGGCGATACCCCAATTCTTAAACTTGTTTTATTATACTACAACCTTTTTGCTTTTTCAAGAAGATTGGATGTATTTTATTATAAATATATGTTTAAATAATAAAGGTTGGACCTTTGATTCAAGAATATTTCTGAATCAAAGGTCCGCGGGATTGAAGCTTATTCAAGCTCCAATCCCAGTGCTTTCTCAAGCTTCGCAATCATCTTCTCATCAATAGATGCATAGTTCAAATGCATGACCTGAGTAGCTTCTTCCAAAGAAATACCGGCTAATTTAGCCAGTTGATCCATGGTAATGTTATTGCTTCTTCTCCTTCTTTCAATATTCCATATTCTGTTTCCGATGTCGACCTCTATGAGGTCGCCTTGCTGTATAAGGTCTTTTACGGAAATCATGATGATTCCTCCTTGTAAAAAATTGAATAGCAATCTACCCTTTTTAAAAGTTTTGCATTTATTATTATAACATTCTGTTGCTATTCTGTCAATTTACTTGCTCGGAAATACTGCATTTTCGCTTAATTCTACTTCTATATTTAATAACCTATTGTATTTTGCTACTCTGTCTGTTCTGCATGGTGCTCCAGTTTTGATTTGTCCTGCATTTACTGCAACTGCTATATCTGCTATACTTGTATCTTCTGTTTCTCCTGATCTATGTGATATAACGGCTGTGTATCCATTTTTATTTGCTAATTCTATTGCATCTAAAGTTTCTGTTAATGTTCCTATTTGGTTTAATTTTATTAATATGCTGTTTGCTATTTTATTATCTAATCCCTTTTGTAGTCTTTTTATATTTGTAACAAATAGGTCATCTCCAACTAGTTGAATTCTATTTCCTAATCTTTCTGTTAACTTTTTCCATCCTCCCCAGTCTTCTTCTGCTAATCCATCTTCTATTGAATATATTGGGTATTTATTTGATAAATCTTCAAGGTAATCTATCATTTCATCAACTGTTTTCAATTCTTTTGTTTTCCAAAAATAATAGTTCCCTTCTTTTCCAACCTTTTTTGCTTCCTCATACATTTCTGTACTGGCAACGTCTAATGCAAGTACAATATCTGTTCCAGGATTATACCCAGCTTTTTGAATTGCTTCTATAATAAGTTTTATAGCTTCTTCATCATTTTGTAAATTTGGTGCGAATCCTCCTTCATCTCCTACACCTGTTGTAAAACCTTTTGTTTTTAACACACTCTTTAAAGTATGATATATTTCTGCAGCCATTCTTATACATTCTCTAAACGTTTTTGCTCCTATCGGCATTATCATAAATTCTTGTATATTTACATTATTGTCTGCATGTTTGCCACCATTTAAAATATTCATCATTGGAACTGGAAGAGTTTTAGAATTTGTTCCCCCAATGTATTTGTATAATCTCATGTTCTTTGCTTCTGCTGCGGCTCTTGCAATGGCTAGTGATACTCCAAGTGTTGCGTTTGCCCCAAGTTTTCTTTTACTTTCTGTGCCATCTAGTTCTATTAATTTTTTGTCTATAGCCAATTGGTCAAATACATTCATTCCTTCAAGCTCAGGTGCAATTATTTTATTTATATTTTCTACTGCTTTTAGAACTCCTTTTCCGAAATATCTATTTTTGTCGCCATCTCTTAACTCAATTGCTTCAAAACTTCCTGTTGAAGCACCAGACGGTACCATCGCAATACCTTTTGTTCCATTTTCAAGAATTACTTCAACTTGAACTGTAGGATTTCCTCTTGAATCCAATATTTCTAATCCTTTAATTTGTTTAATAGATAAATAATCCATAATATTTCCTCCTAAAATTAAATAAAGACAGATAAAATATCTGTCTTTATTATTATTTCCATTTTTAGGATTTTATACTCTTACTTGTTATTATATTAGTACTATAAAGTCCGCCAAATCTCGTCGGAGCTTTTATATTTATTCTTCATCGAGCCTACGTTTGACACGCCTTCGATGTTGGCTCAGGTCCTCGATTTTGACTAAATATAAAACTCCTGCGTTTGGCTACTTTAGAAAATTATTATTATTTAGACATTCCTTCTTCAACAGCAACTGCTACTGAAACTGTTGCTCCAACCATTGGGTTATTTCCCATTCCTATTAATCCCATCATTTCAACATGGGCTGGAACTGAAGATGATCCTGCAAATTGTGCATCTGAATGCATTCTTCCCATAGTGTCTGTCATACCATATGAAGCTGGTCCTGCAGCCATATTATCTGGATGTAATGTTCTTCCTGTTCCTCCACCTGAAGCAACTGAGAAATATTTTCTTCCTTGTTCGATTCTTTCTTTCTTATATGTTCCTGCAACTGGATGTTGGAATCTTGTTGGATTTGTTGAATTTCCTGTTATTGAAACATCAACATCTTCCATCCACATTATAGCTACACCTTCTCTAACATCGTTAGCTCCATAGCATTTAACTTTGCTTCTTTCTCCATTAGAATATGGAATTTCTTCTACTACTTTTACTTTTCCTGTATAGAAATCAAATTCTGTTTTTACATATGTAAATCCATTTATTCTAGATATTACTTGTGCAGCATCTTTTCCTAAACCATTTAAAATAACTCTTAAAGGATTTTTTCTAACTTTATTTGCAGATTTTGCAATTCCTATTGCTCCTTCTGCTGCTGCAAAACTCTCATGTCCTGCTAAGAATGCAAAACATTTTGTATCTTCTGATAAAAGCATTGCTCCTAAATTTCCATGTCCTAAACCAACTTTACGATCATCTGCAACTGAACCAGGAATACAAAATGCTTGTAAGCCTTCTCCTATTGCTTTTGCAGCGTCAGCAGCTTTTGTGCATCCTTTTTTTACAGCAATTGCAGCTCCTAATGTATATGCCCAGCATGCATTTTCAAAACAAATTGGTTGAATATGATTAACAAACTGCAAAGGATCAAATCCTTTTTCTTTGCAAATATTTCTTGCATCATCAAAATCTTTTATACCATACTTTTCCATTACTGGTTTGATTTGATTAATTCTTCTTTCATAACTTTCAAATAATGCCATATTTATTCCTCCTTATTTATAACCATCTAAATTATGTTCTCTTTGATATTGTATTTCATTAGATATTTCTCTTCCTATTTGGAACCATATATATGTCCTAATAGTTAACCACATACTAGCTAATATTACAACAATTAATAATATTATGCCTAAAATTTTTTTAGTTTTCTTTATTAATATCACAGAAATAACAAACATAATTATTAATAACATTAATATAATTATCATTTTACTCCTTTCGTGGGTCAATCTTTTTAACCGCCTCATCAAAACGTCCATATTGTCCACTTGCTTTTTCAATTGCTTCTAATGGTTCTAAACCTTTTTTGATATTATCCATCATTTTTCCAAGGTTAACATATTTGTAACCAATAATTTCGTCATTTTCATTTAATCCTATTTCTGTTATGTATCCTTCAGCTAATTCTAGGTATCTTGGCCCTTTTGAAAGTGTTGAATAAATTGTTCCAACTTGGCTTCTTGTTCCTTTACCTAAATCTTCAAGACCTCCTCCTATTGCTAATCCTCCTTCAGAGAATGCTGATTGAGTTCTTCCATAAACTATTTGTAAGAATAGTTCTCTCATTGCAGTATTTATTGCATCACAAACTAAGTCTGTATTTAAAGCTTCTAATATAGTTTTTCCAACTAATATTTCTCCAGCCATAGCTGCTGAATGTGTCATTCCTGAACATCCTAAAGTTTCAACTAATGCTTCTTGAATAATTCCTTCCTTTACATTTAATGTTAATTTGCATGCTCCTTGTTGTGGTGCGCACCATCCTATACCATGTGTAAATCCTGATATGTCTTTAATTTCTTTTGCTAATACCCATTTTCCTTCTTCTGGAATTGGTGCTGGACCATGGTCAACTCCTTTTCTTACTGTGCACATTTCTTCTACATCCTTTGAATAAATCATTTTTGCATCTTCCTTTCTATTTTTTATTAAAATTAATGTTGTGTTTTATTTATACTACAAAGTAGCCAAACATAAGTAGTTACATATTTAATAGATGATAGTAACATATAATAATTTTGAAAGCGAGTGGTTCGAAATTTATTGAGCTAGAAGTTCTTGGAAAATTTTATGGAAAATGTTCAAGTTGCGTCTTGAAAGGGTGCCATAAAATTTTATTAGAACTTCTGCGAAAAAAATAAGACAACTGAGCTAAAAAATTATTATAAGTTATTATAAAATCAAAATATATAATACAAAAAAATTTGGCGAGCTTTACACTATAATTTATTTTTCAATTAGGGATTCGCCTGTCATTTCTTGTGGTTTTTCTATTCCCATTAAATCTAGCATTGTTGGTGCTAAATCTGCTAATCTTCCTTCTTTTAATTTAACATCTTTTCCAACCAAAACTAATGGAACAACATTTGTAGTATGAGCTGTATGTGGTTCTCCTGTTTTATAGTCTATCATCTGTTCTGAATTTCCATGATCTGCTGTAATAAGGACTGTTCCATCTACTTTTTCTATTGCTTCTATTACTCTTCCAACACATGTATCTATTGTTTCTATAGCTTTAATTGCTGCTTCAAGTTTTCCTGTATGCCCTACCATATCTGGGTTTGCATAATTAAGTATTATTGTATCATATTTTTTTGATTCTATTGCTTCAACAACTTTATCTGTTACTTCTATTGCACTCATTTCAGGTTTTAAATCATATGTTGCAACTTTAGGTGATGGAACTAAAAT
The DNA here is from genome assembly GCA_045628105.1 of Clostridia bacterium. GTDB lineage: Bacteria > Bacillota > Clostridia > TANB77 > CAG-508 > UMGS1781. The sequence goes on along the minus strand of JAZQOX010000004.1, from coordinate 15,441 downwards.
TCTATCTTCACCTTGATATTGCTTTTCTTCTCCACCATTGAAAAAGAATGTAACATGCGCATATTTTTCTGTTTCTGCAATTCTTAATTGTGTCATTCCCATTTTTGAAACAATTTCTCCAAATGTATTCTTTATTTCATCTTTTTTGAATACAATATGAACATTCTCTATTGTTTCATCATAATTTGTAAAGCATACATAATATACTGGAAAATATTTTCTTTCAAATCCATCAAATTCTTTATCTACTAAACTTCTTGTTATTTCTCTTGCTCTGTCTGGTCTAAAGTTAAAGAATATAACTGAGTCGTTCTCAGATATTGTTGCTATAGGTTCTTCACCGTTGCATATTAAAGTTGGTAATACAAATTCATCAAAAACTTCCTTTTGATATGATTCTTCTATTGCCTGCATTGCACTTGTAGCTTTTTCGCCAACTCCATTTACTAAAGCATCATATGCCTTTTGCAATCTTTCCCAACGTTTATCACGGTCCATTGCATAAAATCTACCAGAAATACTTGCAATTTTACCTACACCTTTTTCTTGCATTTTTTCTTCTAATCTAGCTATATAACCTTCTCCAGATGCTGGTGGTGTATCTCTTCCATCCATAAAGCAATGAACATAAACATCTTCAAAATCTCTTCTTTTTGCAAGTTCTAATATTGCATAAAGATGACGAACATGGCTATGAACTCCTCCATCTGATAAAAGTCCCATAATATGAAGCTTTGAATGGTGTTCCTTACAATTATCTATCGCTGCAATTAGCTCTTGATTTGTAAAGAAATCTCCATCTTCTATTGATTTTGTTATTCTTGTTAGTTCCTGATATACTATTCTTCCTGCTCCTATATTGGTGTGTCCTACTTCAGAATTTCCCATTTGGCCTTCTGGTAATCCAACATCTAATCCGCTTGTTTTTATTAATGTGTTTGGATTTTGTGCAAATATTTTATCAATATTAGGTTTATTGGCTAATTTAATAGCATTTCCCTCTTCTTTTTCGTTTACACCGAATCCATCTAGTATCATTAGCATTGTTAATTTTTTATCCATATTTTTTCCTCGTTTTCTTTTTAAACTCTATACAGCATTGGCTATTTCACTAAAGTCTGATGCTTTTAAACTTGCTCCCCCAACTAAAGCGCCATCAATGTCTGGCATTTCGAATAGTTCTTTAGCGTTTCCTGGTTTTACACTTCCACCGTATTGGATTATAACTTGTTCTGCAACGTCATTTCCATACATGTTCTTAACTTCTTCTCTAATCCATTTTATAGTTTCATTTGCATCTTCTTTTGTAGCTGTTTTTCCTGTGCCAATTGCCCAAATTGGTTCATATGCAATTATTGTATTTATCATCTGCTCGTTATTTAAATCTTTTAAACTTTCTTTAATTTGGTTTGTAACAACATTTTTTGCATTGCCACTTTCTCGTTGCTCTAAGCTTTCTCCTACACAAACTATTGGTTTTAACCCAACATCATGTGCTGCTTTTACTTTTTTATTTACTGTTTCATCTGTTTCTGCAAAATATTGTCTTCTTTCAGAATGTCCTAATATTACATATTCTACTCCAATGCATTTTAACATTTGTGGAGATACTTCTCCAGTATATGCTCCGTTTTCTTCCCAGTGCATATTCTGAGCTCCTATTTTTATATTTGTATTTTGAGCAGTAAGTAAACTATAAAATAAATCAGTAAATGGAGCACATATAATAACTTCGTTTTGCGTATTTTTAACTAACTCTGTTAATTCTTCAATGAATGATATTGCTTCATTAGGCAATTTATTCATTTTCCAATTTCCCGCAATTACTTTTTTTCTCATAAATAACTCCTCCTTTTATTTCGCATCTACTATTAAAGCATTTACATATCCATCTTCATCATATCCTAATGAAACTTCAAATTTTTGTTCATCTGTAAGTTCATCTAAATTTAATGATGTTATATTATTAGATTGGAATGCAATTTTATGGGCTGAATTATTATTATTTTCTTCAGCAGAATTTAATAATTTTACAAGTTGTGTACCTGTTATTATTCCTTTATATGGAGTAAATGTTGCATTAAATACTAATTTATCTGTATTTTCTGTTGCTTGTTCTCCTGGTACAACTTCTTCAACATTTTTTCTTTCTTTTATTAATACTCTATTTATATAGCCATTGTCAGCATAAAAAATTTGGACTTCATATATGTTATCTAAGCTTACTTGATTTTTATCTTTAATTCCTTGTTCATCAATTGTAACTTTTTTATCGTCTTCCCTTGTTTTATTGTTTGTTTCAATTAATGAAAGTAATTGTTTGATTTGTGCAGAACCAATATCTGTTCCTTTGTACACTTCGAACATTGAATTAAAGCTTTGTCTGGCCATTTTTTCAGATTCATCTAATAAATTGTTTTCAATATTTTTATCATCAATATATCCTATCTCAAAATCTATATCATGATTTGTGTTTTCTGATTGTGAGTTTTTATTTTGAATTTTATCCTTTGAAAGTGTAAAAATTATAACTACACCTAATGCTAAAATTATAAGTATTGATAATGCTATGATTAATGTTATAAATACTTTTCTATTTTTTTCCATAAATAATCCCTCACTTATTATTTGTCATTTAAGCATGCTATTCCTGGTAAAACTTTTCCTTCTAGAAATTCAAGTGAAGCTCCACCACCTGTTGAGATATGTGTCATTTTATCAGCTAAACCAAGTTTTTCAACGGCTGCTGCTGAATCTCCTCCACCAATTACTGTTATACTATTGCTTTCTGCTAATGCTTCTGCAATTGCCTGTGTTCCTGTTGCAAACTTACTAAATTCTGTTACACCCAAAGGTCCGTTCCATAAAACTGTTTTTGCATCTTTTAATGCATTTTTAAATAATTCAATTGATTTTGGTCCAATATCTAATCCCATAAATCCTTCTGGTATTTCCTCAGAATCTATGAACTTTTCTTCACCTTCATTAGAATATTCAGATGAGATATGATTATCAACTGGTAAACATAGTTTAACATTTTTAGCATTGGCTTTTTCAATTAATGCCTTAGCAAGTTCTATCTTATCTTCTTCACATATTGATGTTCCAACACTATGTCCTTGTGCTTTATAGAAAGTATACGCCATACCTCCACCAATAATTAATGTATCAACCTTTTCTAATAAATTTTCAATAACCCCTATTTTATCTGAAACTTTTGCACCACCTAGTATTGCAACAAATGGTCTTTCAGGATTATCTAGACTTGATCCTAAAAATTTAAGTTCCTTTTCAATTAGGAATCCTGAAACTGCTGGTAAATAATCTGCAATTCCAGCTGTTGAGCTGTGTGCTCTGTGTGCTGTTCCAAATGCATCGTTTACATATATTTCAGCAAATGAAGCTAATTTTTTTGCAAATTCTGCATTATTTTCTTCTTCTTCCTTATGAAATCTAACGTTTTCTAAAAGAACAACTTCTTTCTCATTAACTTCAGAAGTTAATTTTTCAGCATCTTCCCCTACAACATCTTTTGCAAGTTTTACTTTTAACCCTAATAGCTTAGAAAGTTCTTCTGCAACAGGTTTTAAAGAATATTTGCTATTAAATTCTCCCTTTGGTCTTCCCAAATGTGAGCATAGTATAACTTTTGCATTGTTATCTAATAAATATTGTATTGTTGGAATTGCTGCTCTGATTCTTCTGTTGTCTGTAATTTCTCCTGTTTCTTTATCAAGTGGTACATTAAAGTCGCATCTTACTATTACTTTTTTTCCTGCAACATCAATATCTCTAACTGTTTTTTTACTCATAAAATTTTCATCCTTTCTTAATTTTTATGATTTCTAAACGTAGGAGTTATATATTTATTTCGAAAGTTCAAAGTCAACGAGTCCCCTTCTATAGTGGAAGAGACCCGTTGGCCCTACGTGGTGATCCGCGCGATTTTACTTTGAAAATGAGAAAAAATATATAACTCCTGCGTAGTTCGGTATTTTTTATACCATTTTATTTCTTTGAAATGTAGATTGCTAAGTCAACTAGTTTGTTTGAATATCCCCATTCATTATCATACCAAGCAACTAATTTTACAAAGTTATCTGTTAATTGAATTCCAGCTTTGCTATCGAATATTGATGTATGACTATCATGAACAAAATCAGATGATACAACATCTTCATCAACATATTCAATTATTCCTTTGAATTCATTTTCAGATGCTTTTTTAACTGCTGCGCATATTTCTTCATATGTTGCAGCTTTTTCTAATGTACATGTTAAGTCTACAACAGATACATCTACTGTAGGTACTCTAAATGCCATACCTGTTAATTTACCATTTAATTCTGGTATTACTTTTCCAACAGCTTTTGCAGCTCCTGTTGATGATGGTATAATATTTGCAGCTGCTGCTCTACCACCTCTCCAATCTTTTTTAGAAGCTCCATCAACTGTTTTTTGTGTTGCTGTTGTACTGTGAACTGTTGTCATTAATCCTTCTTTAATTCCAAAATTATCATTTATAACTTTTGCTAAAGGTGCTAAACAGTTTGTTGTGCAAGATGCATTTGATACTATTGTCATACTAGGGTCATATGATTTATTATTAACTCCCATAACAAACATTGGAGCATCTTTTGAAGGTGCACTTATTATTACCTTTTTAGCTCCTGCATCAATATGAGCTTGTGCCTTTTCAAGTGTTGTAAATACACCTGAACATTCTAAAACATATTCTACTTCTTCTTTTCCCCAAGGAATATTATGTGGATCCATTTCATTATATACATTTATTGTTTTTCCATTAACTATTAACTTATTTTCTTCTGCCTTAACTTCTCCATTAAATCTTCCATGTACAGTATCAAATTTAATCATGTATGCCATATAGTCTGCTGTAATAAAAGGATCATTTATTGCAACAACATCCACTTCTCCCTTCTCTAAAGCTGCTTGGAAAACTAACTTTCCAATTCTACCAAAACCATTAATTCCTACTTTAACTGCCATAAAAAATTCCTCCTTAAACTTTATTTTCGCACTTATTGTATAACAAAAGAAAACACTTTGCAAGTGTTTTCCACAAAATATTAATTAACCCTAATGTACAAATTGTGGTCTGTCCTCAATTTGTACATCTTTCTTGTATATCATTTTATCTATCATTTTTTCTGTTTTTTCTAGCAATTCAGGAATATAGTCTACTATCTTATCTATTGTACAGTTATGTTCTACTGGTAATAATTTTATCATATCATTTTTTATTGTTAGAAATGCTACCGGTTTTATAGTAACACCTGCTCCAGCTCCTCCTCCAAATGGATTTCTATATGTTATGTTTTCTTCGCTTTCTATTTTTTTATAGTCTTCTATAGATTCTCCCTTAAATTCACTTCCTCCTGCTGCAAATCCAAAACTAACTTTTGAAATTGGAATTATTGTAACATTATCCCCAATTTTCATTGGTTCTCCTACAATTGTATTAACATCTATCATATCTCTGATGTTATTCATGGCAGCTTCCATTAATCCTTCAATTGGATGTTTTTCCATATTATTGGTACACTTCCTCTCTTTTTTTCTTTTTATTTATATTGATAATATGTACCAATTTTATAGATAATATACAATTTATGGATAAGTAAATATAATTTTCATCTTTATAAACTGGGTGAATCATATATGTGTTTTTGCTTTTCTTTTTTGGAAAAAGTATTCCTATAAGGAAATATATATAACCTACGATGTATCCTGTAAGCGCAGCATCAGTTGTTCCTATTTTACTATCTAATTTTAAACTCTCAATATCAAATATTCTATCTTTACTTAATACCTTTTTCCAGTTTTTTATAATGACGTTTTTTAGGTCTTTGTAGTCTTTTAATACTCTTGTTTTTAAAATTTCGTTCACCAGTTTTTGTCTTTTGCTGTTTTTCAGCTCTTGTATTTTTTTATTATCCAAAGTAATCCAAAGCCATTTGAATTTATTAAATAAATTCAAACTAATTCTAACTTTAAACTTTTTAATTTCCTTATTTAATAATTCAAATTCAAGTATATTTATTTTTAGATACGACAATCTTATAAGCAATCTTATAAAAATTACTAAACAAATTAAACTAAATAAAAATATTGCCATAGACTTCTCCTATAACAATATTTTTGCCAGATTTATGTAATTTAAACTTTATTATTACACCAAATCTTTTAATTAATAATTATTTCAGCTCAGTTGTCTCACTCCATTTCATAGAAGTTCTAAAAAATTTTACGGTTCCATTTCGATTTTATCGACAACTTTTCCGTAAAATTTTTAAGAACTTCTAATTCATTTCGTTTCGAACCCCTCGCTTACATAATTTTTAATTAAAAGATTGCATACAATGCTACTCATATACAAAGTTTAGGAGCCGGTTCATTTAGAACCAGCTCCTTTGTCTTGGTTTTACTTATTCATCTCAAGTTCCCATTTTGCAAACTCCCTATCCCTCTCATCCAAGCGTTCATCATAGATAGATTGCTTGATATTTTCAATAATTTTTTTCCTCATTTTCGGGAATCTCTGGAGAAACGTTTCATACGAATCCATTAAATGAACTCGCACAAAATATCCATCATCTCTCAATAATCTTTCGAAAATTTTTACAGAGATTTTTTCATTCCAAAGTAACATGCTTCTGACAAAGTCGTCATCATCTTCAGATAATCTCTCCAATAATTTTCTTTGAGTGGTGTGCCACGCTGCAAATGCTCTCATATAACAGTTTCTGCTCGTTGACATGTATTCCATAATCTGTTTTTTGGTAGCTAACTTTTCAGCTAAAATTTCAAAGTCATCCAGTATTGTCATTTTTTCATCAGAAATAGCGTCATCGCTTAAGAAATAAATTATCAAGTTGTTTCTATTTCTGCTGACCTCAATGAATTTTGCAAGGCAGTCCAGCTTGCTTTCCCGCTTTTGCCATAACACCTTAAGGTCATGGCTTGACCATCTGCTTCCATTTTGCAATAAGTCGCAAACCAATTCATCATCAAATTGCGAACAACATTCAGCACACATGCTGATAAAACTCTTTGAAGTACTAGGATTGCTCACCAATTTTACGATTAAATCCTTTATCCGTTTGTTTCCTCCACTCATTGTTTTCATTTCATTGAAAACAATTTCCAACGTTTTTTCATTCATGTTGTAGCATTTTCTCCTTTTGTTATTTAGCTTAACCAAGACATTTTACGTTATTAGCTTGATACATTCTGCTATCAAGCTTTACGCAAAACATACAGGCATTTGCCATGTAAATAAATTGTACCATTTTATGTTAATTTTGTCAAATTTTTTACATTTATCTTACATATCTATTAAATCTTTTAATTAAAAATTATGCAAGCGAGGGGTTCGAAACGAAATAAATTAGAAGTTCTTAAAAAGTTTACGGAAAAGTTGTCGATAAGGCGAAAGGGAACCGTAAAATTTTTTAGAACTTCTATGAAATGGAGTGAGATAACTGAGCTGAAATAATTATTAATTAAAAGATTTATATTCTCACCCTTTATATATAAATTTATCAAATTTGTTCCTTATGTATTTTTTTAGTTTTGTCATGAATTCTTCTGGTTCTATTTCTTTTCTTGCTACCATGTCTAGTCCTTTTTCCCAGCTTGCTGTTAGTTTTGGATTTAGCATATCTGGCATTGATTTGTCCACAACATCATAAATTGCTTCTCCTTTTACTGTTGGTGTTACAATTTGTGTTTTTGAGTTTATTTCAATATGTTTTATCTTTTCAAGTTTTTTAATAATTTCTCCTCTTGTTGCACTTGTTCCAATTCCAGCCCCTTTTATCTGTTCCCTTAATTCTTCGTCCTCTATTAATTTCCCTGCATTTTCCATTGCAAGAATTAGATTGCCAGAATTATATCTTGAAGGGGGTGTTGTTTCTGCTTCCTTTATTGTTAATTCTTTTACTTCAAGTTCTTGTCCTTTTTTTAGATCTTTTAAATTCTCGTTTGCTTCTTCTTTGCTTTCTTTTTGTTTTAGAACTTCCAAATATCCAATATTTGTGCAAACTTTTTCCGTTGCATAAAATGTTTCGTTCTCAATATTTACAGTTACATTTATTTTGTTAAACTCTGCAGCTGGATAAAATATTGCCAAAAATCTTTTAGCAATTACTCTATAAACTTCTTTTTGTAACTCTGGTAATTTTGAGTAATTCTCGAACCCTTGTCCTGTTGGGATAATTGCATAATGGTCTGTTATTTTACTATCATTAACATATTTTGTTTTAGCTAAATTATTGGTTGGATATTTTTCATCAAGCATTTTAGTTATATATCCATTTATTTCTTCATCATCCTTCAGATTTTTAGCAAGTCCATTTAAGTTTTTACCAATTTCTTTTGCAACGGCTGTTGATAATACTCTTGCATCTGTTCTTGGATATGTTACTAATTTTTTTTCATATAAGCTTTGAATTATTTCTAATGTTTCATCTGGTTTTATTTTGAATCTTTTTGTGCATTCGTTCTGTATTTCAGCTAGGTTAAATAAAAGTGGAGCATTTTCTTTTTGTTTTGATTTTTTAAGTTCTGTTATTACACCTTTTTTATCTTTTAAGCTTTCTATCAATTCTTTAGCATCTTCTTCTTTTTTGAATCCTGTTTCATTGTATAACTTTGGAGTATCAAATACTTTTGATTTTTCGTTAACCTTCCATTCAGCTTCAAATCCATCAAAATTTGCATTAATTTTATAGTACTTTGTTTTTACAAAATTTCTTATCTCTCTTTCTCTTGAAACAATCATTCCTAGAACACATGTCATTACTCTGCCTATTGATATTGAAGCTTTGTCTTCATTTATTGTTTGTGCTAATTTTCTACCATAAATTATAGAAAGTAATCTTGAAAAGTTTATTCCTATTAAGTAGTCTTCTTTTGCTCTTAAGTATGCTGAATCACTTAGGCTATTATATTCTGTTAAATTTTTTGCTTCATTTATTCCCCTTAAAATTTCTTCTTCTGTTTGTGAATCTATCCACACTCTCTTCATAATAGCTTTAGGGTTCGGTTCCGCCATCATAAATACTAATCTTTGTATGTATTCTCCTTCTCGTCCAGAGTCTCCTGCATTATATATTTCACCAACGTCTTCTCTTTGTAATAATTTTTTAACAATTTCAAATTGTCTTTGAGTGGCAGGAAGAATCTCATATTTAAATTCTTCTGGTATAAATGGTAGCGTGTCCAGTCTCCAAAATTTTAGATTCTCATCATATTTTTCCGGGTATGACATTGTTACTAAATGTCCAACACACCATGTTATAATCCATTCTTCATTTTCTATATATCCGTCTTTTCTATTATTCCCAAGTTTTAGAACCTTTGCAAATTCCATTGCTACTGAGGGTTTTTCTGTTATCAGTAATTTTTTCATTTTTTCACCTATTATTGTCATTTACTTAAATTGTCTTAAGTAACCAAATTATTATTCTCCTATTTTTCCGTAGTTTCCACCGCCACCGGCTTGAATACTAAGTTTTCCTTCTCTTGCCTTTATAATATTCGTTGCATTTTTTTCTCCAACAACTGCTTCTAAATCATCAAAAGACATTTTATGTAGAATGTTCATTTCTGTTTCAAAGGTATTTATTAATTTTTCTACTGTTTTGTTTCCAAGTCCTGGTATAAAAGTAAGTGGAATTTGATAGTTATATACCGGTCTGTTTGCTGGACTTTTGCTTTCTTTTTTGTCTTTTATTACTTGAATTCTATCATAAACTCCCATTGTAATATTTTTACTTGCGCATGTATCACATTTAGTTACTGGTGCATTACCAGGTATATTTTTGCCACATTCCTCGCAATAAGTTCTATGATATTTTCCAAGTTTTGGATCCATTCCGTAATTTGCAATAATTTTTCTGTTGTCTTCATTTTTTAATGCTTTAACAAGCTCTTTAAAGCTTATATCTTCAACCATTATTTTATTGTATTCTCTTGCAATCTTTGGAAGTGAATGTGCATCAGAATTTGTTACAAAAGTTCTTGTTTCAAGTTCTGAAATGTGATCTGCTAAATTTGTATCTGCACTTAATCCAAGTTCTATTGCAAAGACTTTGTTGAATTTTTCTTTAAAAATCTTTTCTAATCTATCTGTACAATTTCCATAAAAGCTTTTATGTGGAGTAAAACAATGGGCTGGTATTAGAATACCATTATGTTTTTCAACAATGTCAATTAATTCATAAGCTGAAATATTTGCTCTCTGTGAGCTTAATGTTATATTTTTTATATGCTTACTCATTTCATTTGAGAATGCTTTTATATCCTTCAAATATGGAAAATAGCATAAATTATGTGCACTTCCACATTTGCCATTTATTCCTTCTTCAGAAGTTTCAATTTCACTTCCTAAAATTATACATACTTTATCTTTGTATATAATTCCCCCATCTTTTATCTCATAAGCTTCACCTGTTGCTAAAAAGTTTTCAATATCTTCTATTACATAAGGTGATGCACAATCGATTATTCCTGCTATATTTATTCCTTTTCTATCAACACATTCTTTTGCAATATTAGCAAAATTTAATGATCTAGCAGCTGTTATTTTTATTGGTTTATTATTTTCACTTCTTCCTATGTGTATGTGTAAGTCAGCAAATACTTCGTACATTTAATCACTTCTTTCAATTTCATTTTATCAATAACTGTTTCAGTATATATTTTATGATTTTAAATTTAAATTTCTTTCAGCTCAGTTGTCTCATTTCTTTCGCAGGAGTTCTATAAAATTTTATGGTTCCCTTTCAGCTTACCGACAACTTTTCCATAAAATTTTTAGAACTCCTATGCTCAATACATTTCGAACCCCTCGCTTGCAGAATTTTAATTTTAAAATCAAATTTTATATATTCTACATATTTTTGATTGCATTTCTTGCAAGCTCATCACACCTATTGTTATATTCATTATCGCTGTGACCTTTTACCTTAATAAATTTAACATTATGTTTGTTTACAAGTTCTATTAGTTCTTGCCATAGTTCTTTGTTTTTTACTGGTTCTTTACTTGAGTTTCTCCAGTTGTTTTTTACCCATCCTGCAATCCATTTGTTGTTAAAAGCATTTACAACATATGCACTGTCACTATATATATCAACATCACAACTAATTTTAAGTTGTTTTAATCCTTCAATTACAGCTGTAATTTCCATTACATTATTAGTTGTTAATTCTTTATATCCACTTATTTCCTTTTTACTTTCTTTATACATTAAAATTGTGCCCCATCCTCCAGGCCCTGGATTTCCGTGAACAAGCTCCATCTGTATATATTACTACTTTTTCCATTTTACCTCCGAAACTAATTGTTTTTTTTCAATTCTTGTGATATTATATCAATAATTATTAAAGAAAATCAATATATAAGGAGAAATTAATGAGCAAAATTTTAGCAATTATATGCGAATATAACCCATTCCATAATGGGCATTTGTACCAATTAAATGAATCTATACAGCAAGTTAATCCTGATTATGTTATTGCAATTATGAGTGGTAATTTCGTGCAACGTGGTAATACCGCATTAATTAACAAATGGGCTCGTGCTGAAATGGCATTAAAATCTGGTGTTGATATGGTAATTGAATTACCTACTATTTATTCTATTTCAAGTGCGGAAAATTTCGCCTATGGTGCTGTAAGTATTTTAAACAGTTTAAAGTGCGACACTTATCTTTCTTTTGGAAGTGAATGTGGAAATTTAGATATTCTAACTCAATTTGCTGAGGTTTTAATAAAAGAACCTCCTGAATATGTAACTATGTTAAATCATGAGTTGTCTAAAGGAATATCTTTTCCTAAAGCTCGTGAAAACGCATTACATTTATATATGAATGATATACGTAATTCTGCAAATGTTTTGGCAGGTTCCAATAATATTTTAGCAATTGAATATATAAAACAGATTATTAGAACTGGAAATAAAATTACACCTATTACAGTTAAACGCATTGAATCTGATTATAATAGCAAAATACCTGGTGAAAATATTGCAAGTGCAACTGCTATTCGCGAGTTGCTTTTAAAAAGAAAATCTATAAAAAAATTGGTTCCTGCTACTTCTTACTCTATTTTAAAAGATGAATTAGGAAGTGGTCGTTTTGTTCTAGATATTTCTCAGTTTGAATCTGAAATTATATATAAGTTAAGATGCATGAACATTGAACAAATTTCTGAAATTCAGGATGTTACAGAAGGTTTAGAATTTAAAATTAAAGAAGCTGCAAACTCTTGTAACAAATTAAATGATCTTATTGTCATGATTAAGTCAAAACGTTATACTTTAACTCGAATAAATAGAATATTACTTTATGTTCTTTTAGGAATTACAAAACAAGATTATGCAGGTCTTGATAAAACTACACCTTATGTTCGTGTTCTTGGTGTAAATAATAATGGAAAAGTATTGCTTTCTCGTTTGCATAAAAGTAACAAAAAATTAAAGGTAATTACATCTGTAAAACAATTTATGGATGAAAATACAAATAAAACTTTAAAAAGTATGTTAGAAAAAGACATTTTTGCAACAAATATCTATACACTTAAATATCAAAAAACGCCTATTGCAAATTTAGACTATACTACTAAACTACTTGTAATTTAAAAGGAGGATTTTTATGAGTATTTCAATTAAAGATTTTGGTAAAGTTAACAATCAACAAGTTTCAAAATTTGAAGTTACAAATAATAATGGTTTAAAAGCAGTTTACACAAATTTAGGTGCAACAATTATTTCTATATTTGTACCTGATAATAAAGGAAATGTTAGGGATGTTGTTCTTGGATTTGATAATTTAGATGATTATATTATAAATCACTGCTATTTTGGTGCTACTATTGGTAGAAGTGGTAACCGTATTCAAAACGCTACATTTAAAATAAATGGTCAAGAATATTTTCTAGATAAAAATGAAAGAAATAAAAATAATTTACACAGTGGTATTAATGGATACCAAAAAAGATTATGGGATTATGAAATCTCCGAAGCTACAAATTCTGTAAAATTTATGCTTTTAAGTCCTGATATGGATCAAGGCTATCCTGGAAACTTCAATGTTAGTGTTACATATACATTAACAGATACTAATGAATTAAAAATTGATTATGATGGAATTTCCGATAAAGATACTGTTGCAAATTTAACTAACCACTCTTATTTCAACTTAAACGGACACGATAGTGGTACAATTCTTGATCATGATTTGCAAATTAATAGTAACAAATTTGCAATTATTGATGATGAATCAATTCCTACTGGTGAATTGCAAAGCGTTAAATGGACACCATTAGATTTTACCTCTTTTAGACGTCTTGGTGACGAAATTGATACAACAGCTTTTGACCAAATGGTTAAAACTAAAGGATATGATCATAGCTTTCTTCTTGATAGAAAAACTGATAGTATAGAAAAAGTTGCAATTGCTAAATCAGATAAATCCGGAATTTCTATGGAGGTTTATACAGATTGTGTAGCTTTACAATTCTATGCTGGAAATTATATAGACGAAATACCTCAAGTTGGGAAAGGAAATCATACATATGTAAATAGAAGTGGTTTATGTTTGGAAACAGGGTTCCTTCCTAATTCAATAAATGAGCCTAACTTTGCTTCACCTATTTTAAAAGCTGGCGATAAATATCATTCAACAACAATTTACAAATTTATAACAAATATATAAATAAAAAACAACTGCTTGAGATAGCAGTTGTTTTTATTATTTATTCTTCCCAGTTATGATATATATCAATTACATCGTCTAATTCATCTAGTTTTTCTAGAATTAATTCCATTCTTCTTACCCCGTTTTCATCTAATGCTACGTAATTGTTTGGAACCATTTTTACATCAGCTTCTATAAAGCTTAAATTGTTTTTTTCTAATGCTTCGCTTAAACTAGAAAAGTCTGATGGAGCACATGTAATTTCATAAAATTCTTCATCGCTTTCTAAGTTTTCAGCACCATTTTCTAAAGCAAGCATCATTAGATCATCTTCTGTCATATCTGTAGATGCCTTTTCTATAACGATAACGCCTTTCTTTTCAAACATGTATGAAACGCATCCACTTGTTCCAAGGTTTCCACCGAATTTATCAAAAACATGTCTAACATCAGCAGCTGTTCTATTTTTGTTATCTGTTGATGCATTAACAATTATAGCAACACCATTTGGTCCATATCCCTCGTATGTAATTTCTTCATAGTTTTCGCTATTTCCTGCTCCTGCAGCTTTTTTTATTGCATTTGCAATTGTATCATTTGGCATGTTATTTGCTTTACATTTTGATATAACATCTTTTAGTTTTGAGTTTCCTGCTGGATCTGGTCCACCTTGCTTAACAGCCATTAATAATTCTCTTCCTAATTTTGTAAATACTTTTCCTCTTGCTGCATCTGCTTTACCTTTTTTTGCTTGTATGTTATGCCATTTTGAATGTCCTGACATATTTATTCCTCCTAACTAATATTTGAATAATTTACCAAATACTATTGTACCACACTTTTTAGGGTTTGTGTAGTATTTTAATAATATTTTTTAAAATAAACAAATTTTGTTCTTTTTGGGGCCTGTCCCCAAAAAGAACATTTATTTATTGAACATCATGTCTTGCAAGTATTTGTGATGGTGTCTTTCTAAGTACTCTATATAAAGGTATTAGTCCTATTAGCATATTAAATACATAAATAAGTATTATTGCAATCCCTGTTGTTTTAATATTTACTATAAACATTGTATTAATATATGGAATTTTTAATACTTGTCTTAGAATGTACGCCATAAATATTATTCCGGGTAGAGATGCAACTGTCGTAATGGCAATAATTTCTCCGGTAAACATTCTATATATATCTAATTTTTTTATTCCAATTGCTCTTAAAATACCAACTTCTTTTATTCTTGATAGGAATGATGATCTTATCATTAAATAAATTTCAATTAGTGAGATTATAAGCATTATTGCTGCAAAAGTTACAGCACTTTTAATTTCTGAATGTTTATTTTCTAAATATGTTTGTTTGTCCTTTTCATATCTATCAATAACATTTAATTTATATTCATTTCTAAATATATTCATTACTTTTTCTTTATTTTTTGGACATATCATAAGTCCATTACTTTTGTTTATTACATCATATTTTACTGTATTATTGTTTGTTAAATAATCTTGTCTATTACTTATGCTTTCGTAATATCCAACAACTATTAATTGATTTCCATTTACTTCAGCTTTAATTGGTTTGTTTAATTTCATTTCTTCTTGGAAATTTTTATTTACAATTACCTCATAGTCGTTCTCTGGTAGTCTCCCTTTTGTTAGAGTTATGTCTCCCAAATATAAACTATAGTCTTTAACTGTTGTTTCATTGTAATTTTC
>JAZQOX010000003.1:0-22788 GCA_045628105.1 Clostridia bacterium | reverse complement strand
AATTATATATCTTTTCATAGTTCCAATTTTGAAGTTCGATTAATGCTTTAAATACATCGTCTGAAAAGCTTAAGTATGGTTTTCCATAACTATTTACTATTACATCTTTAATTAATGTATCTACAATTTTTGAATTTGTATCTCCTAACACTGTTCTTGGAAATTCTGGTATTTCTTCTCTTCTTACTATTCCTAAAATAATCGCATCTTCTATATCTCTTCCTATATATGCTATTACGTCTGAAAGTCTCACTACGCTTCCTTCCATTGTCATTGGAATTATTTTTTTGCTATAGTCTTTTTCTGAAAATGCACTATATACATCATTTTCGAATTCTTCTTTTGTTTTTGAAGAGTTATGTTCATATTTATTTATAAGAATTTCTCCATTATGTGCAAGAATTCCATCTAATGTTTGCATACTTATGTTTAAATTTTCAATTCCTTGCAATATCCTTACACTTTGTGAATTGTGGCAAAAATATCCTATATTTTCTTTTTCGCAAATTGCATTTAGCAAGCTTTCTCCCTTATGACCAAAAGGTGTATGTCCTATATCATGTCCTAATGCAATTGCCTCAATTAAATCTTCATTTAATGCTAAACTTCTTCCAATTGTTCTTGCAACTTTTGAAACAAGTTGAACATGTAAAACTCTTCTTGTTATATGGTCATTTTGTATAAATGAATATACCTGTGTTTTATCTATATATCTTGCATAACCTGATGAATGTATTATTCTATCAATATCTCTATAAAATATTGGTCTAATATCTTCAACATCTTCTTTTAACCAAATTCCACTATTTGATTTGCATGCATATTCTGATAAGTCTTTCTCTTTTAATACCATATTTTGTTTCGCTTTTTCTAATATTTCATTCATAAATTATCTATTCCGCCTTCTATATTATATAAATTCTTATAGCCAAGCCTTTTCAATATTTGAATAGCTCTTTTGCTTCTTGTTCCAGAACTACAATATACAATTATTGTAGTTTCCTTGTCTTGAAGTTTGCTTTTGTATTGTTTTTCTATATCATAAACTGGAATATTTATACTTCCAGCAATATTTCCTTCATTATATTCTTGATTGCTTCTTACGTCAAGTAAAATAACATTTTTATTGTTTTTTATAATTTCCTGCATTTCTTTTAAAGTAATATCTTCTTTGTGTCTATATAGTTTACTTATTAATCTTCTAAACATACTAATTCATCTCCTAAAAAATCCCTAATATAATTATATTAAGGATTTTTTATTCTGTGAATTATTTTGTTTGTTCATAATATGCTGTTAGTATTAATATACAAGATACATATCCAAAAATTAAAAATGTGAAAATAATTTTGCTTATTGGTAATGTACTAATCATAAATATTGCAAAAATTAAAACTAATGTAAATATAATTGTTAATAATGATTGTGCTATTGTTTTTGCTATTCCTCTTTTACTATATCTAATTCCTAAATATGCCAAAACTAATACAACTGTTGTTGCAAAATAAATAGCATATTGTTTTGCTGTGTTTAATAATAAATTCATAGAATATCCTTCTGCAAATTTAAATCCATTTTTTATTGTTAGTACGATTCCTGCAATAATTATTAATGCACATATTGCTAATAATATTTTACCTAATTTCTTCATTTTTTACCTCCATGTTTAAATTTTCATAGATGAATTTTGAGAATATAAAATTATATACATAAACAAGTATAATACCCCAGAATAAAGTCATTCCCAAACTGCTAATATATGCTTTTCCAGCAAATGAAAATACTAAAGCTACAATATATATTGGAAGTGTATTTAAGAAGAATTCTAAGTTTGATTTTTTATACATTTCAGTTTTATTATTTTTCATATTTTCTAAAACTATATAAGTAAATAATAATTCCATAACCATACTAATAACAATTCCTGCGATACCTTCCATTGTTAAAATTACGTTTGTTAATCTTGTAACCAACAATAAAACTGCTAAAAATCCTATTTGTAAATATATTGATATAAATCCTTTTGCTGAATACTTAACAATTAAGAAAATATATGCAATAACAAATACTACAGCAATTGCGCAAAGTAATATAATTGAATCTTGACCATTAATTCTAGATTCATTTGTTTCGCTTGAATAGCTATAAACTATTGGTGATATTCCTGAATTTAATAAAATTGCTTCGTATTTTGCTGCTTTATCAATTTGTTGTATTTCGTTATTATCACTTGATATTCCTAAATTTAATAAAATTGATCCATCATAAGCAATATCTGATACTGTTGCAATACCTACTAATTGACCATTTAATATTACCCATAATGTTTTTGAATTTGTAACAGTTTCTGTTTCGCCATTTTCATTTTCTTTTTCTTCTGTTGTTCTTGTATAAATATTACCTAATTCTTCTAATTTTTGCTTTCCTTCATTGGTTAGATTTATTTGTAATAATACTGCTGTATCTAAGTCAACTTGACTATATAAAACATTTGCATCTTTTATATAACTATCATCAAAAACGCTTTCAAATTTTTCACCATCTAAAAGCATAAAACCACTTTCTGTTTCTATAAGATTAATTACTTCTTGTGTTTTTTCATTTTCAGGAATTTCAATTTTCATTTTTCCTGTTTGTTCATCTAAATCTATAGTATATTCTGCCACATTTGTTTTATTTAATCTTTGTTCTATTATTGATTTTGTTTTCTTATAATTTTCTTTATTTTTTACTTCTTCGCTGTTTGCAAAAACTTCTTCTTTTCTATATCCGTCTTCTTCTTTGTATTCAACACCTTCTTCTTGCTCAACTACATTTCCTTCTGAATCATATATTGTTGTTGAAACTACATCATTATCAACCTCTGCTGTAATTACTCTAGTTTTTCCAAATTCCATTCCTAACTTGTAGTCTTTTAATAAATTTTTTCTCTCTCCATTTTCATTTACTTTATATATACCAAAAAAAGATGCAAACATTAAAACCGCCACAACTAAAATAATAATTATTGTTATAATTCTCTTATGCTTTTTCAAGTATATCAATCCTTTCTTATTATAGTAATCTAGTACCATTTATAACAAGTTCAAACCAAACTTGTAAATATTTTGCTGCATATTTGCTCATCATTGTTCTTTCCATAAAAATTTCGAAATAGTCAAGTACTGGGCAAATATTTGTATCTATTGTTAAATCAAGAGTAACTTTTTTTTCTGTTCCATCTACCTTAAGATTTGCTTCTGTAACAGCATAATTGACTCTATCGTGAATTTCAAATCTAGTTAAATTTTTATTTACAACCCTATCTCTGTGAACATCTGATTTATCCGCTAATATTAAAGCAGCTGATATATCACTTACTGCTGTTCCTGTTGATTCATCATGATTTCCTATTGCAGACATGATTTCCATTCTATCTTTTATATCCATTCCCATATCTTTTAATATTGTATATGCTAGTATTGCGCCTGAATGAGCGTGATCAACTCTATTTACACCATTTCCAATATCATGCATATAACCTGCAATTTTTGCAAGTTCAACTCTATGAGCATCATATCCTAATGTTTTTAATATTTCGCCAGCTCTATGAGAAACAATGCTTACATGCCTTTGTGCATGTTCTGTATATCCAAGAGCATTTAATTGCTTCTGTGCTCCACTAATTAATTCCTGAATTTCAGGATTATTTTTAACATCTTCAAAAGTAACCAATCGTTTTTACCTCCTTTTTTTGAAAGTTATTATATCAAAAAAAAATAGCAAATACAATAAGTTTTGCTATTTTTATATGTTCAATTTGGGCCAATTGGGGACTGTCCCTAATTGGATCATTCTATTGTTTCGTCCTTTTTAAAGTATTTTGTTCCAAGCATTTTGTCTGGTAAGTACTGCTGCTCTACTATGTGTCCTGGATAATCGTGTGGGTATTTATACCCTACTCCATATCCGAATTCACTCATTCCCTGTGCTGGTGCATTTCTTATATGCATTGGAATTTCACCTGTATCTTTTGTTGATACATCTTCTAATGCTTTGTTTATTGCCAGATATGAACAGTTTGATTTTTTTGATAATGCAACATATAGTGCCGCTTCTGCAAGTATTATTCTTGCTTCTGGCATTCCTACTGCAGCAGCTGCTTGCATTGCTGATGTTGCAACTACTAGTGCATTGGGATTTGCTAACCCGACGTCCTCTGATGCTGCAATTACAATTCTTCTTGCTAAAAATACTGGATCTTCTCCACCATCAATTGCTCTTGCTAAATAGAATACTGTTGCATCAGGATCGCTTCCTCTCATTGATTTTATAAATGCACTAATATTATCATAGTGTGAATCTCCTGATTTATCAAACATTGTTTTTTTCTTTCCCATGCTTTCTGCTGCAATTTCTTTTGTTATTTTTATTTTTCCTGTTTCATCCATTGGAGTTGTTAAAACTGCAAGTTCTAATGTGTTTAGTGCTGTTCTTACATCTCCTCCTGACAATTTTGCTATAGCCTCTAATGTTTCTTTTTCTATTTCTATATTATATGTTCCTAATCCTTCTTTATTTGTTATAGCATTTTCTAAAATTTTAAAAATATCTTTGTATTCTAGTGGTTTTAATTTAACAACCATTGATCTTGATATTAGAGCTTTATTTACTGAGAAATATGGGTTTTCAGTTGTAGCTCCAATTAAGATTATTGTTCCATTTTCTACAAATGGAAGTAATGCATCTTGTTGTAGTTTATTGAATCTATGTATCTCATCAATAAATAGTATGCATTTTCCTGTTGGATTTAAGAATAGGTTTTTTGATTCTTCAACAGCTGCTTTTATATCTGCTACACCCGCTGTTACAGCATTTAATTGTATGAACTTATATTTTGTTGTATTGCTAATTACTTTTGCAATTGATGTTTTTCCGCATCCTGTTGGTCCCCATAAAATAACACTTGTTAATCTATCTGCTTTTATTGTTCTATATAATATTTTATCTTTGCCAAGGACTTCCTCTTGTCCAACAAATTCCTCTAATGTTTGAGGTCTTACTCTATGTGCTAGTGGTTTACTTAAATCCATTTTTTCTCCTTTTTATATAATTTTTTTGGGTCGCCGAGGGCGGCGACCCCTACACTTATTTGCTTAAATTTTTTAAGGCCTTTTTGATAATATCTTCTATTGATAATCCAGATACATCTAACTTTTCTAATGCCTTTTCTATTTCTTTTGCTGTATAGCCTAAAACTTGTAAAGCAGATTTTGCTTCATTAACATTATCATTTTTTACAACTTTCTTTTCTGCTGTTCCTTCTGCAGGTTCAATAGCTTGTTCTGTTTTTAGCTTATCTTGTAATTCTAATATAATTCTTGCTGCAGTTTTTTTACCTATTCCTGGAAGTTTTATCATCTGTGATACATCATTTGTTATTACTGCAAGTGCAAAACTTGATGGAGTAATATTTGATAATATTTGTATTGCTGATTTTGCACCTATTCCACTTACTGAAAGTAAAAGTTCAAACATTCTAAGTTCTTCATTTGATAAAAATCCATATAAGCTTATATTGTCTTCAGTTACATGATAATGTGTAAATACTTTTTGTTTTTCTCCTACATCTGGCAATTTTTCTATTGAATTTTGTGACATGAAAATCTTGTAGCCTATTCCTCCTGCTTCTATTATTACATAGTTATTTGCTTTATCAACTAATTCACCTTTTATATATGCGTACATTGTTTCCTCCTTATTCTATTGTATCTGATTTTTAATATTTTCCTATTGTATGGAGTATTATATTACAGAAATCCCTTTTATGCAAGTAATAAAAAATAAAGGCAAACCTTTTTCAAGATTTGCCTTTATTTTTATAAATACAAAAACTTATTTTACTTTGTATCCGTCTTCTTTTAAAGATGCTTTTATTTCATCTTTTGTCATTGTAGCTTCTTCTCCAGCCATTTCAGCATATGCTTTTGCGTCTAATTTCATTGTTAATGTTTTTCCTT
The DNA here is from genome assembly GCA_045628105.1 of Clostridia bacterium. Classification (GTDB taxonomy): domain Bacteria; phylum Bacillota; class Clostridia; order TANB77; family CAG-508; genus UMGS1781. The sequence goes on along the minus strand of JAZQOX010000003.1, from coordinate 16,789 downwards.
TTTGTTCAATATCCATTTTCATTTCATCTCCAGCAAATGCTTTAGCTAAATCAAATAATGATTTCATGCTTTTTGCAGCATCTTCATTATCGAATTTATAAGTCATTTTTACAGCATCAACTTTATCTTTTTTAAATGAAATTTCGATTTTTTCTTCGTATTTCATTGTTTTTCCATCAAGTCCTTGTTCTTCAGATGTTTTTGTTGCAACTAATTTGTTTCCACATCCTGTTAATGCTAACATCATTACTAACATAATTGCAGCTAATAAAACTACTTTTAATGATTTTTTCATGTTTTCACCTCCATATATTTTTACTTTGGTTGTATTATATCAATCTTTTTTACAAAAGTAAATATTTTTTTGACATTATTTTTTAAGGATGTGCATTATTTATGCACATCCTTATATTAATCAATTTGTTCATATTTTATGGCTATTCTTTCTGAATCATTTTCTCCATCTTTACTAGCTTGTTCAATGTCTGCTTCTTCATTTCTTTTGGCTCTATTTTTATATGCTTTATATTTACTTAATTCTTTAAATGCAAAAGAAATTATACCCATAACTATTATCTCCCCACTTATAAAATTTTGCAAACCTGTCCCAAATTGAGATATTTTTCCCAATTTAAATACGTCCCCAATTGGGAAACTATTCTCTCAATTCTGCTCCTAGGCTTACTTGTAGTTCTTTTACTATTGCTTCCATAGTATTTTTTATTTCATCGTCTGTAAGTGTTCTGTCTGCTGCTCTGAAGATCAATCCGTATGCTACACTCTTTTTGTTTGCTCCTAGTTTTTCGCTTCTGTATACGTCAAATAGTTTGGCTGTTTCTAATATGTTCTTTGCTTTTTTTGATATTACGCTTTCAATTTTTCCTACTTCTATGTCTTCGTCTACAACTATTGCTATATCTCTTTCTACCGCTGGATATTTTGGTATTGGTGTGTATTTTTTATTATCTTTTCCATATTTTGCAAATTTTTGTAAATCTATTTCTGCAAAGTATACTCTCTCTCCTATATCGTAATTTTCAAGTACTTGTGGATGTACTTCTCCAAATGTTGCTATTGTATCTTTTCCTATTAGTATTTTTGCTGTTTTACCTGGGTGCATGTTTTCTTTTATTTCTCTTTCTAATTGATATCTAGCTATATTTGATAGTTCTAATATGTTTTCCATTATTCCTTTTATTATATAGAAATCTGCGTTTTCCCCATATACTGCAAATGCTATTTTTTCTGTTTCTACTGGTAGTTCATTTTTTTCTATATTATTTTCATTGTCTTCGTATATTTTACCAATTTCAAATAAGTTAACATCTTTGTTCTTTTTATTATAGTTTGTTGCCATTGATTGTAATACTGTTGGCATCATAGAAGTTCTCATTAATGAATAATTTTCTCCTAGAGGATTTTTTATTTTTATTGCTTTTGAGCTATCTAATCTGCATTTTTCAAAGTCTTCTTCACCCATAAAGCTGAATGAATACATCTCTGAAAATCCTTTTGTTACTAATAATTCTTTTATTCTATCTTGTAATTTTTGTACTTTTGTTTTTGATCCTACTGTGCTTTCTGCATTTATTAATGTACTATTTAAGGTATCATATCCATGTATTCTTATAATTTCTTCTGCAATATCTGCTGTCATATTTAAGTCTATTCTAAAAAATGGAATATGTAGTTTTTTTCCTTCTACTTTAACTCCTAGTTTTTCTAATATTTCTGTCATTTCCTCTGTTGAAATACTCATTCCTAATAAGCCATTTATTCTTTCTGGTTCAAAATCAATTACTTTTTCTGGTTCTTTATTTGGATAAACATCTATTTTTTCTTCAACTGCTGTTCCTGCTCCTATCATTTCTGCAAGTTCAACTGCTCTATTTATTGCACGTTCTGCAATTTCTGGTGATAATCCTTTTTCAAATCTGCTTGAGCTTTCTGTTCTTATTCCTAATTTTTTAGCTGCAAAACGTACTGTTCCTCTATTAAATGTTGCTGCTTCAAATACTACTGTGTTTGTATCTTCTTTTATTCCAGAATTTAATCCACCCATTACACCAGCAACTGCTGCTGGTTTGTTTTCGTCTGCAATAACAAGTACTGTATTATCAAGAATTTTTTCTTCTCCATCTAAAATTACAATTTTTTCATTGTCTTTTGCACGTCTTACAATTATGTGTTTTCCTTCAACTGAATTTATATCAAAAGCATGCATTGGTTGTCCTAATTCTAGCATTACATAGTTTGTTATATCTACTATATTATTTATAGCTCTTACACCACATGCATTTAATCTTCTTCTCATCCAATCTGGAGATTGACCAATTTTAACATTTTTTATTACTCTTGCCATATATCTATAGCATAAGTCTTTCGCTTCAACATCAACTTTTAGTCCTTCTATTTCGTTAACAGCTTTTACTGATTTTTCTAAATTTTTATGTGGATCTTTAAATTCTTCTCCAATTGCTATTGCAGCTTCTCTTCCTAATCCTTCTATTGAAAAACAGTCTGGTCTATTTGATGTTATTTCAAAATCTAGTATATCCTCTTTTAAGTTTAAAACTTCAACAATGTCTCTTCCTAAGAATTCTTCATATTCTTTTGGTAAAATCATTATTCCATGTTCTATTTGTCCTGGATAATCTGCTAAATCTAAGCCTAATTCTGTAACTGCGCACATCATTCCACAAGATTCTACTCCACGTAGCATTCCTGTTTTTATTTTTACATCACCTGGTAATTCTGATCCATCTTTTGCAATTGGAACAATATCACCAACTTTTACGTTATTTGCACCTGTTACTATTTGAAGAACTTCAGTTCCTACGTCTACTTTAGTAACTATTAGTTTATCAGCATCTGGATGTTTTGTAATTTCTAAAATTTTTCCAACAACTACATTTTTTATGTTGTTTCCTTTTGATTCAATTGTCTCAACTTTTGAACCTGTTAATGTTAATCTATCTGCTAATGTTTTTACATCTACATTTATATTTGTATATTCTTGTAACCATTCAACACTTGTTTTCATAAATTATCTCCTTTAAAATTGTTTTAAGAATCTCACATCATTCTCGTACATAAGTCTTAAATCATCGATTCCGTATTTTGCCATTGCTATTCTTTCTGCTCCTAATCCAAATGCAAATCCTGAATAAACTTTAGGATCTATTCCGCAGTTTTCTAATACTGTTGGGTGTACCATTCCGCATCCTAAAAGTTCTATCCATCCTTCATTTTTGCAAACTCTACATCCTTTTCCTTTGCAAACGAAGCATGAAACATCAACTTCTGCACTTGGTTCTGTATATGGAAAGTGGTGTGGTCTAAAACGAACCTCTGTATTTTCTCCTAAACATCTCTTAGCAAATGTTTCTAGAGTTCCTTTTAAATCTGACATTGTTATTCCTTTATCAACAACTAGTCCTTCTATTTGATGGAATACTGGTGAGTGTGTTGGATCAACCGCATCTGATCTATATACCGCACCTGGACAAATAATTTTTATTGGTGGTTTTTTATTTTCCATTACACGAATTTGTACTGATGATGTTTGTGATCTTAATACAACATTATCATTTATATAAAATGTATCTTGTAAATCTCTTGCTGGGTGGTCAATTGGTGTGTTTAGTTGATCAAATACATAATATGTTTTTTCAATTTCAGGTCCATCGGCAATCTCATAACCTAAACCTAAAAATATTTCTTTTATATTATCTATAACACCTGTAATTGGGTGAATAGAACCTCTTGCTATTTTTTTACTTGGCATTGTAATATCTATTTTTTCTTTTTCTAATTTTTCTTTTAATGCGTTTTCTTTTAATTCTTTTTCTTTTAACTCAATGCCTTTTTCTATTTCATCTCTTGCTTCATTTACAAAAGCACCTATTATTGGTCTTTCTTCAGCAGATAAAGCTCCCATACCTCTTAAAACAGCTGTAAGTTCACCTTTTTTTCCTAAATACTTAACTCTTACATCATTTAATTCTTGTAAATTATTTGATGTTTTTATTGCTTGTAATGCTAATTCTTTAATTTTTAAAATTTCTTCTTTCATAAATTCACTCTCCAAATTAAAACTATATTATAGAATATCATATTTTTGCTTGTTTTACAATATTTTGCAGGGATTTTTATTAAAAAAGCAGACGGTTTTTAACCGTCTGCTTTTTTTCACTTTTTCTCACTGGCAATTTTCTTGATAACATAGAGAGCATTTTCGATGCTCTTTTTGCTATCGGGGAAAACCTGATGCTTTCCATCCAGATAAATGGTTTCCGGATGGTCGGTTTTCTTTACTCTTTCAACCTTTGAAACAACGTTTTCTAAGGTTTCGTTTTCCCAGTTGTCAGACTCAATAAAAGCGTCTACTACAACACATCCATAGAGGATCCGCTCTTTGATAATCACTGAAAGCATAATTTTACTGCTCTCCTTTCATAAATTTGGAATAAATCCATGCGACATACTTATTATAACATGCCATTATACCAAATTGCAAATTCAGCCAACGTTACTTGTATTAATAAATTATTACTGCAGTTCCTTTTTTTATTTGTATACCAGCCTTTGGAAGTTGTTCTGTAATTATTGTATTTTCTGAAAATTCATTTTCAAATTTTATGTTTAAGCCATTTTCTTCTAAAACTTTCCTTGCTTCTTTTAATGTTATTCCTGTTACATTTGGCATTTCTATCGTTTCTATTATTTCATTTGTACTTTTTGTTATTTCTAAATACGGAAGTACTTCTGCTAAAATTTGACCTGCAACTGGTGCTGCAACACCTCCTCCTTGATGTCCCCCTTCTCCTGTTGGATTATATAAAATAACAATCATGACAACTTCTGGGTCATTTACATCCGCCACTCCCACAAATGATGCTATACGTTTTCCTGTGTTTACTCCATCTTCTGATGTTCCTGTTTTTCCTCCAATATTGTATCCTTGCACACCGAGCATTTTTTCCTGTTCCCTCATCAACAACTGATTGCATCATGTTTAATATTTTATTTGCATTTTCTTTTGAAATTACCTGTTCTCCTTCTTCTATAGCAAATTCATTTTTTTCTCCTGTTTTTGAATCTATTATTCCCTTTACTATCCTTGGAGTTATAGACTTTCCATTGTTGGCAATTGTCCCTACCATTTTAATCATATGAATTGGAGTTACTTCAAATCTTTGCCCAAATGAAATTGTTGCAAGTTCCACTGGTCCTGCTTTTTCTTCTTTTAGGAAAATACTATTTGCTTCTCCTGGTAAATCAATTCCTGTCTTTTTTAATAGTCCAAATTTTTCTAGATAATCATAATATTTTGCAACACCGTAGTTGCTGTCCTATGCCAATAAAAACTGGGTTGCATGAATTCATTAATGCTAATCTTAAACTTTCTGAGCCATGTGGTCTATAATATCTCCAGCATTTTATTCTAACTCCTGTAACTGTTATGGAACCAGAACAATTAAATTGTCCTGCCCTGTCTATGTCTGTAACCAGTCCCTCTTCTAGGGCTGCAGATGCTGTTACAAGCTTAAATGTTGACCCCGGCTCGTATGTATCTGATATTGCCTTATTTCTCCACATTTGTTGTAAATAGTTACTTTTCTCACTACTCTGCATTGTGTTCCAATTATATTTTAATGCTTCGTCATTTATTTCATATGGTGAATTTAAGTTATAATATGGATATGTTGCCATAGCAAGTATGTCACCATTTTTTGGATTCATTATTATTACATTTCCACCATCTGTGCATTTGTTATCTATACATGCTTCTGCTAGATATTTTTCAGATATAGCTTGAACTGTCATATCAATTGTAAGAATTAAATCATCTCCATCTTCTGCAGGAATATAATTTTCGCCTTCTTTTCCCATATCGCTGCCTGTTGCATCAGTTAGTTTTAGTATTTTTCCTTGTGTTCCCTTTAGAATATCATCATAATAGCTTTCTATACCTCCCAGTCCTTGGTTGTCACTTCCCGTAAATCCAATTACACTTGATGCTAATGTACTATATGGGTAAAATCTTTTTGTATCTTCGTCTATGTTTATCCCCGTTGTTATATTATTTTCCTCCATCCATCTTCTAAGCTTATCTGTTTTCTCTTTATCCTGCTTTTTGGTTATTATTTCAATAGATGTTCTTTTTTTCACTTTTTTTAGAACAGCTTCATATTCTAAATCAAATATCTCTGACATTGCATTTGCAACCTTTTCTTTGTTTGAAGAAGAAATATTGGTAGGATTTATTGAGACTGTTTCTGTACTTGCACTTACAGCAAGTTCTACTTCTCCTGTTCTGTCTAAAATTTTACCTCTTTTTGGATTTATACTTCTGTTTAGTGTTTGTTGGCTATATGCTTTTGCCTGTAATTCAGTTCCTTGAATCAACTGAATTATCCCTATTCTTGTTGTTAAAGCAATTTCTATTATAAACGTTATAAAAAGCATATTTTTAAGTCTTCTTTTTCTGCTAATATCTGAAATAAGCATAAAAACACCTCTTTTGATATTATTCAAAAAAGGCTACTTTATTCTATTTATTTAAATAACTGTTCCATCCAATTTCCAATTTTTTGGAATATATTTTGTTGTTCTTCAATTATTACTTGTTCTGATGCTGCTTCTATATAATCTGTTTTTGGTAATGTTATATACTCTGTTTGCTTATTTGTTAATTTTTGCATACCTAATAAACTTCTTGCTTGTTGTTCTAGTGCAGTTAAATTTAATGTACTTTCAATTGCAACTTCCAATTGAGCATTTTCTTTTTCGATTTCAGCTAGTTCAGCTTTTAAAGTTTGTACCTTATCAAAGTGCTCATCAATTTGCGCATTTCTATAACAAATTCCTAAAACTACAGCAAATATTATTACTAAATTTACAACAATTTTTACCTTCAATTTTAATTCTCTTTTTTCTTTCTCTCTTTGTTTCTTTCTTTTTGCTTCTTCATCTGCTTTTTTTTGATTATTTGTTTTTCTCTTTTTTGGCGCATAATATGGCTCAAGTTTTCTTGGACTTGTTTCATATTCATATCTGTTATAGGCTCTTGCCATATTATTGCACCTCCTTTCAAATTTTTTCAAAAATTCTTAGTTTTGCGCTTCTGCTTCTTGAGTTTATTTCCATTTCTTCATCTTTTGGTAAAATCGGTTTTTTTGTTATAATTTTTCCCTTTGGCTTATTTCCACATATGCAATATGGTAAATCCGGTGGACATGTACATTTTCCTAATGAATCTAAATATGCTTGTTTAACCGCTCTGTCTTCCAATGAATGGAATGTTATTATGCAAAGTCTTCCGCCTGGTTTTAAACTATCTATTGCATTTATTGTTGTATTATACAATGGTTCTATTTCGTTGTTAACTTCTATTCTAATAGCCTGAAATGTTCTTTTTGCTGGATGTCCACCTTTGTTTGTCCTTGGAACACATTTTTCTATTATTTCCACTAATTCATTTGTAGTTGTAATTCTTTTTTCACTTCTACATTCACAAATCCTTCTAGCTATTTTTTTTGAAAACTTTTCCTCACCGTATTTGTAAATAATATCTGCTAAACTTTCTTCTGAATATGTATTAACAACAATTTCAGCAGTCAATTCTTGAGTTTTATCCATTCTCATGTCTAATGGGCTTTCATGTATATAGCTAAAGCCTCGTGATTCTTCATCTATTTGAAACGATGAAACTCCTAAATCTAATAGAATTCCATCAACATTTTCAATTTCTAATCTTTTTAATATTTCTTTAATGTTATCATGATTGTCTTGAACATATGTTACGTTTGTATATTGTTTTAAGGTATCTTTTGCTTTTTTTAATGCATCTTCATCTCTGTCTATTCCTATTAATCTGCCATCGTTTGATAATCTTTTTACTATTTCACTGCTATGCCCAGCTCCACCTAATGTTCCATCTACATATATGCCATCACTTTTTATATTTAGTCCATCTAAACATTCGTGTAACAGAACTGGTATATGTTCAAATTCCTTCATCTACTTCAACCTCGAACTTATACTTTAATTAAATGACATTTAACAGTTGGTAGTATGAACACACCAACTGTTGTCCGTAGTATATTAATTTACATTCTTTAGTATTTAATATTACTTTTGTAGACAATTACTTCTTTTGTGTAGTTTTTCTTTTTAAACTTTCTTCTTTTGTGTAGCTTTTTTCCTTTGTTTCTTATCCATCCTTTGTATTGCTTTGTTAATTAAATATGTGATTAGTTTTTTAAAGTTTCTCAAAATTTTCTTTTGTACTTTTTGGTTTCTTTTAATCTTTTGTTTTTCTTACTCATTTGTTTTAAATTTGCTCTTTGGTTTTTTATAAATTTTTTCTTTGGTTTTTTATATAAACTTTTGCAAGTTATATACCTAAATCTAAATTTGCCATTTTTTCTGCAATGTCATCTGCTTCATTATTTTCCTTTTCGCTATATGCAAGCCATTTTTCTTTGCTCCAAATTTCTATTTTGTTTAGAACACCTATAATAACTACTTCTTTTTCTAGTCCCGCAAATTCTCTTAAATTTCCTGCTATTAGGAATCTTCCTTGTTTGTCAATTTCACATTCCATTGCACCTGCTAAGAAAAATCTCATTAATGCTCTGGCATCTTTATTTGTAAGTGGAAAAGATCTTAATTTTTCTTCAAAGTTTTGCCATTCTTTTTGTGAATATACAAATAAGCATCCATCTAATCCTTTTGTAATTACAAATTTTTCTCCAATGTCATCTTTTAATTTGGCTGGCATTATTAATCTACCTTTTGTATCAATTGAATGCTCGTATTCGCCTATTAGCAAGACTTTTCACCTCTTTTTTGTGGTTTTTTAGTTTGTTCCACTTTCTACCACTTTCCTCCACTTTGCAATCATTTTATACCATAAGTTTTTAAATTGCAATACTTTTTGAAAAATTTTTGAATTTTTTTTAGTTTTCAAAATACATATCAATATTAGTACAAATTAGCCAAACGCAGTTGTTATATATTCAGATAAAATCGAGGACCCCCGAAACACTTCGCAGGTGTATCCATCGTGGGTTCGATTGAAAATAAATATATAACAAACGACGAGATTTGGCGAATTTTTAAATAAAAAAAATAGCACTTTTTTCAAGTGCTACTTATGACATTTTTTCTTTTATTTTCATTAACGTATTTAATGCATCTATTGGTGTCATCTCGTTTAAATTTATTTTGTCAATTTCATGTGCTATTTCTGCTAGTTTATAATTGAAAAAGTCTAATTGTCCTTCTGTTTGTTTTTTGCTTTCTTCTTTCTTTTGTCCTAACATGTTTTTTCTTTCCAAGCTTCTTAAAATCTCATTTGATCTTTTTACAACTGTTTGTGGAACTCCAGCTAGTTTTGCAACATGTATTCCATAGCTTTCATCTGTTCCTCCTTGTATAATTTTTCTTAAGAAAATTATATCTTCTCCCTTTTCTTTTACAGCTATTGAATAGTTCTTTACTCCTTCTAGTTTATTTTCTAATTCTGTAAGTTCATGGTAGTGCGTTGCAAATAAAGTTTTTGCACCACATTTTTCTTTGTCTGCTATATGTTCAGCAACTGCCCATGCAATAGATAGTCCATCATATGTTGATGTTCCTCTTCCAATTTCATCTAAAATAACCAAGCTATTTCTTGTTGCTTCCTTTAAAATAGTTGCAACTTCCATCATTTCAACCATGAATGTACTTTGTCCCATACTTAAATCATCTGATGCTCCAACCCTTGTAAAAATTTTATCTACAACACCTATTTTTGCATAAGATGCTGGTACAAAGCTTCCAATCTGTGCCATTAAAGTTATTAATGCAACTTGCCTCATATATGTGGATTTACCAGCCATATTAGGCCCTGTTATAATTGATAATCTATCTGTATTATTATTTAAGTAAGTATCGTTTGCTACAAATTCTCCGGTTCCTAACATTTTTTCAATTACTGCATGGCGTCCGTTTTTTATATCTATTTCGCCATTTGAGTCAACAATTGGAGCTACATAGTTCATATCTTCTGCAACAGTTGCAAATGAATTAAGCACGTCTATTGTTGCAATTATTCTAGCAGTGTTTTGAAGTCTGATAATATTCTTTGCCAAATAATCTCTAAGTTCAACAAATAATTTATATTCTAGTCCTACAAGATTTTCTTCTGCACCTAAAATCTTACTTTCAAGTTCATTCAGTTCTTCTGTAATAAATCTTTCGCCATTAGTTAAAGTTTGTTTTCTAATATATCTTTCTGGAACCATGTTTAAATTTGATTTTGTAACTTCTAAGAAATATCCAAACACTTTATTAAACCCTATTTTTAAATTTTTTATTCCTGTTTGTTCTTTTTCTCTTTGTTCTAATTCTAATAACCATTTTTTTCCCTCAGTTGATGCTTTTTTATATTCATCTACTTCTTCGTTATATCCTGGTTTTATTATTCCACCCTCTTTAATTGTTATTGGTGGTTCTTCAACTAATGCTTTTTCAATAAGACCTGCTAAATCTTCACATGCATCCAAATTATTTTCTAATTTTTTTAATACTGCACTATTCCCCTGCTTTAGCAATTCTTTTATTTCAGGAATTTGTTTTAAAGAATATTTTAAAGAGTTTAGTTCTCTTGCATTACAATTTCCATATGCAATTTTTCCAACTAATCTTTCTATATCATATACTCTTTTTAACTTTTGTTGTAATTCTTCCCTTAATATAATATTTTCTTTAAGTTCGCCTACCGCTTCTAATCTATTATTTATTTCTTTAACTTCCAAAAGTGGTTCTCCTATCCACTTTCTAAGCATTCTTCCACCCATTGATGTTGATGTTTTATCAAGTACCCATAATAAAGTTCCTTTTTTTCCTTTATCATGTTGTCTTTCTATTAGTTCAAGATTTCTTCTTGCTGTAATATCCAATGACATATATTTTTGTAAATTATAGAATTTTATATGATTTATATGGTCTAGTTTCATTTTCTGTGTTTCTGTTAAATACACAAGTAAAGCATTTATTGCAGAACATTCTAGTTCATAACCATCTAAATCGTCCAATGTTCTTTCTTCGTAATTTAGTGTGAAATTCTGTAATATATTTTCTTTTTCTTCTTTAAAGTCTTCATCTTTTGAACAGTTTATATATACATTAAATCTCTTTCTAATTTCATCTATTTCCTCTTTAGAACCAAATAAAAATCCATTTACAATAATTTCAGCTGGATTATATTTGGCAATTTCATCAAGTAATGTTGCAAAATTATTATTCTCTATTATTTTTGTAGAATAAAAATCACCTGTTGATACATCACAAACTGCTATTCCAAAATAAAGACCTTTTTTAAAAATAGACATTATATAATTATTCTTCTTTTCATCTAGCATATTGCTTTCTATTACAGTTCCCGGTGTTACAACTCTTATAACATCCCTTTTAACCATGCCCTTTGTTTGTTTTGGATCTTCTAACTGCTCGCAAATAGCAACTTTATATCCCTTTTCTATTAATTTAGAAACATAAGCGTCAACTGCATGGTGTGGAACACCGCACATTGGAGCACGTTCTTCTTGTCCGCATTCTTTACCTGTAAGAGTTATTTCAAGTTCTCTTGCAGCAAGCTTTGCATCTTCAAAAAACATCTCATAAAAATCGCCTATTCTATAAAAGAGTATTGCATCTTTATATTGTTCTTTTATACTAAAATATTGTTGCATCATAGGTGAATATTCTGCCATATCTAATACTTCCTTTTTTTCCAATTTTATGTTACACATTATAACATAAATATCGTTGTTCAACAATTAGTTTTAAAAAAATAAATTCAAACCTGTCCCTTTCTGAGACAAATTTCCCAATTGGGAAAAGCCATCTATTTTTCAGATGGCTTCTTTATTTATGTTTCCGTTTGTGTAATCTTTTCCTTCTAGTCTTTTTCCATTTTTATGTGTTTCTATTATATTGTTTATTTCTTCTATTGTTTCATCTAATATATCTATTCTTATTGAATCTATGTTTAATTCTTTCCATTCTATTGATGTTATTTTTGAATTATATATTAAATTATTGCAATTTATTCTATCAGTTAATATTGGAAATTCAAAATTCATTCTATCCTTTAATTTGTAAGTTCCTTGCTGACATGGTGCTTTGCAGTTGTGATATGCTCCGATTGTGCAATATTCAGTAGTCATAAGTAAAGTTCTTCCATATACAATTGTCTCTTTTTCAATTGTTCTATTAAGATTCTGTATTGCATCTCTTTCAAATTCAGGTGATGTTATATATTTTTTTATTCCAAAGTTTTTTAATTGTTCTATTGTATAATCATTTGATATATTAAACGTATAATTAGCAATTTTTTCAAGCCCATTAAACATATCTGCCTGTGATAAATTTGAAATAACAGCACCTTTAATTTTATAATTATTTAATATTTCGCTAACATTTATCTTTTCATAATTACCCTTATAAATAGCAGGCATTAGAATATATGTATCAAACCTGTTTGTAATATCTTCTATACTCTTTTTTAATTTAGCATCAACAAAAAATCTAAAAGGAATATACACATTATCAACATTTTTAATTTCATTGTAATTGAAATAATTATTTATGCTATTTAAGCACAAACTAAGTTTAAATTCATCATTTTTTTCACCCACCGTTCCAATTGGGGACTGTCCCAAATTGGAACATTTTCTGCAAAAACTTTCTTTTATTTGTTTTTCTAAGTCTTCTGTTGCTTCTCTTCTTATTTCGTTTAGACTGCTTATTGGTAGTATTATTTTTTCATCCATGTCTATTTTTATGTTGTTCATTTTGAATATGGTGTTTCCTAGTTTTGATAATTGTTCTGCTATTCTTTCTTTACTTATTCCATTTTCTTCTGCATTTTCTACTGTAACTCCTGTTTTTGTAAGTTCTATTCCTGTTCCTTCATCTTTTACTGTAAGTTTTATTGGTTTTCCTACTTTTAATTCTATTTGACAGTTTATGTTTCTTTTTATATTTTCTTTGCTTGATATTTGTTCTATTTCTTTATTTAGGTTTATTGCTACCGTTCTATATATTCTATCTCCTGGTTTTATATCTCCATTTATTCTTCCATATGTAACTATTTGTCCAACTCTCGATATTTTTATATTTGTGTTTCCTAGCATTAATTCTGATGTCTTGCATGATGAATCATTTATTGCTATACTGTCGCCTAATGCTACTTCCTTCTCTGCCTTAAATTTAACATGTCCTTTATTTCTATTATAGTTTATAACCTTGCCAATATATATTCCAATGTGATTTGGTTTGTATTTGTACATCATTTCTTTTCCTAATTTTCCTTTTAGGAATCCTGTACTGAAACCGCCTCTATTAAATATTTGCATTAATTTTTCTCTATCTTCTTCATCTACAAAGTATGGTTTTTCGCTGTTTGCTAGATCTATGTATTTTCTATAAATTGATGTAACTAATCCTACATATTCTGGAGATTTCATTCTACCTTCTATTTTAAAAGATTTTATTCCAGCTGCAATAAGTTCTGGAATTATATCCAATGTGCATACATCTTTTGAACTTAATAAATATCCTTTATCTACTTGTTCTCCGTTTCTTAATAGTGTATATGGTAATCTGCAGCTTCCCGCACATTTACCTCTGTTTCCGCTTCTTCCACCAATTATACTGCTCATTAAACATTGTCCAGAATAACATATACAAAGTGCACCATGAATAAATACCTCTATTTCAATATCTGAATTTTTGCATATATTTTTTATTTCATCTAATGTTAGTTCTCTTGATAATACACATCTTTTAAAGCCAAGCTCTTTAACTTTTTTTACTCCTTCTAGATTATGTATTGTCATCTGAGTGCTACAATGAACATCTAATTCTGGAAATTCTTTTATAATTTCTGTTGCTAATCCTAAATCTTGTACAATAATTGCATCTATTCCACATTCGTACGCATATTTTACAAGATCCATAGCTTTTGAAAATTCGTCATTTTTTATTAAAATATTAAGTGTTAGATTTGTTTTAACATTTCTTAATTTAGCATATTCAATTGCCTTTTTTAATTTTTCTCTATCGAAATTTTTACTATTCATCCTTGCATTAAATTCATCTGCTCCAAAATATACTGCATTTGCACCATTTTGTACTGCTGCTACTAAAGAATCCCATTCTCCTACTGGAGATAATAATTCTACATTGTTCATATTTTATATCCTTTTCTATTAGGTTTACATCTTTTAGGATCGCCGAGGGCGGCGACTCCTACACAATTTAAATTAATAAAAGAACACTCTAGTTTTGGGTGTTCTATTTGTGGTGACCCGTACGAGAATCGAACTCATGATTCCACCTTGAGAGGGTGGCGTCTTAACCGCTTGACCAACGGGCCATATAAAATGGTATTTAAATACCATTATTTATTTTTAATGTTTTCTTTAAAATTTCTTCAAGTCTTTCTTCTTTTTGACTTAAATATAAATATCCTATTAAAGCTTCAAAAGCTGTTGAATGTGTGTATTCATCTAAATTTGCATTTTTAGGTAAATGATGGTTTTGAGCATTTCTACCTCTTCGAACAACTTCTTTTTCTTCCTCAGTTAAGCTTTCTTGAAGTTCTTCTAAAATTTTTGATTGAGCAGATGCCTTTACATACTTTATTGCTTCTCTATGTAATTTGTTAGGCTTTAAACTTGTTGTATCTGTTAAGTGTTTTCTTATATATAATTCATATACTGCATCACCAATGTATGCCCATGTTAGTGGAGACATTGTATTAACTTTTCCTAAATTATCCATTTATTTTCTCCAATGTTATTCTTCCTATTTTTCCGCTTCTAAAATCATTTAATATTATTGAAGATATTTTTTCATAATCTATTTCTCCTCCTGAAATTATTGCTCCTCTTTTTCTTGCAATTAAATTCATAAGTTCTAGATATTTATCTTCCTCGGATATTATACTATTAAATTCGTCTTCTGTCAATTTATATCTTTCAAAAAGTTCTGTTTTATTGTATTTTTCTAAATATTTCAATAAATTATATACAATTGTTGGTTTATCTAATACATCATCTTTTATTGTTCCAGTATACGCAAGTTTTAATGATATATCATTATTTTCAAATTTTGGCCATAAAACACCTGGAGTATCCAATAGTTCTATATTACTTGATATTCTGACCCATTGTTTTTGTTTTGTAACACCTGGTTTATTTCCAACTTCTGTTGATTTTTTTCCTATCATTCTATTGATAAATGAAGACTTACCTACATTTGGTATTCCAACTATCATTATTCTAATATTTTTATTCGTTCTTCCCTTACTTGCAGCTTTATCTAAATCTGCTTGCATAATATTTTGAACTGTTCTTAATGTTTCTTTAATTCCTTTTCCCATATTAGAATCTGTTTCAATTGCAATTATTCCCTGCTTTTTAAAATAATCAACCCAGCTCTTAGTTTCAGTTTCATTTGCCAAGTCACATTTGTTTAAAATAACTATTTTCTTTTTATTCGCTGTTATTTTTTGTATGTCCGGATTTTGACTTGCCATAGGCATTCTACTATCTAAAATTTCAATAACAACATCTATTAATTTTAAATCTTCAATTATCTGTTTTTTGGTTTTTAGCATATGTCCTGGATACCAGTTGATATTCATTTTACTGTTTTCTTCTTGCTTATTTGCATTTTTCTCTTGTCTTGCTTTTCTTTTTTGATACATATCCATATTTATCACTTCCATTCTATTTTTCTTAACAACTTCTTATATTATACCACAAAAAAGAGGATTTGAAAATCCTCTTTTAAATTGCAATTTTTAGACATCTTTTATTATATTCATACTAGTGCTTTTTTTATGAATAAAACTAACTGTTTAATAAAATCACTATTATTATTTTCTGTTACCATTTTTTTCCCTAATGTAATGTCATCTGTTATGATGTTATCTACATTCATTTCTATCATTTGGCTTATGCTTTCTTCTGTGTTAACTGTCCACGCATACACCTGTTTTCCTTGTTCATGAAGTTTTGTTACCATTTCATAATTTATGTTAGATGCTTCTAAGCTAAAATAATCTGCATCTGTAAGGTCTAAAATATTTCCAAACGCTAATGCAAGTACTCCAACTGTTGTTATATCTTTATTAATTTTTTTGATGTTTACAAGTACATTATAATCTAAAGATGTTAAAACACACTTATCTTTAAAATTATTTTCCATTATTATATTTATAACTGCTAATTCAAAATCTTTTTCGTATCCTGTTGGTTTCAATTCTATATTTAGCTTCATATTATTTTTTTTAGCCCATTTTATAACATCATCTAATAGCGGTATTTTTTCTCCTGCAAATTTTTCATCTTTCCAAGATCCTACATCTAATTCTTCTATTTCTTCTAGTGTAGCTTCGTATGTATTAATATTTTTTCCTGTTGTTCTTTTTAAATTTGAATCATGAGAAACTATAATATATCCGTCTTTTGTTTGTTGAACATCAAGTTCTATCCAGGCCGCGCCTAATTCTCTTGCACCCTCAAATGCACTCATGGTATTTTCTGGATACAAAATTGATGCACCTCTATGTGCTGTAATTTGCATATTTTTTACATCTTCAATGTTTAAATTATAATTCTGATTTGCTAAATTATATATATGTACCAACACACACACAATCGCCAAAATTATTAAACCTGCCAATAAATAATTCCAAATAATCTTTTTTTCTGTTTTTTCTTTT
>JAZQOX010000002.1:0-32389 GCA_045628105.1 Clostridia bacterium | reverse complement strand
ATATTATGAATAGAAAAATTAACAAGAGAAAAATTTTAGTATTAATTATTATTATTTCAATTATCATATTAACTTTAGCATGTTTTTTCATGTATCTAAAAATCAATTCAGTCAGATGTTTTATTGATACATATATATTTAAAAAGAATGTTACTGAAAATACATTGCCAAAAATCTATGCTGAAAATAAAAATATATATGTTTTTAATGATAATATTACTTATTTAAATAAAAACACTTTACATTTTTACAACAAATCAGGTAGTGAGATTGCTAAATTCGATCTAGAAATTTCCAATCCACTGTACTCAACCAAAGGCAAATATTTGTGTATTGCTCAAAAGGATGGTAATAAAGCATATCTTTTCGAAGGAAATAATATAATTTGGCAAAAGGATATAGATGGTAAGATTAGTAATATTTCAATGAATAAAAACGGATATGTTGTTATTTCAATATCTGATACAACTCATAAAACCATTTGTAAAATCTTTGATCCAAATGGAAACGAGTTATTCACAACATACCACTCTAAAACCTATGTAATTGATAGTTCTATATCAACTGACAATAAATATCTTGCTTTAGCTGAAGTTAACTTTTCAGGAATAGCAATTCAATCCAGCATTAAAATAATATCTATTGATAAAGCTTTATCAAACAGTGCTGATACAATCCTATATACATCTTATGCTCCTGTAGGTGATTTTATAATAAACATTCAATATTGCGATTCTAAATTGGTTTGTATTTATGATAACCACGTGGATTTAATTACAGAAGATTTTAGCGTTTTAAAATATTCTGATTTTGGAACTTGTAAAGTTTTGTTTGCAGATGTGAATAATAAACTAATTCAAATAGAAAAATTTTCTAATAATTTATTTGACACTACTTTTGAATTACAAATTATTGATGCAAATACGCAAAATAAAAAAACATATGCAATTGATAAAGAACCTAAATCTCTAGATGTTTTTGATAATGTTATTGCTATTAACTTTGGAACAAAAGCTTTATTTATAAGTAATTCTGGATGGTTAATAAAAGATTACAGTTCTTATCAAGAAATCCAGTCAATTTCTGTTTCAAATAATGTTGCTGCTATTATTTTTAAAGATAAAGTTGAAATTCTTGACTTATAGGAGGTGAATTTTAATATGTCATTAATTATTGATTTAGCTGTTATTGCTATAATTTTAATATCTACTTTTCTTGGATATAAAAAGGGACTTATAAAAGTAGCTTTAAACTTATGTACATTTTTTATTGCAATAATTTTAGCATTCATCTTTTTCAAACCATTCTCATCAATCGTTATACAAAAAACTTCAATTGATGAAAGCATTCAACATGTGTTAACTCCAAATATTAAAATTGAAAATTTATCTGATGCTACTCAACCTGATTTAATTTCAAACTTGCCTGTTTTTATTTTAAAAAATGGTGAAAATACTGTACAAGAAATAGCTGTTAAAATATCAAATCTTATAATAAATACTGGATGTTTTTTAGTAATTTTTCTTGTTGCTAAAATCATTTTACATTTTGTAACTATTTTAGCAGATGCAATTGCAAAACTTCCAATTCTTAATCAATTTAATAAACTTGGAGGTACATTATATGGTTTATTAAATGGAATTTTTATAGTATTCGTAGGATTTGCAGTTATTTCTTTGATAGCACCTTTAATTGATGCACCTATTTTATCAACTATTCAGTCTACAACTGTTGCATCGATTTTATATAATAATAATATATTATTAAAATTTATTGCATAACTTTAAGGCATAAAAAAATTGGGATATCATCCCAATTTTTTATGCCTTCTTTTTTCTTGTTTTTTTATGTTTTGACTCCATCTATCAATATAATATCTACGTATAATTGCAAGATTTGTAAACATTCTTCCTACAAATACTACAACAGCTGCCAGGTAAATATCTACATTTAATTTTACTCCTAACCATGTTAGTAGTATTGATAATATTGCATTTCCAAAAAATCCAGATATGAATATTTTAATATCAAAGTTTCCTTTTAATACTGAAGTAATTCCTCCAAAAACCGAATCTAAAGCCGCTATTATTGCAATTGCTAAATATCCAGTATATGCATATGATATAACTGGTCCATTCATTCCAATTATTGCTCCTAAAACACATCCAATTAAAATTGCTATTGCTACCATATTTATTCGCCCTCCTTAACATATTCAAAATCTAAACCTTTTCCATGTTTTAAAATTGTTATATTAGTTGATCTTTCTAGTGTAACACGTTTGCCTGCCGCTATTTGAGTATCTATATACCCATAATTTTTTTGAGATACCGCACTCTCTAAATATGTTGTATTTCCTATTGCTTTTATTGTATATGGTGCTGTAATTCTTGTTCCCTTAACTGTAATAATATTAGAGTTTGTTATATCTGATATATATGAATCATATACTATTCTTTCATCATTTATTGAAATTGCTTCTGCACCAGCATTTTTTAACAAATTCACCAATTCTAATAAGTCATTCGCTTTTATTTTATTAGTGCCTTCATTTTCCATTTTAATTATTATTCCTTCACCAGAAACCTTTTCTTTTCCTAGTAATTTTTCTGTTTCTAATAATTCATTTTCAAGAAGCTGTGAGGCCTTTTTCCCATTTGCAACTGCTCCTTCATAATCTAATATTTTAGTGTTAGTTTCTTTTATTTTTTCAAGTGTTTCTTCGTATTTAGCTTTAAGAGATGTAATTTCTGTTTTAAGTTCACTTTCCCTCATTAATTCTAATTCAGAAATATCTGTCTGGCTTATTGTTTTTACTTGCATAAAAATGACACTCGTAAGAATTAAACACATTATTCCAATTGTAATTGTAATTGTGATTTTACCTTTCTTCAGTTTTATTCTTTTTATTTTATTTACCTGAAATATACTCATATTTATAAACTCCTTCATACTTAGGAATTGTTATGTCATTGCTTTTTTCAATACTTACTATTACTCCGTCTTCTGCCATTAATTGCAAATATCCTCCCTGTCTTACTGCAGCATCATAATATAATCTTTCTGGATAACCAATTGCTTTTATCTCAACTGGAACACCTACAATTTCCCCATTCACTCTTATAATATTTCCATCACATAAAATTGATGTATTATATACAACCCTTTTTCCATTAATTGACACTGCGTCTGCTCCAGCGTTGAATAATTCATTTACAATATGAATTAAATCTCCATCATGTACTAAAAAAGATGTTATATCAAGAACTTCATCAGCTTTAATTTCTCTATTATCATCTAACCTAATAATAACTCCGCTCCCCTTAACTTCAGATAGTCCTAGAAGTTTGTTATTGTTTTTTATAGCTTCTTCTGTTTTGCTATCTGTGGTATTACTATTAGCAGCTTGTGTTCTAACTTTTTCAAGTCTTTCTTCAGCATCCTCTAATTGGCTATAAACATCTTTATAATTCTGTCTCCACTTTAAAACTTCATCTTTTAATTCTGCATTATCATTTAGTGATATTCCTTCATTTTCTGTTATGCTTTTTAAAGTTTTAACTTGTATGCATATTGAAGCTGTTAATACAAAGCATACTGCTCCTAATGTTATTGCAACTTTTTTCACCTAAAATTTCTCCTCCATTCTCTTAAATTTTATACTCTTTCTCTAAAATATACCTTTTTGATATTTGTAACATTTAATACAATTGTTCCTGGAATTCCTTTTGTTTTTTCTATCAAATCCACTATCCATAATATTTTTACATTGATATTTGTTTTGTCTCCAAACTCAACGTCTTTATCTTCAGTAGGAATTTGTAGAATATAATTACCTTTGTTTGAAATATCAATTGAATATATTTTTTCTGCAATTCCATTACTGTTTGCCGTTCTAAAAATTTCATTTACAGTATCAAGTTTTTCTAAATCTTTACTTATTAATCTTTCTCCTGGTTCTATGTTACTGCTTTCATATCCTATTATAATAGGAAGTTGTAAAGGTATTTCAGAATTTTCCAATATGTACCCTTGATTATTTATATAAGCATATCCAACTTCTTTTACCAACATATATGTTGGTACACGTTCTTCAACCTCTATTATTACTTCACCATTTAATTTCTTTTTTATTTTTACATTTTCAATATATGGTTCTTTCTTTATATTTGCTTTGCTTTTTACCTTTAGCTTTTTAAACATGTTACTTCCAACCATCAAATCCGATTTTTCAATAATTTCCTCTGAGCTAATTTTAGAATTATTTACAACTGTAATCTGCTTGATACTAAATAAATCTGAAAATAGGATTAATGTAAAAATAATAATTAATATTAACATTATTATAATTATTAAAATTGCTTTTCTTAGTTTTATATTTTTTTTCTTTTGAACTTTTTTTCCATTTTTTTTGTTTAACTGCTTTTTGCTATTTTTTTTTGTGTTTTGATTATTATTTTTTACGTTTTTCACAAAACTGCTCCTTAATTCAAAAAATATCATTAGTTAAATGCTATTAACCAATGATATTTTATATTATTTATTTTAAATTTGCAATGTTTTATCTCTATTTTTCATAAATAATTTTTGCACCTAAACTTGTTAATTTTTTATCTAAGTTTTCATATCCTCTTAAAATGTATTGTATATTGTTTATTTTAGTTATTCCCCTTGCTGCAAGTGCTGCTGTCACAAGTGCTGCTCCTCCTCTTAAATCTGTTGCATATACATCTGTTCCTGTTAATTTTCTAACACCCTTAATAATTGCTGCTCTACCCTCTATTGTAACTTTTGCCCCCATTCTTCCAAGTTCATTTATAAATTTGTATCTGTTTTCGAAAATATTTTCAACTATTAAAGAATTTCCTTTTGCAACTGTGAGAATGCTTGCAAAAATTGACTGCATATCTGTTGGAAATCCAGGATAGGGCATTGTTTTTATATCTACTCCTTTTAATCTTTTGGGGCCCTCTATTATTAAACCATCCTGTTCTGTTTTAAATTTTGCACCAGTTTCCTCTAGTTTATTTATTACTGGAATAATATGATCTGTTTTAATACTTTTTAGTCGTACCTTTCCTGATGTTATGGCTGCCATACATAAAATTGTTCCCGTTTCAATTCTATCTGGCATAATATTATAGCTTACATCCTTTAAATTTCTTACTCCTGTTATTTTTATTAAATTAGTTCCAGCTCCCTCAACTTTTGCTCCCATTTTATTTAAAAATTTTTGCAAATCAATTATTTCAGGTTCCATTGCAGCATTTGTAATAATTGTAGTTCCTGTTCCTAAAACAGATGCAAGAATAGTATTTTCGGTAGCACCTACTGAAGGAAAATCTAAATCAATATTACTTCCGCTAATTTTATCAGAAGAGCATAAAATATTACTACCATCTTCCTCAATATTAATTCCTAGTTTTTTAAAGGCCTTTAAATGCAAATCTATAGGTCTTGTTCCTATATCACAGCCCCCTGGATACGAAAACTGAACTTTTTTCATTCTTCCAATAATTGAACCTGCCAAAACAACTGAAGATCTCATCATTCTCATTAATTCATCAGGTATTTTATATGATATCATATTTTTTGAATTTATTATTATTTTTCCATTTTTTTTTGTTATTTTACAGCCTAATACTTGTAATATTTTCATCATATTTTTTGTATCTTCAATATTTGGAACATTATATAATGTTGTAGTGCTTCCACTTAAAATAGTTGCTGCAAGTATAGGAAGAGACGCATTTTTCGAACCAGATATTCTTACTTCTCCTTCTAGCTTATTTCCACCCTCTATTATGTAGCTTGCCATAATATCCTCCTCCTCAATTTAGTATATATTATGCAAACTGCAATTTAAAAGTTAAAAGTTGTGTCAAAATTTCCCGTCCCTATTGACACAAAAAAATTTAATAAAAAAAAGCTTATATCATTGATATAAGCTTTTTTTGGTGAACCAGAGACGACTCGAACGTCCGACCCACGGCTTAGAAGGCCGTTGCTCTATCCAGCTGAGCTACTGGTCCATTACGAACGTATTTAATAATAACATATTTTTACAAATTAGTCAATATTTTTATTGAATTTAGTTGAATTTTTTTTTTTTTTTTGATATACTTGTTAATGTTAAATTTATGGAGGTTAAACAATTTATGAAAAAAAATGTAAAAACTAATGATAATAATAATTCTACAAATATGAAATCTGGAAGAGCTATAAAAAGAAAAAAAAGACATATTATTTTAAAAATTATATTACTTTTATTGATTGGTTTAGGAATTTTTGTTGGCATAAGGCTATATAGAGCTGGTGGAAATGTTTTTATGGCAATTTTAGGTCATGATCAACATACTGTTGAAACTTTGGATAAACTTCAGGTATTAATTATGGGCGAAAGTACAGGAATGTCTGATACACTTATTATTGCATCATATGACCCTAAAACTCAAGAAGCATCAATGTTATCTATTCCTAGAGATACATTTACCGGAGATAAAAAATCATCTGCTTCATGGTATCATAAAATAAATTCACTTTATAATTATGGAAAGACACCTGAAAAAACAGTTGAAGCTGTTAATAAACTTACTGGTTTAGACTTACAATATTATATTTTAGTAGATACTGAAGCTCTTATAAAATTAGTAGATACTATCGGCGGGTTAGATTATGATGTTCCAATAAACATGAACTATGATGATCCAACTCAAAATTTACATATTCATTTAAAAGCAGGTCAACAAACTTTAACAGGTGCCCAAGTTGAGCAGTTAGTTAGATTTAGACATAATAATAATGGTACTACCTATCCATATAGCTACGGTATGGAGGACCATGGAAGAAACAAAACTCAACGTAATGTTATAATGGAAATCGCAAAACAATCTTTAAAATTTAAAAATGTTAAAGAAATATCTAATATCATTGATATTTTTAAGGACTATGTAAAAACAAATATGGATTTAGATTTAGTAAAAGATTACTTACCTTATGCTATGGAAATGAATACAGAAAATATCAAAACAGGTATAGTACCTGGTAAAGATGAAGTTGTTAACGGTATTTGGTTCTTCTTCCCTGATGAAGAAGCTACAAAAGAAATAGTATCTGACTTCTTCTTAGATAAAGATCCTGAATCTACAGAAATTGAAACTGATGTTGAATCTCAAGATTAATAAAAAAGCAGCCTTTATAGGCTGCTAAATCTTATTATTTTTTTCTAATTTTATTTAATGTTTTTCTTCTTTTTTGAATACTTATAACTCTCAATGTTCCAAATAAAATAACTAATCCAATAAAAGTTCCTATTAATGCTAATCCAGATTTGCTTCTTTTCACATCACTTTCTGCAAGTAAATTTCCTTTATATGTTTTGCCTTCTATTTCGTACTCAACGCTTCCAATTACTTTCCCTTTTTTTATTGGAGCTTTTAAATTATCGTTTATTGTAATTTTAGGTTCAATATTTGTATTTAAATTTTCTTTATTTACAACTGCTGTTATGTCCCTGTCTAGTATTACATTTAATTTTTTTGTATCAGATGTTGCTTTTTTTATACTTAATGTTTGTAGATTTGTTCCTAATGTTGCTATTTTCCTTAATTTGTTATTTTCATATGCATAATTAAATAGTTTTTCTGAATCATCATATCTACTATTCGATGTTGTAGATTTCATTACAACTGTAACAAAAGGCATATCATTTTTTTCAGAATAAATCATTAGACAATATCCAGCAGGTGTTGTAAATCCTGTTTTTATGCCGCTTACATATCTATTGTAGTTTGAGCTTCCTCTTAAAATCATCTCATTACTTGTTTGAAAAAGCCTATTCCCCGAATATATTTCTGTAGGTTCAAGAGTATATGAAATCTTACTAACTATTTTCTTTATTTCATCAAACTGCATTGCATATTTTCCAATTAAAGCTAAATCATGTGCAGTTGAATAATGCTTTTCGTTATGTTCTCCTGTACAATTAGTAAAATTACTATTTGTACACCCTATTTCTTTTGCTTTTTCATTCATCATATGTGTAAACTGTTCTGAAGTCCCTGCAATATTTTCTGCAAAAACATTTGCAACATCATTACATGATGATATTAATAATACATTTAATAACTCTTCAGTCGTAAAAATTTCTCCATCTTTAATATTTGATGTAAGATATCCATATTCAACCTTATCTATTGCTGATTGATTAACTACTATTTTTTCATCCATGTTTTTATTTTCTACAACAATTATTGCTGTTAAGATTTTTGTAAGACTTGCCGGATATACTTTTTCATTCATATTTTTACTGCATAAAATTTTTCCATCAATGCAATCAATAACTACACCTGATGTTGCTGTTATTTCTGGTGTTTCAGCTTGTACTTTTGTTGTGCCCAAGAAAATTAAAGCACATAAAAATACTATCAAACTCTTTAATCTCATATGTTACCCTTCCTTTTATAATTATATTTTAAATGATAATATAAATTTGTAAAAAAAACAATATTTTAGGAGGTTTTTTATGAAAGTTTTTAGTAAAAAAATTATATTTATAATAGTTTCATTTGTTATTGTTCTTTGTTTTATAGTTTATTTTTTAAAGTTTGATCATTCTGAATCTTTTTCGATTAATGAATTTTATATTTCTGATGTTGCTAATATACAGGAATCCAATCAAGAATATATAATTGTACATGTAGATGGAGAAGTAAATTCTCCTGGAATTATTTCTATTCCGAAAAATTCAAGAATTTCAGATGCAATTAATGCTGCTGGTGGTTCTACTCCATTTATTGATATATCTAAAATTAATCTTGCTTACATTTTAAAAGATGGTCAAAAAATTTATGTTCCAAGTATTTATGATTCAAATATTAATTATATTCAAGATTCAGCTGGAGAAAATATAGTTATTCCCGATTCTAATTCATCACCAAATATAGTTAATATAAATTCTGCTACTAAATCCGAATTAGAAACACTTCCTGGAATTGGCTCATCCACCGCTTCCAAGATAATAAATTATAGAGAAACAAATGGAAATTTTAAATCAGTTGAAGAATTAATGAATATAAGTGGAATTGGTGAATCAAAATTTAATAATTTTAAGGATTTCATTTCTATTTAGGCTTGAATTTATACCGTTTCTTATGATATTATATTTTTGAGGTGTAAATTTTTATATGTTATCGCATGGCAAAACAAAAAAATCTATCAAAAATTTGAAAAAATTTAAAAGTGCAAAATTTAATTATGCAAAATTTGTAAAAGATTATTATATTGAAAAAGGTGAAGCCTACATATCTGCCAAAGTTGATTCTATTGATGATATTATTTCTAAATATTCAACTAAAGATTACGAATGGATTAATCCTGAATTTGCTCATTATATTGAGGAATGTGCATATTATATTCCTATTGAAGAAAGAATTGTAATTGAAATATGTGGTGGAAATTTTTCTGATGAAGAAAAAGATTTGATCAAAAAAGTGATTGCAGACTATTTTGGTTTAAAACTAGGTGATAAATTCTTAGACTTGGATACAAATTCTCATAAATCTATTGTACTATTAGTATTTGGAATTATTAGTTTATCTCTTTGTATTTTATTGCAAAAGATAAATCTAATATCTACAACTATTAACGAACTTGCAATTTTCCTTCTTTGGTATTTTATTTGGGAATTCGCAGATCTTGCTTGGCTCGATCGTTCAGATATTCAGCTTGCCAGAATAGAAGCCGGACAATTATCTACAGCCAAGATATCATTTTTAAATGAACAAACAGAAACTATAAAATAGTATAAAAGTTCCTCTTTTGGAAATACTTTAAACAAGTAATTTCAAAGGAGGTTTTTTATTTGATAAACAAGGTAGAAATTTCTTCTGTTAACACTTCAAAGTTACCTGTTCTAACAAATAAAGAAAAAAACGAACTATTAAAAAAAATAAAAAGTGGCGATAAATCTGCCAGAGAAAAATTTATAAGTGGTAATTTAAGATTAGTTTTAAGTATTGTTCAGAGATTTAATGGCAGAAATGAAAATCCAGATGACTTATTTCAGGTTGGATGTGTCGGTTTAATT
The DNA here is from genome assembly GCA_045628105.1 of Clostridia bacterium. Lineage (GTDB taxonomy): Bacteria > Bacillota > Clostridia > TANB77 > CAG-508 > UMGS1781. Next base: position 22,302 of record JAZQOX010000002.1, on the reverse strand, counting down.
AAAGCAATAGATAATTTTGATATTAATTTAAATGTTCAGTTTAGCACATATGCTGTTCCAATGATTATTGGAGAAATTAGGAGACATTTAAGAGATAACAATCCAATTAGAGTTAGTCGTTCAATGAGGGATTTAGCCTATAAGGCTCTTCAAGCAAAAGAAAAATTATCTAAAGAATCTCAAAAAGAACCTACCATAGAGGATATAGCCAAAGAATTAGGTATTGATAAAGAAGAAATTGTAATAAGTCTCGATTCTATCCAAGAACCCATTTCATTGCAGGAACCTGTATATAACGAAGGAAGTGAAAGTATCTATGTTATGGATCAAGTTAAAGATTCAAAAAATACTGATGAACTTTGGGCAGAAAACATTACAATTGCAGAAGCAATGAAAAAATTAAATAGTAGAGAAAAAGCTATTATATCACGTCGTTTCTTTGATGGAAGAACCCAGATGGAAGTTGCCGATGAAATAGGAATATCTCAAGCCCAGGTTTCAAGGCTTGAAAAAAGCGCAATTGAAAGGATTAAACAATTATATAAATAAAACTGCCAATATATTGGCAGTTTTTATATTCTCGGATTAAATTTTGATATATCTTGTAATTTTGAAAACAATTCTTTCTCCTCTTCCGTTAATTCTTTTGGAACTACTGTTTTTATTTCTGCAATTAAATTTCCTCTTCCTCCTTGTCCGTTTCTATATCCTTTGTTAGGTAATATTATTTTTTCTCCACTCTGAATTCCAGCCGGAATCTCAACTGGTAAGCTTTCTTCAATTGAATCAATATTTATCTTTTTACCTAATGCAGCTTCCCATGGTGATACATAAACATCTGTTAATAAATCACAACCTTCAAGCTTGAATTTTTTGTTGTCTTCTATATTTATTTTTATAAATAAATCTCCATTTTTACCACCATTTAATCCTTCTTTTCCTTGTCCCAATAGTCTTATCTTTTCACCATTTCTTATTCCTGATGGTACTTTAACTGAAAATGTTTTCATTTGTCCTTTTACTGTTCTTAATGAAATTTTTTTCTCTAGTCCAAAATATGCATCTTCAAGTTTAACATTTATTTCTGTTTCAACATTTTCTCCTTTTAATGGAATATTTGTTTTTTCTTTTTGTGTCCCCGGAATTGTATCTCCAAAAAACATACTAAAAAATTCGTTAAATGCTGTTCCCTTTTCTTGTTTTCTTTCCTCTGCTTCTGATTTAGCCTTTTTTCTTCCTATCTTGGAATTCCACATTCTATCATATTTTCTTTTTGCAGCTCCATCAGATAATACTCTATATGCTTCATTTATATCTTTAAAACGTTCTTCATATTGTGGTTTTTGGTTATTTATGTCCGGATGATATTTTTTTGCTTGTTCTCTAAATGCAACCTTTATTTGTTGATATGTTACTTTATTTGTATCTAAATTTAAAATTTTATAATAATCTTTAAAAATCATTATTTATCTCCTTATAGTAAAAGTTATGTTACCTATTAAATTATAGCATAAATTTCACATTTTTTCCACTTTTTTTCTTTTTTTCCTTGTTTTTTTTTATGTTTTATTATAATATGTAAGTAACTTTATTTTAGGGGATGATCATATGCGTAAAAATATGCACGACAACAGTAATGCTCAATATAAAATAATTGCAGTAGACGACGAATCCGGAATTCTTGATTCTTTAAACGTTTTTCTATCAAGAGAAGGATATACCTGTGTTGGTGTAACAAATCCTGTTGAGGCAATTGAAAGGGTTAAAAATGAGCATTTTGATTTAATGTTGTTAGACTTTTTAATGACTCCTTTACATGGAGATCAGGTAGTTGAGGAAATAAGAAAATTTAATAAAGAATTATATATTTTATTACTTACTGGTCACAAAGATTTAGCTCCTCCATTAGAGACAATTAAAAGATTAGATATTCAGGGATATTGCGAAAAAAGTGATAAATCAGATCAATTATTATTACTGATAGAATCCGGTATTAAAGCTGTAAGTCAAATGAAGTTAATAAAAAATATTAATGAAGAATTAAAAAACACATACGATAAATTAGAATCTGCTTATTTAGAAACAATTGAAATCTTACGCTATACTGTTGAAGCAAAAGATGCATATACAAAAGGTCATTCTGATAGAGTTTCTGAATATTCTGAATTGATTGGTAAAGAACTTCATTTATCAGATGAAGATTTGAAAAAATTAAAACTTGGTGGATTGTTTCATGATATTGGAAAAATAGGTATTCCTGATAGTATTTTATTAAAAACTTCTAGATTAGATGACTTTGAATATTCTGAAATCAAAAATCATCCTGCAATTGGTGCACATATACTATCAAACGCAACTATATTCCAAGATATCATTCCAATTGTAAAACATCATCACGAAAGTTATGATGGAACCGGATATCCTTCAAATTTAAAAGGAGAAGATATTCCATATTTAGCAAGAATTGCAACAATTGCAGATGCTTTTGATGCAATGAGCTCTAAACGTTCTTACAGAGATTCATTACCTTTAGACATAATTAAAGGTGAATTACTTAAAAATAGTGGTACACAATTTGATCCTGAATTAGTAAAAGTATTTATTAATATACTTGAAAACAAACCATCCGAAATACAAAGAATACAACGTATATAAAAAATAAAGGCAAATACAAAATTTGCCTTTGTTTTTTTATATTACTTCTCTTGCCTTTACAATTACTCTATGCTCATCACTTGCATTTGTACATGTTATTAATGTTATTTCTCTTTTTCCATTTGTGTGTTGACTTGTACATGATGTATCAGTATTTACAGTAACAAACTTATCATATACTTTATATTCGACTTTTTTCCCAAAAGTATCTGTTATCTCAATAATATCACCATTCTCAAGTTTTGGAACTTTACTAAAAAATTGAGAGTTTCTATAGTTATGTCCAACTATACAAAAATTTCCAATTTCATTTGGATTTGCTCCAAAAAATTTAACCGGTGCAATTTTTAATAAAGTATCAAAATTATCTGTTTCACTTGCCAAAATTGGGTATTTGCAATTAATAGATGATATATTAATTTGTCCTATTGTATAATATACTGTTCCATCCTTTGCTGTAACTAATTGCTCTTTTGGGACTCTAATTTGACGCTCAATTGCAGTTTTTTCTATTTTGTTTATATTTTCGCCTTCGCTTTCTTGATTTAATACAAGAATAACGGCTTGTTCTTCAACTATTTTAGTTTCTGGTTGTATTTCCATTGCTCCTAATATATCTTGCGATATTGATTCTTTTTTGTTTCGATCATATGCTGAACATATTCCATATGTTGATAATCCTATTAGAATGATAATTGATAAAATAAATTCTGCTTTAAAAAAGTTTTTTTTACGTTTTATCTCTGGCGTAACGTATAATTTTTCGTATACAAGTATTTGATTCATCTTATTCCTCCTTTTCTAACAGAATATCTATTTTATTTTAACATATATTTTTAATTTTTTCAACAATGTTTGTAATGCAAATTTCTGGAGTTGATGCTCCTGCCATTATTCCTATTTTATTAATATTTTCAAAATCACTTTTATTAATCTCTTCAGCTGTTTCTGCAAAAATAGTTCTCTGACAATATTGTTTTGCAACATCATAAAGTTTTGTTGAATTAGAACTATGCCTTCCTCCTATTATTATCATCATATCAACTTGTTTTGCCATTTTTTCTGTTTCTTCTTGTCTTTGTTTTGTAGTTAAACATATTGTATTTTTTATTTCTATTTTAATTTTTTGTGCTAATATGTTTGAAATTTTTTCAAATTTTTGAGCACTATATGTAGTTTGTGATATAAGTAAAGCTTTTATTAATCCAGATTTTTCATATTCTTTTATAGCATTTTCTATATCATTTTCATCTTCTATTATATAATATTTTTCACAAAATCCAATTGTGCCAATCATTTCAGGGTGTTCTTTCTTTCCTGTAATAAATATATAATATCTATTTTTAGAATATTCTTCAGAAATTTTATGAATTTGCAATACCTTTGGACACGTTAGATCTATTAAATTTATTCCTAATTTTTTTGCTTTACTATATGTTTGTTTTGGAATTCCATGAGCTCTTATAATTACTTCATTTTTTGCTTCTTCAATATTCTCAATAAATTTTACCCCTTTTTCTTTTAATTCATCTGTTACCTGTTTGTTGTGAACGAGTTCTCCTAGACAAAAAATCTCTTTATTTGTATTTGTCAATTCTTTTGTTTTTGAAACGGCATTCTCCACTCCAAAACAAAATCCAGCTGTTTTTCCAATTACAATTTCCATCTTATCTCCAATTTTTAAATTTTTAAATTTCTGTTTTAATTTTAGCATTAAAATTTACTAAAATCAATTGTTTACTTTTAATTTCCGTGATATAATAGTATTATCTAGAAAAATAATTGGAGGTTTAAATGCAAGATTTACAAGATATATTAAAAACTGACGTTACACAAAATTCAGTAATAGAACCACTAACTGATGAAGCGAAAAAGAAATCTAGAGATTTTGATGAAGAAGAAGCATATTTTTTACTTGTTCAAATTTTTTCATATGCTCAAGCAACTCAGGATAAAGTTCAATTTGATAAAGACCTTCGCGAATGGGAAAAACGTTTCCCTATTGATTTATTTAGTGATGAATTAAAAAGAAAAATACAAATTATGCTTAGTGAAGAATATAAAGAAGCAACAATACAAGGATTTACTGCTTGGCTTAATTATTCAAAAGAAGATTATTCTGTTGGATTGAAAAAATTACGTAAGGTTTTAAGTGATGCTGAACATCATAAAAATGAATCTAAATTAGATAAAGATTTAACAAAATTATTTGAAAAATATCCTAAAGAGTATTTAGCAGAAAAATATCCTCATATTGTTTCTCAATTACTTAGTAATTCATATAGAACCAAAATTCTTCAAAAATTTGATTCTGAATTGGCATATGATGAATTACTAAAAATTATTGAACATCCAACTGATTTTAGTACAAAGGATGATTTTATAAATGCATTCGATACATGGAAGGAATTATATCCAACAGCTGACTTTGATGAAAAGCATAAATCTCTTGTTGAAAAATCTGTTCAAGAATATTCGGACGAAAAGAATTTAGAGATTCTATATACTTTTTCTATTTTAGCTCCAGAGTTAAATGGATCTATAAAGCAAATAAGTAAAGATGCTCTTCACGATTTTATTAATATTGTTAGTACAAATACAAACGATATTGACTCATTATTTGATTGGACATATAAATATAGTAGATATATCAACGAGTTTGAGCCCAAAGTTAAAGAAACCATTGTTTTAGGTTTAAAATCAACCTATGAACATGAATTGCCTACAAAAGGAACATATAAAATTCCTGTTATGGATTCTACTGGAAAGTTTATTTCAAAAGATGATTTTTCATCTATTGATGAAACTAAAAAAGATTCTGTAATTCAATTATTTGGTATGCTTTCTAATAACCAAGAACTAACTCATGAAGATATTTATCAGTTAGCAATTATTAATAGCAATATTCAAAAAGTAGAAATGATTGAGAAATCTAATATTGAACAAACCGTCGCATTTGTTGAAGAAAAAATATCAGACGAATTAGTTGAATCTTTCCAAGATTCACTTGTAGTAGATGTAAAAACACGTGTTTCATCAGCTTCTACATCATCATCTGACAGTACTTCTGGGAGCACAGGTGGAGGTTTTGCAGCAGGTGCACAAAGGGAATTTTCAGAAGAATTAAAATTAGATAAAAAGGAAATTACTACTGATAAAAAAGAAAAAGAAAAGGATACCGTTGAAGACAATCCTGAAAATATTCAATCCACATTGGTAACAAATACTATTAAACTTTCGGCTAAAAAAGATGTAACAGACATTTCTAATAAGCCATTTCATCCTGTAGAATCAGAATCAAAAGGATTTGAAAGAGATGATGAATAACAAATAAATGGTAGAAATACTTCTACCATTTATTTGTTTATTATAACTAAAACTGTTTCTAGTTTTGAAAAATCAACTACTGTTTCAATAATTGCAGACTCTTCAGTTACATTTTTTGCATCATTGATTTCAACTAATGTTCCAATCTTTAGTCCCTTTGGATATATCCCACCCAAGCCTGATGTTTCAACATCATCATTCAGAACAAGATCTGCTTCTGTACCAATGTATGTTGCTGTAAGCAAATTATTACTTCCAAGTTGTCCTTTAACAATTATATTATCCCTTGATATGTTCATTATTGCACTAACACTACTTGATGGATCAATTATTGGTTGCACTTTTGCCGTGTTATTAGTAACAGAAATTATATGTCCCACTACACCTTGTGTGGATACAACCGGCATATTCACCTTGATTCCATCTTTTTCTCCTGCATTTATTACAATTGTATTGCTTAAATTGCTCAAATCTCTATCAATAATGTATGCTGGAACTGTTTCATATTTTGTATACTCATCAGATAAATTTGCATATTCTCTTAATGTTTTATTTTCTGCCTTGATAATTCCAAGCTCACTTATGTCTTTATTTAACTCATCAATTTTTGCCTTTAATTCTTTATTTTCCGCTTTTAAATTATTAATATTTTCAAAAAAAGCATTATTGCCTGCTATTTTGTTTTTTAAATATACTAATCCGTTTTGAATTGGCATAACTAATTTTTGTGCAAAATTTTCTAATTTAGAAAACTTTGATGTTTTAATATTTGTCATAACAACCAGTACAGTTAAAACAACAGCCATAATCAAAAAAGCAATCTTTTCTTTTTTCTTGTTCTTATGCATAATATGCCTCCAATCAGAATGTCCATCTTTTGTGCAAATTTGGGACAGTCCCAAATTTGCACATCACCTATCTTCTTTTTCTTGCATTTATTAATACATCTCTTAGTTTTTCTAAATCTGCTAATGTTTTTCCTGTTCCTTTTACTACGCATTGTAAAGGTTCTTCTGCAATGTATACTGGCATTTCTATCTTTTGACTTATTAATTGATCAATATTTTTTAGTAATGCTCCCCCTCCGGTTATCATTACTCCTTTTTCTACAATATCTGCTGCTAATTCTGGTGGTGTTTTTTCTAGTGTAATTTTTATTACATCTACTATTTCAGACACTGAATTTTTTATAGCTTCTTGAACTTGTGATGATGTTATTGTTACAGTCCTTGGATATCCCGTGTTTAGATCTCTTCCCTTAATTTCCATACTCATTTCTGTCATTAATGGTAAAACACATCCTATATTAGTTTTTACATTTTCTGCTGTTGTTAAACCTATTGCTAATCCCATTTCTTTTTTTACATAATTAACAATGTCTTCATCTAGTTCATCTCCTGCTGTTCTTATTGAGTTGCTTACAACTATACCACCAAGTGATACAACTGCAACTTCTGTTGTTCCTCCTCCAATATCAACAACAATATTGCCTGTTGGCTCTGCAACATCTAGTCCAGCACCAATTGCTGCTGCCATTGGTTCCTCTATTAGAAAAACCTCTTTTGCACCAGCTCGTATAACAGATTCTTGAACAGCTCTTTCCTCAACCTCAGTTATTCCTGATGGCACACCTACCACAACCCTCGGTCTTCCTATATTGTATTTTTGTGCAACCTTTGTAACTAAATTTTTTAACATTAGTTGTGTTGCCGAAAAATCTGCTATTACTCCATCTTTCAATGGTTTTACTGCTTCTATATCAGAAGGCGTTCTTCCTAGCATTTCCCTTGCTTCATAGCCTGTAGCTATTATCTCATTTGTTTTTTTATCAATAGCTACAACTGAAGGTTCATTTATTATTACACCCTTACCACTTAAAGTAACTAATGTATTTGATGTACCTAAATCAATTCCTATATCTTTTCCTTTTAAAACTAATAAATTCATGCGTTTTATCCTTTCTAAAGTATTATTTTTCTTTTGATAACAAACTATTATAAACTCCATCCCCAATAATAATATGATCTAATAATTTAATTCCTAGAATCTCTGCTGCCTCATATATTCTATCTGTAACGTTATAATCTGCCTTACTTGGTTTTATATCTCCGCTTGGATGATTATGAACTAAAATAATTTTTGGTGCCTGCATTTTAATCGCTTCTGATAATACATCTTTTGGCTCAATACATGCAAAATTTGCTCCTCCTAGCGCTATATTTGTTATCCTTAAAATAACATTTTTACTATTTAATATTAATACCTTTGCAATTTCTCTTTTCTCATATCTTAATTCTGGTATCATTAAATTAGCAACATCTTCTGGACTTTTAATTGTTTTTCTCTCGTTATTTATAGGTCTTGATATTCTCTTAGTTAATTCGCAAATCGCTTTTAGTTGAATTGCCTTAACTTTTCCTATTCCTTTTATTTGCATAAATTCCTCTATAGAAATTTCTTGCAAAAATCTTAATCCTTCTTCACCGCTTTTTTCCTTTAGTTTTAATATTTTTTGTGCAATAGAAATTGAAGATTCTTCTTTTGTTCCTGTTTTTATTATTATAGCGAGTAACTCTGCATTTGATAAATTACTTTCTCCGTATATTTTCATCTTTTCATAAGGTCTCTCTGATAAAGGTAATTCTTTGATTTTCATACTATTCCTTTCTCAAAATCCACCTTTATTTTATCTATATTTTTTCATATATAAATACTGCTAATACCATCCCAATTATACTTGCAATATTTAACTTAAACCAGATTCCAAATGTAACTGTCATTATGCTCAAGTCCAATGTTACCGGTTGAGTTAATCCAAATTCCTTTCCGTATGATAACCATCCTAAGAATTCAACTTGTGTAGATAGTTCCCCCAATAAACCACCTATAACAAGACCTGCTAGTAAAAATATTATTAGTATCCATATATTTTTTTCTCTTGTAGCCATATATTTTTCCTCCTATTTTACTATTTATTTATTATATATGTAAAAATATTTTTTTTCAAGATATATGTTTATTTTTTATTAAAATTGTGTTATAATTCAAAAAATTTAAAATCACTATTTTGATTCTTATTGAATATATTATTTTGAGAATGTTTTTCCATTATTTTATCATTTAAATTCTGCTAAAATGGTGATATAATTGTATTATAAAATAACTTGGAGGTATTTTGCTAATGCGCATTGAAAAGTTGAACGAAAACAAGATTAGAATTTTTTTAAATACAAAAGATTTGCAAGAAAATAATATAGATTTACATGATTTTATGTCCAATTCTGAAGAAACACAAGATTTGTTCTTGGAAATGCTTAATAAGGCCGAAACAGAAGTTGGTTTTAAAACTAATAACTATAAATTAATTATTGAAGCCTTAGCATCTTCAGATGGGAATTTTATTTTAACTGTTACAAGAGTAAAGCCTGAAACAAATGATATTCTTAAGATGCCTTCCTTAAGGCCTAAAATTAAAAAACATCTTATTAAGCCAAATAAAATGCTTTCGATATATTTGTTTAATACGTTTGACGAATTTTGTGATTTTTGTACATATATGAAAACACGCTCTACACAGGAATACTTAAACAAATTTAAAAACACATCTCTTGTCTTTTATAAAAATAATTATTATTTGATTTTAAATAATCTTAAATTAGATATTCCCGAGCTAAAGAAATTTTCTTGTATCATTTCAGAATTTAGCAATAAAATTAAAAGTGATGCGTTATTTGAAAGGAAGCTTAAAGAATACGGTAAGACAATTATATCAAAAAATGCTATTTCTACTTGCTTAAAATATTTTAATTAAAAACAAAACAGCTAGTAAAAACTAGCTGTTTGCTTTTTAATATAAATAATATTGTGGGTTAACTCTTGTTCCATTTACCCTTATTTCTAAGTGTAAATGAGGTCCTGTTGACCATCCTGTTGATCCAACCGCACCTATAACATCTCCTTGTGATACATAATCTCCTGCTGAAACATATAATTGACTACAATGTCCATATAGAGTTTCTATACCATCACCATGAGATATTATAATGTAATTTCCATATCCTGTATCTGTCCATCCTGCTGTTGTAACTGTTCCACTTGAAGCTGCATGTATTGGAGTTCCCATTGGTGCTGCAACATCTAATCCTTTATGCATTCCACTACTTCTTGTACCAAATCTTGATGTTATTGTATATCCAGTTTCAATTGGTTTTATTAAACTAATATTTACATCTAGTTTAGCCGTTGTTACACCATACCCATAAGAAGATGATGTACTATAATACACTTTCTTTTCATATAGTCCAGCTACTATTGTATCTTTATCTGAATATTCTTTTGAATTTGTATCATATACTTCTGTATATGCTATATCACTTATGTTATTGCTATTTTTCTTTTTTAAAGTATTAACAATTTCTTCTGCTTCATCTTTTGATGCTACATAATATTTTTCTTCATCTTTTAATGTAATAGCATAGCATTCATAATATGTAGTTCCCATATCTTTTACGGAATTTAAAATCTCTTCTCCACTATCTGAAGTATCTCTTTTAACAAAACATAATGAATATTCTGGCAAAGTTTCAACATCAACAAAAGCAATGTTTTCTTCTTCAACGCCTTTCATATAACTGTTTATTTCTTTCTGTAATCCGTTTTTATCATTTGTATATCCAACAAATTCTCCATTTAAGGTAACTGCATATGCTGGTTTATAAAATATTGATATTATTCCTATTATTAAAATTGTAGATAATGCTATAATTAATATTAATTTTAATGAACTTCTTATGTGTGCGAATATATTTTTTATACTCTTTATTAAAATTTTAAACACCTCTTTATTATCATCAATCTATTTTATTATACCACTTATTAAATAGTTTAGCAAATTTTGGTATGATTTTTGCCATTGATTGTTTTTTATTTTTATTTTAAAATCTCAGTTTTACTCTTTTTTACTATATTTTTCTCTTTTTTTCTCTTTTTAATTTATATTTTCATCTATTATTTCATTTACTTCATTTTCTTCCACTTCGTTAGATTCATCTTCGACCTGATTATTAATTAATTCATTTTGTTCTTCTTCAACTATTGGTTCATCTATTGTATTATTTGTTTCGTCATCACCAATAATATTTTCTACTTCATTATTTTGAGTGTCTTGTTCAATATTTTCCTTTGTAGGTGTTGTTTGTTCCTCTACAACAGGTACTTCTTCAACTTTTTGATTATTCCATGGATTATTTATGTTTGGATCTGTTGGATCCCAATTTCTACATTCTACATTATCAGATATTTTCATTGCAGAAGGTTTTCCAAGTGGTCCCGGATTTGTATCAGAGTAAAATTCTACAATTGTCCCTGACGGAATATTTTCATATATCCATTTTGCGTCACTTATTTTTAATCTAATGCAACCCATTGATGCTCTTGTTCCAAGTTTATCGTATTCCCAATATTCTAATGTATTTTCTGCCTTTTCTAAATATGGTACTGAATGAAACAATATGTTTCCGTTTATTTGAGTAACATAGTGACCCCATACATTACCAAAAAGTTTTAACCATGTCCATCTATACTTTATTGGATATTTTCCAGAAGCTGGAGTTGCTGTGCCTGTTGAACAAATCATAGCCTTAACTGGATTATTATACTCACCATTTTCATCTTTTTCATAAATAGTAACAACATTTGCTGCATTATTTATTTTAATGTAATATTTGTTACTTGAAGCTACTGGCTTTGGTGTAGCTTGCTCATTATTTAAATTTTTTATTTCTTTCTCGTTTTCTTTTTTATTTCCCTCTTCTTTTTGTTCTGTATTCACGTCTTGTTCATTTATTTCAAATACAATGTCTTCTTCATCTAAGCTTTCAAAAACTTCAATACTTTTTTCTTCAGTATTATTCTTTTTTTCTTTTACTTTTATGTATATCATAGTTGCTGTAATTACTACTAAAACACATATTAAAACTGCTATTCCAATTATTAATTTCTTTTTCATTTTGTTAAAAATCACCTTTTGTATTATACCATAGGTTTTTATTAATTTCAAACTAGTAAATCTAAATTAGATTTACTAGTACATTTTTATTTTGATACTTCATTTTTTACTTTATCTATTTCTGTTTGTGGTGCTTGTGACGCAGGTGTGTAATATCCTTTTAGTTGTGCTACCTTAAATAATTCGTACTGAAATGTTTCGTCATTATTTCTTATTGTTTGAATTGTTTGTCTTAAATTCATATTTTCAGCTTCTGCAATTACTCCTTGATATGTTGCTAAACTTGCCTTTGTACTTTCTAAAATATCATTAACCATATATTTTTCTTCCATAATAACCTCCTAATTTAAAAAATTTAATAATTTTTGTTTAGTATTTAAAGTATCTTGTGCAGCTTTTGTAAACATTTGCTTAATTTGTGGATCAACACATTGAGACGCATAAGTGTTAAATTTTTGATAAGAAGTATCCTGTGCACCTATCAAATGTCTTAAATTTTGTAACTCTACCTGACTTAAATCTGCCATATTTACCTCATCCTTCCTTTATCTTTATTATACAAATATATTATAGACAAGAAAAAAATTTTTATACAAAATTTTATTAACCACTCACAAAAGCCAAAATGGACGGGGAACAATGGCGATTAAAATCGCCATTGTTCGCCCTCCATTTTAGCTGGCTATCCTCTTATTTCTAGGTTTGCATATTTTGCCATTAAGCGTTTGTGTCCTACTTTTTCGAATGATATGTCTAGTTTTAAGTCGTCTCCTTCTGGTGCTATATCTGTTATTACACCTTCTCCAAATTTTTTGTGATATATTGTTTGTCCTGATTTATATTGTCCTAAGTCTACAGTTACTGGTTTTGCTGCTACCATGTTGTTTAGGAAGCTTTCTGCTGTTCTAAATGCAAATGCTGTTTTTGGTTTTTCTCCAACTGAGTATACTGGTCCCTTGCTAATTTTATTTCCATATGTCCATTCTGTGTCTTCTCTTACTTTGCTTGGTTTTTCTAGTTCGTTTGCACCCTCTAACAATTCAGATGGTATTTCACCAATAAATCTTGATATTTTATTGCATGTTGTTGAACCAAATATTGTTCTTTGTTTTGCACATGTTAAGAATAAATACTCTTTTGCTCTTGTTATTCCAACATAGCAAAGTCTTCTTTCTTCTTCTAGTTCTCTTTGTTCTCCTATTGATTTATAACTTGGGAAAAGTCCTTCTTCCATACCAATTAAAAATACAACTGGGAACTCTAATCCCTTTGCACTATGTAATGTCATTAAAGTAACTGAATCTTCAGATTCTTCCATTCCATCTATATCACTTGAAAGTGTAATGCTTTCTAAGAATTCTGCTAAACTATTTTCTGCATTTTCCTCTTCAAATTCCATTGCAACTGTCAAGAATTCGTCCAAGTTTTCTATTCTGCTTTCTGCTTGTGCTGTATTTTCAAGTTCTAATGCTTTTGTATATCCTGTTTTACTTAGTACTTCTTTTAAAAGATCTGATATTAGCATATCATCTTTTTTACTTGATAATTCTTCTATTGTTTGTATAAATTCTCTTGAATTTAAAAATACTTTATTTAATCCGAATTCATCTGCTTTTTTTATTATTTCATACATAGATATACCATGTATTGCACTTAGATTTTCAATTTTATCTAAACTTGTTTGTCCTATTCCTCTTTTAGGTTCATTAATTACTCTTTGTAAGCTTAAATTATCAGCCTGATTGTGAATTAATCTTAAATATGCAATAGCATCTTTTATTTCTTTTCTTTCATAGAATTTTAGTCCGCCTATCATTTTATATGGTATATTTTCTCTTCTAAAAATATCTTCTATACTACGAGATTGAGCATTCATTCTATATAAAACTGTAAAATCATTATATTTATAGTACTCTTCTCTTTTTAATTTATTTATTTGCTCAACAATAAAATTAGCTTCTTCATATTCGTTATCTGCTCTAATTACTGTTGGAAGATGTCCTCCTTCTGCTTCTGTCCATAAGTTTTTTTCATATTTTTTCTCATTATGTTTTATAACTGCATTTGCTGCATCAAGTATTGCTTTTGTTGATCTATAGTTTTGTTCCAATTTTATAATTTGTGTTCCTGGAAAGTCTTTTTCAAAATTTAATATATTTGAAATATCTGCGCCTCTAAAAGAATATATTCCCTGGTCGTTATCTCCTACAACTGTAATATTTCCAAATCTGCTTGATAACAAAGTTATTAATGTAAACTGAGCTTTATTTGTGTCCTGATACTCATCTACTAGAACATATTTAAATTTATCAGAATAATACTCCAATGCATCAGGATTTTCGGTTAGTATTTGAATTGTTAAATTAATAATATCATCAAAATCTAGGGCATTATTTTCCTTTAATTTTTTCTGATACATTTCATAAACTTGTGCTATTTTCTCTTTTCTAATTTCATTATTTGTTCTTAATGAATATTGAACTGGTGTAAGCATTTCATTTTTGCTATTACTAATTTCTGATAAGACACTTCTATCTGTAAATATTTTATCATCTAAATTTAATGCTTTAATGCATTGTTTTACTAATGTTTTTTGGTCAGATGAATCAAATATTACAAAATCTGAACTATATCCAACTCTGTCTATATATTTTCTTAATATTCTTATACAAATTGAGTGGAATGTTCCTATCCACATTTCATTTGCATTGTCTCCTATTAATTTTGTTATTCTTTCTTTCATCTCTGCTGCTGCTTTGTTTGTAAATGTTATTGCAAGAATATTCCATGGTTTGATATTCTCTTCCTCTATTAAATATGCTATTTTGTGTGTTAAAACTTTTGTTTTTCCACTTCCTGCTCCAGCAATAACCAGACATGGTCCGCTTGTAGCAAGTACAGCTTCCTTTTGTTTATTGTTTAATCCTTCTATTAAATCCATTTTGTTTCTTCTCCTATTTTCAATTGTTATTTTATATTTTTAAGTGCGTTTATCGCAACATTTATTGCTTTTTCAACATCAAAACTTGTATCGTTATCTAGACCCTTTTTTTCTCTTTCTTGATTCCATACTACAAGTAAAACTGTTGCTGCTCTCATTCTTAATATTGATGCAACTGTATATAAAGTTGATGATTCCATTTCACTTGCAAGTGTACCTGCTTTTATCCAAGCATTCCATTTATTTAAAAGTTCGTATGCTATTGGCATTTTTTCTGGACTATGTTGTCCATAAAATGAATCTTTACATTGCACTATTCCTGTATGATATCTATATCCCAATTCCTTAGCAGATTCTCTTAAATTGCAAAGTAAATCTATATCCGCTACTGCTGGAAACTCTATTGGAACATATTCTTTTGATGTTCCATCTTGTCTGATTGCTCCTTGTGCAATTATTATATCACCAGCAAGTACATCGTCTTGCATTCCTCCACAGGTTCCAACTCTAATTAAATTTTCAACTCCAAGTAAGTGTAATTCTTCAACACATATTGCTGTTGAGGCTCCTCCCATACCTGTTGATATTACTAATATTTTTTCATTGTTTAGTTCTCCTAAATAACTTGTATATTCTCTTGAAACCGTAAGTTTTATTGGATTTTGTAATTTTGCGGCTATTTTTTCAACTCTTCCAGGGTCTCCTGGTAATATTGCTGTTTTTGCCCCTTGAATATCTTCTTTTGTTAATCCAATGTGATACATTTTTTCTCCATTTGTCATAATTAATACCTCCTATTTTAAATTTATTATTTATTGTAGATTATTTGTTGTGAGTGTCGCCGAGGGCGTCAGGCCCCTACATCATTATATTTTTTATGAATGATTTTCTATGTAATGGGCATGGGCCATATTGTTTTATTGCATTTATATGTTTTGCTGTACCATATCCTTTATGTCCTGCAAACCCATACTCGGGATATAGTTCATCATATTCTTTCATTATTCTATCCCTCGTAACTTTTGCAATTATTGATGCAGCTGAAATACTATATACTTTTGCATCCCCCTTTATTATTGAAGTGTATGGTATTCCACATGTATCAATATGTTCTAGCGCGTCAACTAAAATTCTATCTGGTTTTATTTTTAAACTTTTTATTGCCATTGTAAGTGCTTTTTTTGTTGCATTTAGAATGTTTATTTCATCAATTTCTTTCTGATCAACAATTCCAACTGCCCAGTCTATTGCTTCACTTGTTATTTGTTCATATAATAATTCTCTTTTTTTCTCTGATACTTTTTTTGAATCATTTACCCCTTCAATAAAAGAATCCGGCTTCATTATTGCAATTCCAACAACAACAGGTCCTGCAAGAGGTCCTCTTCCTGCTTCATCAATACCTGCAATAAATTCTAATCCGGTTTCGTGTAAATTATTTTCAAATTCTTTTAGTTTGTTTAATCTTTCTATTTCTTTGTCTTTCATTTATTTCTCCATTTTACATTTCTGATAGCTTATAAATTCCTTTGATTCCTTGTGAATATATAACTTCTTCAGAATTATAATCTATAACATAGAATTCTTTATTATCTATTTTTATATCTTTTATACCGTTGTTTTCAAGTTCTTCACCGTGTTACTATATACAAAACAGGGTCTTCTAATGTTAAGAGTTGCTCCTTTAATTTATCTGTTAAAATGTATTCTGTTTCATTGTTTTCTATGTTCAATTCAATACCGATAAGTGGATTTTCTTCATCAATTGTATGTCTGTTTTTTATATTTGTAATTACTCTTTGAATTGAGAACATTAATGCTTTAATATCTTCATCTTTTTGCTTATCAAAATATTCTTTTGTATATTTTATACCTATTGTAGTAAAAAAACCTATTATAACCAAAATGATTACTAGTGTTATTATTGCTACTCCGCTATTTTTATTCATTAAAATCTCATTCCTCCAAAATAAATTTATTATATTATATATGTATCTGTGTTTTTTTTCAAGACTGATTTGAAAAATTTGTTTTGCTTTTTTATGTAAATTATGTTATAATTTATTTATTATTTTTTATAATCAGGAGTGAATATGAGTAAATTGAATGTTAGAAAACCGCGTCAACCTTTAATGCTTGCATCTGCCAAGATTCAAGTTTCTCTAATGAAAGCAAAGTGCAACAAAGGTAGCCTTATTGTTGCTGTTCCTGAAAAAGATATTACAGAAAATTTAGCTAGTATTGTATGTCTTAGAACTGGAGCTACTTTCACCCACACCGATGGTGTCTATAACTTTTATAAGTAAGACCCAAAAGAGTCAGTACTTCTGGCTCTTTTTATTTTTATTTTAATAATTTTGCTTGTATTATAAAATAAATTAGGTATATAATATAGTAATTGGAGGTAACTCTATATGGAAAATAATGATGATTTTGCTCAAAAATTCAATTATACAAAAAGAAATCGCCATAATAGTTTCAGTACAACAATTTTAACATCTTTTATTTCTGCTGTTATCGGTGGTTCATGTGCTCTTGGAATATATACTGGAATTAATAAATCTACTCAACAAACAACGGCTGTTAAAAACTTTTCAAACAGTAATTCTAAATACGAAAATTTAAATTTAGCTCAAGTTTCTTTAAATAACTATTCTGATACTGCAGTTTTTGCAGCAAATAAAGCTTTGCCTTCTATGGTTAGCATATCTGTAGAATATGAAGTTTCATATATGGGTAGAACTCAAGTTGCCTATGGTTCAGGTTCTGGAGTAATACTCTCTTCTGATGGTTATATTCTTACTAACAATCATGTTATAAGTTCATCTGATGCCTCATCATTTTATACTGTTTCTGATGCCACTGCAGTTACAGTTTCTATTTATGGTGATGATACTAAATATCCAGCAAAAATTGTTGGTTCTGATAGCCAAACAGATTTAGCAGTTTTAAAAATTAATCGATCTGGTTTAACCCCTGCTGATCTTGGTGACTCTAACTCTACCCTTGTTGGTGAATTTGTTTTAGCCATTGGAAATCCCTATGGATTGGAGCATTCAGTTACCGCTGGAATTGTAAGTGCCTTAAATAGAAAAATGTCTCTTGATGGAGTAATGTATAAAGTAATACAGGCAGATTGCGCAATAAATTCTGGTAATAGTGGTGGTGCATTAGTAAATAGTCAAGGTCAAGTTATTGGAATAACAACGTTAAAGCTTGCAGGAACTGGCATTGAAGGTGTAAGTTTTGCAATTCCAATAAATGATACTATTAAAATATATGAAGAATTAATTAAAAATGGAAAAATAATAAGGCCATTGGTTGGAATTTCTGGAATAAATGTTGATGAAAAAGCTGCTGTTCAAAATGGCTTAAAGGTCGGAATTTATATAGATAGTATAATCTTAGGAAGTCCTGCTCAAAAAGCAGGGTTACAACAGGGAGATATTATTGTTAAATTTGATAATAAAAATGTTGCTACAATGGAAGAATTTAACGAAATAAAAAATTCTAAAAAAATTGGAGATAACGTTGAAATTTCATTTTATAGAGAAAATCAATTACAAACTGTAACGGTAACTCTTGGGGAAAATTAAAAACTGAATAAGACAAACAAGGGGACGGACTGGAGTGCGGAAAATTGCCACATCCAGACCGTCCCCTTGTTTGGTTAGTTTTTTTGTGTAAAAACTTCTTTTAAGTCTTTCCAGAAGTATATTTTTTTTTGTTCGTCTCTTAGAAGTGCTGCTGGGTGGAATGTTGGTAGTATTTTTCTTCCGTCTTTTTCATACCATTTCCCTCTACATGATGTTATTCCATATTCTTCGCCTAGCATGTTTTTTAGTGCTATACCGCCTAATAGTACTATTATTTCTGGTTTTACTAGATTGATTTGTGTTTCTAAATATTCTTTGCAACTTTCTGCTTCTTCTTTTTCTGGATTTCTATTTTGTGGTGGTCTGCATTTTACAACATTTGCTATGTATATTTCTTCTCTTTTTACTCCTAATCCTTGTAAAGCCTTATCCATAAGCTTTCCTGCTTTTCCTACAAATGGTATACCTTGTGCATCCTCATCTGCTCCTGGTCCTTCTCCTATAAACATTATTCTTGCATTTTTGTTGCCAGTTCCTATTACTACATTATTTCTTCCAGAACATAATTTACATTTTTTACAATTTTTGCATGCTTCTTCTAATTCTTCCCAATTTTGGTACATATTTCCTCCAAATTAATTTCATCTATTTGTCCGTTATTTTTTATTATATAATCTGCTTTTTCTATATAGAATTCATCGTTTTTTTGAATGTTTATTCTTGCTTGCGCAATTGTTTCATCTATTTTATCTCTTGTACTTATTCTTTTTAATTTGGTTTCTTCATTTGCTAGTACTGCAATTGTAATTTTACATATTTTATCTAAATTGCTTTCAAATAATAGCGGAGCATCTATTATTATGTTTTTGCTTTTTGCATTTTTTACTCTTTTTTCTATTTCGTCGACTACATATGTAAATGTTAATTTATTTAAAGCTTCTCTTTGTTCTGAATTTTTGTATATTATTTCTGCAATTCTTTTTCTATTTAATCCGTTTTCTTCTACAAAATCTTCTCCAAATATTTTAATAACTTCGGTGTAATACTCTTGACCTTTTTTTGACATTTCTTTTGCTACTTCATCTGCATTTATTATTTCCGCTTCTATTTTCTTTGCTAAAAGCTTTGATATTTCTGTTTTACCTGTGCCGGAATTTCCGGTTATTCCAATTACCATATTATCATCTCACTTTTTTAGTGTTTCAAGTACTGCTTTGGGTACAAATTCGCTTATATCTGCATTATTATTCCATAATTCCATTACTAGACTTGATGAAAGATATCCAAGTTCTCCGGCTCTAAAATAACATGTATCTAATCCTGCTATTCTTTCATTTACCTCTGCAATGTTTTCTTCATATTGATAATCTGTACCATTTCTTAATCCTCTTATTAATATATTGGCATTGTATTTTTTCGCTTCATCAGCTGTAAGTCCTGAGTAAAGTGTTACCTCTACGTTTGTTAAATTTAGTTCTTCAATTGTTTTTTCAATTGCTTTTTTCATATCCTCTTTATTAATTCTTGTTGTTTTGTCCGAATTATACGCAATTCCAATAATTACTTTGCTAAATGTTTCAGCTGCTTTTGTTACAATTTTTAAGTGTCCATTTGTAAAAGGATCAAATGACCCTGCATAAAATCCTATTGTTTCCATGTTTTTTCCTCCTTCAACATTTTAATTGTCTTTTATTTCTTCTAAAATTTGTTCCTTAGTCTTATTTTGCAAATATTCATATTTGTTTTCTTTTGAATTAAATGCACAAATAGTTTTATACGCACAGTATTTGCAAGATGCTGTTTTTGTTTGTTTATCATATATTGGTTTAATATCTATTTTACCATTTAAAATCTCTTTTGAAATTTGTTTAATTATTTTTCGAATTGTTTTCTGCAATCCTGTAAATTGTTCTTTTGTAACAACATTTGATCGTGAAGTACTAATATTTCCATCCTTATCCAAATATGCTGGTATAAGATTTGAACTACCTTTTTCTAATGTTTTATCCATCATTTTTATTACTTTTAAATCGGCTAAAATTAGTCCATTCATTTTAAAGCTTTTTCTTATTTTCTCTTCAATTTCCTCATCTGTTAAATTTTTACTTTCTTGCACTATCGGTTCTATCAAATTAAAATATAACATTCCTGCTGGCTGTTTATTTTTTTCTTCTGATAAAGCATCTATGTATGTCATAAGCTGAATTTGAGTTCCTGCCATCATCTGGTTTAAGTTTATATTTTTTTCTGATGATTTGTAATCAATAATTCTAATATACTCTCCTTCATCATTTTTTGCAATATCTACTCTGTCTATTTTACCCACTAATTCTACATTGTCTATTTTTTTTGAGAATTCTAATTCATGTCCCGCAATTTCAAAATCACTACATTTCATCTGATAAACAATATATTTTATTGACTCTTTAATTGTTTTCTTAAGTCTGTTTGTTAGTACAATAAATTTGGGTGAGCTTGTAAAAATATAATTTTTATTTAGTTTTAATTTTTCATTTATTATTTCTTCAACAATTTTTTCAATTTCATTTTCATCAATTGATTTAATATCTTTTACTTTTTCAAAAAAAGTATCAACTACTTCATGCATAAATGAACCTGTATCAAGCGAATTTATTTTATATTCTTCTTCCTCATTTAATTTTAATCCATATTTAAGATGAAATGAAAATGGGCATTTTTGGAATTGCTCTAATCTTGAAATACTTGTTCTCAAGTTTTCTCCATACAATGCTTTTATATTTTCATTACTTATTTTTTCTGCCTTATTTGAATAATTCAAACCTTTTAAACTCGTCTTTAGCTTTTCACTCCACTCTTCATTATTTCTATACCAATTGTAAACATCAATCCAAATATCATCTATTGGTTCGCCATTTTTTATTTTTCTAATATTTTTTAAGAGTTCTTCAAATGTCGCCCCTTGGTTTGTAATAATCGATTTTTTTTCAATAATATCACTTTCTTCCTTAAGTTCTGGGAAAATTCTCTTTAATTTTGAAATTATTACTGAAGGTCTTAAGCTTGCTCCCTCTTTGTTTGATGAAGTATATGAAATAAATAATTTTTCTTCTGCTGTTGTTAATGCTTTATAAATATTAAATTGGTCTTCATATAAGTTATCGAGTGTTCCTTTTGCAATTTCTAGATTATTTGCTTTTAAAATCTCTCTATCATTATCATTTAAGAATCCCTCATTTTTATTTACACTAGGAAAATTTCCATCATTAACTCCTATAATAAATACCGCTTTGACTTTGTGGCTTCTTGTTCTATCAATGTCCCCTATTATTACTTGATCTATATATTGTGGGATTTTACCAAGTTCCTTATTTCTTAAGCCTATTTTTAATATTTCTTTATATGTATCTAGTGTAATTTTATCATGTCCAAAAAATTCAACGATTTCATCTAGTACGTTTACAAGTATATCCATACTTGCTTTATATTCTTCTGCAATCTGAATTTCATTAATCTTATTTAGTTCTTGAATTTTTACATTTATTTTTTCTTGAATATTGTTTTGAATTATAAAGTTATATAATTGTTTTGTGTAATTTTCGGTATTTTTTTCTTCTTCTAGTAGTTTTTTTAAATTCATAAGTGGATCTATTATTTTTTTTCTTATTTCTTCTAGCTCGTTCCATGGTTTAATCCATTTACTTCTATTTATACCATGTTTTTTACAATAATTTTCTATCAAATAAATATCATTTTTTTCTATATCTAAAAAACCTGATTTTATATAATTTAATACT
>JAZQOX010000001.1:0-18126 GCA_045628105.1 Clostridia bacterium | reverse complement strand
TTTCTTAGCAATCTGTCTTATTCGTTTATAGTCTGAAATACTAATATTTGCATACATAATAGTAGATTTTTCCCTTTTAATTCTTGTAAGTAGTATTTTTTTGCTAATACATAGATTAATAAATCTTTCTATGTAAAATCCCTCGACTTTTATTTTTATATATCCAACTAAAAATCTTAAAACCCTTTCCCAAATCACTTATTTCATCCCCTTATCTGTCTCTCTCCAATTCAATGCTTTTAATGTTTCCATATATTTTTATATCTTCATTTGTAATTTGTTCAAGAGTCATCTTAAATCCATTTATGTTTACTGTTCCAATTTCGGTTTCTATTTTTATAAAAAATTCTTCATACTCTAGAATTCCCTTATAATTTTCAATTAGAATCTCATCAAAAGATACAATAGTTATCTTTGATTCCTTATCATCAATTTCTCTTGGTAATTCTAATGCTTTGTTAAACCTATTTCTATTCTTCATTATATCTTTTCTCCTTTGTTTTAATTGTATTTTTATATAAAAAAAATATGCAATCCTAAACATAGAATTGTATATTTATATACAACAAAAAAACACCCTCTCAGGTGTTTTTTGTTATTTATTTTATTCAGCTACTTCAGCATCAGGAGAGTTAAATGCTTCTAATATAGCATTTTGAATTTTCTCCCTTGTTTCAGCGTTGATTGGATGAGCTATATCTTTGAATTCTCCGTTTGGAGTTTTTCTGCTAGGCATAGCTATAAATAATCCATTTTGACTTTCGATAACTTTAATATCGTGGATTACGAATTCATTATCGAATGTTACAGAAGCAACAGCTTTCATTCTGTTTTCTGAGTTTACTTTTCTTAAACGTACGTCTGTTATTTGCATGTATGTGCACCGCCTTCCAAAGTTTTATTGTACAATCCTTAATATGATGTACTAATATAATATTCTACCTTTTTTCTTTTTTTCCTTCAATATTTTACATTTTTTTCTTTTTTATTATTTTTTACTTATATTTATGCTTTCTGCACTCACTTCCAATTCTCTTGAAACAATATTTTGTATTTGTGCAATTTCATCAATTTCAAGGTTTTCAGCCTTTACAATAACACTTATACTATTCTCATTTGCAAAAATTACTACATTTTCAAATCCCTTTGCAATTATTAAATTTTCTGCAATCATTATGCTATTTCTTATTTCATTTATTTTTGCAATCTGCATAATAGCATTTTCTTTTTGCTCATTATTCGAATTTATGTTATTGTAGATTTCTTGATATGTTTCAAGAGTTTGTGAATAAATATTTTCTCTTTCTAACTTTGAATTAATAAAATAATTATCTTCATTTTCAATGTATGCTATTGTTTCATTAGTTTCATCTTTGTCATTTATATTATTCAAAATTTCATTCTCATTTTCCACTAAAACTTCATTATTTTCAATGTTGTTACTATCTACCAATGTTGCATCTCCGCAATTCTACAGCAGTAGTTTTTTCTTTATAATTGGTATTTGTAAAATTTAAATATCCCGCCGTAACTAGCATTAACGATATTACTAAAATAATTAATTGATTTCTTTTTAATATTTTCATGTTTTATCAATTCCTTTCTAATTAGCCATTTTAAACACTTGTATTTTATGCGTTGCAAGGCCTGTCGCAGCTGATACTGCCTGAATTATATTTGATTTTATAGTTGCATTATCTCCGTCCTTGTGCAATTACTATTGCTCCCTCTATCTGAGGTAATATTATTTTTTCCGTAATTGGATTATTACTTGAATCAAAAATAATTTCCTTATTTTTATTTGTCGATTCTATTGTTCTTGTTCCTCCGATTTGCATCAGTTTCTTCAGTTTTACTTATGTTTGTCACATCATTGCTCATTGCTATTACTTCACTTGTCTGTGAATATGTAATTAATACTTGTACTTTTCCTACCCCCGAAATTTTAGATAAAATATTTTCTAAGTCTTCTTCTAAATTTTTTTCTTTGACCGGTTCTATATTATTTTCCAAATTATCATTTTTTGCCAAAACCTTATAATTTGAACTTTTATTAATTTCATTTTGTTCTGTTGTTTCATTATTGCCCCAAATATAATTTATAGATACTACAGTTATTATTAATAAAACTAAGAATGCAATAAGATTTTCAATATTTTTTTTATTATTCTTACTCGTTTTTTGAGCTACAATTTCTTTAAGTTTCTCTTTAATCATATGTTTCCTCCTAATTAATTATGATATTTTTTTCTGTTACACCATAACTTACAGTTAAATAATTTCTTAATTTTATTTTATCTTCTTCTGAAATTTCAGGCATTTTATTTACTTCTTCCTCTATAGTAATATTAACTGTTTCAATCTTATTTATATTTTCATTCTTTTTTGAAATCATTAGTTCGATTCTATTTATTCTTCCAAAGTTTTCTCTTCACTTATCTATAATAATTTGTATATTTTTAACATCAAATCCATTTTCTTCAAGATTCTGTTGTATATCCTGTTTTATTTTATTTTCATATGTAGTTTCTATATATTTATTTGTATCAATATTTGCTATTTGATAATTGTTTGTTATTTTTGGAATTTGAAAGTCATATAAAGCAATCTGTTTCCCTGATATTTTAGTAATAATTGGTGAAACAATTATAAATACTATATATATTCCCATTACAGTTTTTACATATTTTTTTATACTATTATCAGGTAAAATCATCTCTATTATTGTGCTTATTATCACAGCAATAATTATTCCTTTTACCCACAAATTAATAAAGTTAATCATTTTTCTTCCTATCTATACATAAGACTTGCATTTGAGATTTTAAGTATTAAGGCGACTCCAATTATTAATAGAACTGCGATAAAAAACATAATTCCCAATAATAATTTAAATATATCTGCTATTTGATTTATAACATTTACTATTTTCTTATCTGCAAGTGGTTCACATATTGCACCCGTTAAATTGTACATAACTGTTAAAATTGTAAGCTTTATTATTGGTAAAATACATATTCCAATTATAATAATAATTCCTATAAATCCAATAGAATTTTTTATGAGTGATGTTGCTCCAAGAACAGTATCAACAGAATCTCCTAGTGCCTTTCCAACAACCGGTATAAATGTAGATGTAACTGTTTTTAGTCCTTTAATTGTAATTCCATCAACGCTACTTGTTAATGTTCCTTCAATTGATAGCACTCCTACAAAAATTGTAATTACAAATCCTAAAATCCATACCGCACTTGATTTAAATAATTTTGCCAGATTTGTGATCTGAATTTTATCAGATATATTCGATGCAACTGTTAGAACTATACTCGCCATTATTATTGGTATTACAAATAAATTAATACCATTTCCAATAAATATAATTGCAAAAATTAGTATTGGTTGAATTATTGTGCTAGATGCTACTTGTCCTGTTGCAACAATTAAAGAAACCAAAATTGGAATTAGTGTATTCATAAATCCAACCAAATTAGCTATTGTATCTTGTATCCTAGTTAATGTTTCTGTAAAACTATTAATTAAAATTGTAACAATTAATATGTATTCTACAAAATACGCTATTCTGGAAACTCCACCATTATCAAGATTTTCTGCAATACTTTTCAGTATACTATGTACTATAACTATTATTAGAATACATGCAATGGTTGAAAAACCATTTGCAATCTCTACTCCAAGTATTTTTAGAATTGTTTTGTTTGAAAATGGATTTTCTATTTTCCCTGAAATATTTTTAATAATTAATTTTTGTATATCTAAATCCGGAAAAATTTCTTTTGTATATTTTTCTCCCTCATTAACGAATGTAGACAAGTCAAGTGCTTCAAGTTGATCATTTACTAAAGTAGTATCTGTTGCAAAAATTTCTCCAGGTATAAAAATTAATATCGAAATTATTATTAATATTCTTTTCATATATACCTCAAAATTTATGGTATTATTCTCATTAAGATTTCCAGCAATGCTGATACTATCGGTATTGACATACTAACAATAATTATCTTACCTCCAAAATCTACTTTACTTGCTATTGCCATTTCTCCTGAATCTTTACAAAGATTTACTGCAAATTCTGTTAAAATTGCAATTCCTGTTATTTTCAAAATAATTGATAAGTACTCTGCATTTACACCTGTTTTTTTACTCAAATTAACAAGTAAATTTATTATTGCTGTAATTTTGCTAAAACTTAAAAATATAATAATTATTCCTGCAGTTATTGAAATATACATTGCATATTCTGGTTTGTACTGTTTAATAATCACAATAATTATTAGTGCTATTAGTCCAACACCTATAATTTTCATTATATCCATAGTTTTAAACCTTTCTATAGATTAAAAATAACCCTAACATTATTAAACAATGTACTTATTTCTTTTATTACAATTGAAAGAACAATAACAACTCCTGCAAGTGTAGTTAGCATTGCCTGATCTTCACGACCAGCTCTAACTAATACTTGATGTAAAACTGCAACTAAAATACCTATTGCGGCAATTTTAAATAATAACTCTATTTCCATTTTCCTCACTTCCTTACAATACTAAAATCACTATTCCAAGTCCAATTATCATTCCTAGTTTTCGATACATCTTCTCATTTTTTGATTTTTCATATTCTGCCTTTTTTATTTGTTCATCTAAAAAATTTGAAGTAATATCTATCTGACTCAATTGACCATTTATATCTGTTTCTCCCAAAAGTTTGCTTAAGTTTTTCAGAACACTCTTATCATCAGCATCAATATTTAAAATTTCTGTATCTATAGCCTTATTCCATGCTTCTCCCGCGGTATATAATTTCATATTATAACTGGCAATTTTAAAAATACTGCCTATGCTCGGATTTATACTTTTCGAAATTTGGTTAAAAATTTCTGGAATTGGTTCATATGTAAATTGTATTTTTGTTTTAAACATATTCAAAGCATTTTTGAATTCTTTAAGTTCATCAACTCTATATATGTATTTTTGTGACTTAAGTAGACCTATTATTGAACACGTCAAAAATATACAGCTGTAAATAAATATTTTTATCCCTAACATACATTTTCCTCCATTTGAATTTTTCTTTCATTTTTATAAATTTTCAAAAAAATTACTCTTTCAATAATTTTTTTTATAAATAATTCTTTCATTATCGGGTTCTTATATAAATCTTCCATACATTCCCCATGTGCTGTAAAAATCCCCTTAACTCCGTGAGCAAAATGCTTCTTCAATAGCTTTTACATCATCTAATGTTCCTATTTCATCTGCACATATAACTTGTGGAGACATTGACCTAATAAGCATTTTTATTCCAATTGGCTTTGGTATGTTTTCTAGTACATCTGTTCTGAATCCAATGTTTTTTTGTGGTACTCCTTTATATAAAGCAGATATTTCTCCCCTTTCATCAACTAGTCCTACATTTAATCCTTTAAATCTAATAGTTTCAATGCCATTACTAATATTTTGTATTACATCTCGTAAAAGTGTAGTTTTTCCCACTCCCGGGGGCGAAACAATTAAAGTATTATACACGCTATTTTCGTTTATTTTTAATATGTATTTTAATGCTTCATTTGAACAACCAAAAACTTCTCTAGATATTCTAAAATTCATTGCAGAAATATAATTGATGTTTATTACTTTTCCTTTCTCTATTACACAATTTCCACAAATTCCTACCCTATGTCCACCTTTTACAGTAATATAACCGTTTTTTATTTCATTTTGATATGAATAAATTGAATTATCACACATCTTTTGAAGTGTTTCTATCAAATCCTGATAAGTTATTTTATTTTTTAAAATTACTTGATGGTCCAAAAATTTTAATTCAATGCTTCCATTACTCCTGATTCTTATTTCTTCAATTTTTTCTATGTTACCGTGTGGTTGTCCTATTAAATACTCTTTAATACTATTTGAAATATTTTTTGAAAAAAAATTAAATATCTCTAACATTATTTACTCCTTATGTCTTTACTCTTAATATGTATATGCTAAAGATATTTATTTTAGAACTAAATTATTTTTATTTTTATTAAATCATTATCCTTTATTTTAAATGTGTCCCTAAAATTTTTATTTGAAACAATTTCAATTATTTTTAAATCATGGTCTCCCACTCCTTTTTGGTTTTTTTCAGCTCTAACAATATATGCAACTTCACCAAAAACTTCGCATTTTTTTACAAGAACATTTTGACTTCCTCCAAATTGTTCAGGTTTTATTATAAAATCAGGTTCTATAACATATTCACTTTCTAACCTTATATTTAAAGTTCCCTCGAACAAATCTATTCCTATTTTTTCTTTAAAAATGTTATCAATTTTTTTTACCCATTTTTTTGCAACTCCTAGTCCTTTTGTTACATTACCTCGTAATTCCATATGTTGCCTCCTTACTATTATCCAGGCTTAATTTCAAGTTCTTTATGTAGTATATAATATATGGAATTTTTTTGCAATATTTTTGCTATTTTTATTTACAAATCTGCTCTTTTGGGATACAATATGCATAGGTGAAATTATGCTTAAATTTGTATCAAAAAATGAAGATGAAACAAAAAAAATTGGTTATAATTTAGCTTCAAAATTAACAAAAGGTAATGTTGTTATTCTTTCACGGTGATTTAGGAAGTGGAAAAACAAAATTTACTGAAGGTTTCTTATCTTTCTTTAATTTAGATGACGAAATTTCAAGTCCAACATTTACAATCGTTAATGAATACTCAAAAAATAATACTAATATATATCACTTTGATGTATATAGATTAGAAGATTTAGATGAATTCTATGCGATTGGTGGTACTGAATATTTTGAAAACGGAATTTGTTTAATTGAATGGGGCGAACTAATTGAACCAATTTTATCAAAATACATAAAAATTAAAATTGAAAAAGATGAAAATGAATTAGATAAAAGATATATTTCTATAGATTTTAAGGGAGATTTCGATGAAAATATTAGCAATTTCAACTTCTAGTAGTAATGCTTCTGTTGCACTACTTGAAGACGACAAATGTATTAAAGAACTAAATATATGTGATGAAAAAACTCATTCAGAAAAGCTTATGCCTTTAATAGATGAATTATTTAAAAGTGTAAATTCTACAATTGATGAAATAGATTTAATAGCATGTGACGTTGGTCCTGGTTCTTTTACGGGAATTAGAATTGGTGTTGCTACCGTTAAAGGTCTTGCCCTTGCCAAAAAAATCAAAGTAATTGGTTGTTCTTCTCTTGAAGCTTTAGCTTATAATATGCAAAATGCTGATAATATATGTTCTATTATTGATGCAAGAAATAATCAAGTTTATGCAGCAATTTTTGATAATAATTATAATTTAATTTCTGAATATATGGCTGATGATTTAAATAATTTAATTCCTATATTTAATAATTATCCAAATCTCACTTATGTTGGAGATGGGAAAAAGCTTTTAAATGTTGTTGATTCAACAGACTCAACAATTCATGCTTCAAGCGTAGGTATTTGTGGTTATAAAAAACATTTGAATAACTTATCTTATGATGCAGATAAACTTGTTCCTCTCTATTTACGAAAATCTCAAGCCGAGAGGTTAAAAAATGGATAATTTAAAAATTGATTTTATGACGTTTGATGATTACCTTGAAATTGAGCCTATTTATACTTTAGAATTTGATGACTTTTGGAAAGCTACCAATCTAAAATCAGAACTTGAAAATTCAAATTCTAAATGCATTATTGCAAAGTCAAATAATGTAATTGTTGGTTTTGCAACAATTTGGTTCTCTGTTGATGATGTTCATATTACAAATATTGTAGTAAGAAAATCTTATAGGCATTTAGGAATTGGCTCAAAATTATTGGAAAAATTAATAGAGTTATCAAACGAAAAAAGTTCACTAACTCTTGAAGTAAATACGAAAAATACAAATGCACAAAAACTTTATTTAAAATATGGTTTTAAAAACCTAGGAATACGCAAAAAATATTATAATGGTATTGAAGATGCCAACATAATGACATTGTATTTCTAAAATGAAAGGATTGATTAACTAATGAAGCAAAATGAATTAACTTACAAAGATTTAAAGAAAACATGTAACCCAAATATTTTTGATTTTGAAACAACTGAAGAACTAGATTCTGTTGGACTTGTATATGGGCAAGAACGTGCAGTATCTGCTTTACAATTTGGTTTAAATATAAATACAAGAGGATATAACATTTATGTTGAAGGACCTGCCGGTGTTGGAAAAACAATGTATACTAAACAATATGTTTCCGAAATGGCTATTAAACAAAAAACTCCAGATGATTGGTGTTATATATATAATTTTGAAAACCCAAATGAACCTATAGCTGTTTCTCTTCCTGCTGGTGAAGGAAAAGTTTTTGTTCAAAATATGGATTCTCTTATTGCTGATTTGAGAAAATATTTAAAAAGGACCTTTAATAATGAAGATTTTGAAAAAGAAAAATCTCTTATTAAACAAAAATATGAAGATAAACGTTCTAAAATCCTTGATAATTTAAATAAAGAAACTCTTAAATATGATTTTTCAGTTAAGGCTGCTTCTAATGGTATCTATATGTTACCAGTTTATGAAGGAAAAACAATTGATGAAGATGAATTTGAAAAATTAGATGAATCAATTAAGAAAACTTATGAAGAAAAATCTAATATAGTTCAAGAACGAATTATGCAAGTACTAGGACAATTAAAAACTATTGAAAAAGAATCTGAGTTAAAAGTTGAAGAATGGCAATCAAACATTGCTCTTTTAACAATTAATTCATATGTTAATCCTGTAAGATCAACATACAGAAAAAATGCTAAAATTGTGTATTTTTTAGACAGTATCAAAAAAGATATATTGAAAAATATTACTCAATTTATTGAAGACGAAAACACCTCTGCCTCTACTCCACAATCTGCTAAACCAGATACTATTAAACCATGGTTAAATTACAGAGTTAATTTATTTATTGATAATAGTAATATTGATGGTGCTCCTGTAATATCTGATTCAAACTATTCTTATCATAATCTTTTTGGTAAATTAGAATACGAAAATCAATATGGAATGCTTCGTACAGATCATACAATGTTAAAATCAGGTAATATTCACAAAGCCAATGGTGGATATATGATTTTACAAGCTCAAGATTTACTTACAAATCAACAATGCTATGATACATTAAAAAAGGCTCTTCTAAATTCTGAGTCTAATATAGAAAATAATATGGAACAACGTTCAGCAATGGTTATGATTTCCCTAAAACCTGAACCAATTCCTCTAAATCTTAAGGTGATTTTAATTGGTGATGCAAACATTTACCACACTCTTCTAGCTCTTGATCCTGATTTTAGAAAACTTTTCAAAATTAAAGTTGAGTTTGAAGAATCTGCACCTCGTAATGAGGACAATATTTTAAAATTAGCAAAATTTGTTCATAGTTATTGTGAAAGAGAAAATGCATTACCTCTTGATAAAGATGCAATGGCAAAAATAGTTGAATATGCATCTAAGATTGCAGAAAATAAAGAAAAGCTTTCCACTCACTTTAATGAAATTGGTGAAGTTGTTTCTGAAGCCTCTACTTGGGCTAAGCTTTCTAGAAAAAAAATTGTCACAGCTGATTATGTTGAAAAGGCTTTAGTAAAGAGAATTGAACGTGTAAAAAAATATGACGAACAGTATTCAGAATTAATAGAAGAGAAATCACTTCTTATAGATACCGATGGATTTAAAATTGGTGAAATCAATGGTTTAACTGTTATGACTATTGGAGATTACACTTTTGGAAAACCTGCTAAAATTACTGCAAATACGTTTATGGGTAAAACTGGTGTAGTAAATGTTGAAAGAGAAACGGATATGTCCGGTGCCACCCATTCAAAAGGTGTTCTTATATTAGAAGGTTATTTAGGTGAAAAATTTGCACAGGACTTTCCTCTTTCACTAACTGCTAGTATTTGCTTTGAACAATTATATAATGGTGTAGATGGTGATAGTGCTTCAAGTACTGAATGTTATTCTATACTTTCTAGCCTTTCAAATATTCCAATAAACCAATCAATTGCGGTAACAGGTTCCGTAAATCAAAAAGGATTTATTCAACCTATTGGTGGAGTTAATGAAAAAATAGAAGGTTTCTATAATGTATGTAAGAAACGTGGTCTATCAGGCAAGCAAGGTGTAATTATTCCTATTCAAAATGTGCGCAACCTACATTTATCAAATGAAATCATAGATAGTGTAAAAAATGATAAATTTCATATTTATGCAATATCTTCAATTGATGAAGGAATTGAAATTCTAACAGGAGTTCCAGCTGGAAAATTAAACAAGGATGGTAAGTTTCCTGCAGGTACAATTAATTATTTAGTATATGAGAAATTAAAAAATTACTATGAAAATAGTAAAAAATATAATCAATAAAAAAGAATCGCATTTTTTAATGCGATTCTTTTTTTATTTGATTACTATTTGCTTATCTACTTCTCCTATAAATACATCTCCATCATATAGAATAAACTTAAATCTGTATGTTCCTGTCTTTAAACCGTTTTTTAGTTTCAAATTAAAATTTTGAATTTCTTCTGGTGTATCCGTAATTAAATATCTATTTGTCTTATTTGTTGTAATTAAACTTGTTGTTACATAATCTTGTAAGCATGTTAATATATAATTCATACTATAAACTTGCTCATAACTTCTTCTATAAAATTCCACATATAATTTAGGATTTGTAAATTCTCCTGAGTATCCAACCACAAATTCTAAGTTATTATTTCCATTTTCTGTGTTCCCTGTTTCTTTATCAATGATTACTGAATTCTCATCAATTCCAACAGATAATCCATATTGAGTACTTACTATTTGTATACCATGTGTCCAAACAGCAAGAGGTGTATTAAAATAAATACCATCATTTGAAGCGAACATTTCTATTTTCAAAATATAAGAACCAGATTCAATTGTACTGTTTTCAGTATGCATTACTATTTTCTTGTTAACATTTGCAACAGTATCAGCAACTTTCAATCTTACTGATCCATCAGCCAATGGATAATAATTTTTATTATCTATTGTATAATAAATTCCTAATACTTCACTTGCATTTAAAGTTTCTGTTCCATCAAGTAGTGAAATTCTAATACCTTGTGCATTTTCAAAGTTGCCAGAGTCGAATACAGTTACTGCATCAATAACTTGATGTTCAAATGTCGTTTCAGCATTTATTACAACTTGTTCTCCGACGTAAATGATATCTTTATCCATCGTTGCTGTTACATCTGCAATAGCATCCTTATCACTATATATACTGTATAGCATTGGATATTGATCTGTGTTTACAGTTAAAATTCTTGTATAATCTTGTGCATCTTGTAATTCCACAATTAAGCTTTGTGATAATAAATTTGACGTTATATCAGCATCCTTAAAATCAACCTGGAAAATAAATTCTTCATATACTAGGTCCAATGTTGAATTATAATAGCTACTGTCCAAATTATAATGCTCATTTGTACTTCCCATTGCAATAAAATCTCTTAAAGAATATGTTGTAACATTATTTGCCTCATCTGAAGCACTTACAATATAGTAATAATATTTTGGTGTAGTTCCTGACTTATCAAGCATTGTTATTTTTGTATTTTCCGGGAAAGAAAAACTTGATTTTAATACATGTCTATATCCTTCATAATTATCATAGTGATTTGGATCATCTGAATAATCGCCAAGGAATATTGAATAATACGCTGATAATGCACTCTTGTCTGTAATATTTGTTATTGTTGTAGGTTGCATTTCATATTTTAATCCAGGATTCATTGTTCCTTCATAATAGTCTGTTGCAATAGAGCTTGTATTATTTATTCCAACAGTTACAACTATGTGAACATCTTTCTCAACATATTCATCTTTTTCTACGTCAAGGTAGTATGCTTTTAAATTTATCGTAACTGTTCCTAAACTGCTATTTGTTGAGATATTTTTTGAATGTCCTAGTAATAAAGTAACACTTGGTGTTGTTATTGAATTATCTTTTTGAATTTGACCTGTACCTACAAAATATGAAGTTGCATGATTTTGATCCATTGTTCCAAAATAAGCTGTACCCGTTGATTGCCATCCAACACTACCTGTTGACATTGTCAATCCAAGCTTTGAATTTTCTGTTCCATCTAATGCAACATTTGGTATTGTCGCCGGATTAACAAATGCTACACTTTCATCTAAATCTGATACATCAAAACTATCTAATTCCAAAATCAAATTTGGTTTTTCAAGACCTGTAAGTTGAAGCACATATGCACCTGTTGTTGAGAACTTAGTTGCAATTAACTCAATATCTTCAAAATATAAGTCATCTCCTGCATCACCTAAAATCCATTGATAATATACTGCATTTTCAGGTTTTGGCTCTATATAATCCGTATGAATTCTACTTTCAATATCAAAATGTGTATAGAATCCATCTGTTTGAATATTATGATTAGAATAGTGTTTTCCCTGAACATATGCTATTTTTGCAAATTGCTCTTTATCCTCAAGAGTAACTGTATCTCCTTCTTGATAATTTTCATCATATATACCTTCAGTTATATTTCTAGTTCCTTTAAATATTCCAGCATATGTCATTCCATGAACTTCTCCATCATTTCCCTGTTCATCTTTTAAAACTAAGTTTCTTCCTTGCATTAGGTAAATTTTATTATCTACATTTCTTGTAATTCTCCCATCTGAAATAGTAACTGTTTCTAAATTATCTCCAGAATCTAAACTATAGAAATTTGAAACAATGTTAGCACCATTTGATAAATATAAAGTTGTATTATTTTTTAGTTTCAAGTTATCAATTCTGTTAAATGCATATAGTGCTGTTGAAATTTCATTTGTTCTATCTGTTGTTCCATCTAGTCTCATACATGAATTATCTATAATAACTTCATAAGCTCTCTGTATTGATATATTTCTTTTAGGCTCAGATGTTGTTCCGTAATTTAATATCTTAATATATCCGACGCCACTTATTTTAGCTGCATTTCCGCTTCCAAATATACTTCCATCTATATTAAATTGTTTATTATTAGTAGCATATGTTGCAGCATCTATATCTATATAAACATCTCCAGTAACACTCTCAAATGTAAAGTCGTAATTTTCTGATCCTGCAGAGTTAGATTTTCCACCAGCAAAAACCGTTCCGCTTATTGCTATATTTCCTTGTGTTAAAGAACTATCATTTACTGCTGCTGTACCAATTTTTGTATATGTTTGACCGTTTACAACAGATGTATTTGCTCCTCCATAGACATCTCCTCCTATTGTTGCACCAGTTATATATACATATGTATTTCCATTTGAAGAAGCTGTACCATTCGCTGCTGCGTTCCCTCCACCAAATACATCTCCTTGAATATTTGCTGTTCCTTGTATTTTAGTTGTGCTATTGCCTTCTACAACAGCATTTGAACCATTTCCTCCTCCAAATACACTGCCTAATATATTAACATTATTTATATTTACATTGGTATTTCCTGTTGTTCTTGCATTATTTCCACCACCATAAACATTTGTTGCTCCTGAATTCATGGTTACCGTTGTTGTTCCAGTTGTACCACCAGCATTATTTCCACCATAAACATCTATAACTGTTCCTGAATTTACATTAACTGTTGTTGTTGTTACAACACCAGATGTATTTGAACCTCCATATAAATTATCTACAGTGCTTCCATTTAAAGAAATATATCCTGTTGTTACATTTGCTGCGTTTCCTCCTGCAAAAGCATTTGTTGCATTACCTCCTGTTAAATTCACGTTTGTTGTTGTAGTTGTTGCTTGGTAGCCTCCACCATATATATTTTCAGAAGTACCTCCTGAAACATTAACTTTTGATAAAGTAGTTGTTCCTCCAAGATTATTTCCTCCAAATACATTTGTTGCATTTCCAGATTCTATATAAACATTACTTACTGTGACACTACCTGATGTATCTGATCCACCAAATAAATTTGTAACTTTTCCACCTTGCAATCTTATTGTTCTTGTTGTATCTGAACTAGAAGAAGATGTAAGATTTGCTGCTCTTCCTCCATTAAATGCATTAGTTACATCTGCTTTGGATAGTAAATTTACTCTTACACTATCTGTATTTGTTGTAATATTAGCTTGATTTCCTCCACCATATACACCTTTGATAACAGACGTATTTGTGTTTCCAATATTAACTGTTATATTTCCATTAGTTTCACCATTTATATCGTTTCCACCAAATACACTTGCTTCTGGCAAATTAGCTCCGTCAACATTCATTGTAGAATTTCCAGCAATTGTTGCCGCTATCGTGCTTGTACCTTTTCCTCCTGCAAATACATAACCAGTAATTGAAATTGTATTTGGATTTGTTGGCAAGTCTTTAATGTTCACAATCGTATCGCCATTAATTTTTCCAAGTGAGCTTCCACCATATGCACTACCGTACATGGTAACATTATTATTTGTATCATATATATTTACTGTTGCATTAGATGTAATTACTGTATTTTGTCCATATCCTCCACCAAATAAAATTGGATTGCTTGTTGTATTTGATGTTGTTCCTAAAGTACCTCCTGTAACATTAATTGTAGATGTTGTAAAGACTGTTCCCGTTGTATTTGAACCTCCGTAAACAGCTCCTTTTACTTGTCCATCTTTTACATCAATTGTTGTTGCACCATAAATATTGTTTTGGTTTGCTCCTCCATATACATTTCCATCGATTGTTCCGCCTAAAATTTCAATTTTAGCATTTGCCGTTGT
Source organism: Clostridia bacterium (assembly GCA_045628105.1). Lineage (GTDB taxonomy): Bacteria > Bacillota > Clostridia > TANB77 > CAG-508 > UMGS1781. The sequence goes on along the minus strand of JAZQOX010000001.1, from coordinate 3,307 downwards.
ATAACTTGGATCTCCAACAATTCCGTAGTTTCCTCCACCATATACACTATTCATAATATGCGCAGAATCATTAATTATAATATGTGAATTATTAACCTGTCCAGAATTTTCTACTTTTGAATTTCCATTTCCTGCCCCTAGTACACAACCTGCACTAACACCATAAAATGTTTTTCCAGAGTTGTTAGAATCGCCTATTTGAGCATTTCCTCCAACATATACAAGAGTGTTACAATGTTCTATTTTTCCGTCGCTTCCCTCTTCTGTAGCGTAAACACCATTTGAACCACCACTTATACTATATCCAATTGTTCCTCCTGTTACCTGAATAATTCTATCCTCATATGTTGTTGAGTATCCTGCTCCACCTACTATGTTCATTACATATCCGGCCTTTTACATAAATTCTTGTGTCTACTCCTGAATTTTGAGTAACTTTTAATCCTCCTAAAATGTTAACAATTTGTCCACCCTCAACAATAATATATCTATCACTTATATCCCTTATAGATGATGATGCCCCTGTTCCATATCCACCTACATAAATTCCTGCATATGCAACATCTTCACTTGTTGAATTTGAATTATAAAAATCGTATCCGTATGATCCACTCTTAACATCTATTATAAATGAAGGATCGTCTACATTATTTTTTCCATTTCTTCCGCTAGAGCGATTTACTGTTGATCTATAATAACTTTTCATTGTTGAATTTGTACCATTTACTCTATCAAAATCATTGCCCCATGTTGTATAAATTGTACCAAAATAATCATTTGATCCTGTTCCATGAAAAGCCTGTATATTTGAATATTTACCTGTTTCTATTACAAGTTTGTATGCGTTATTATCATTAGATGTACTTCCTACTGTTGATGATGTACTTCCTCCGGTGAATATTAGCTATTGTTGATGCATTATTAGAAGTATTACTTAAGGGATACATTCCTCTTCCTATTCTAACATTGTACCCATTTCCGATACATAACTGGATAAGAGGCAGTTATTGTTGTACCACTGCTATTAGATGTATATCCTGATGCATTTACATCAACAAAGTCTATTTGAAAATCCTTGTAAATTGTCCAGTCTTGATAGCTATTACTTGTTAAATCCATTACAGCATTAGTTCTATAATCAGTGTGATTATATAAACTTGTAATTGTTACAGCTGAAGAAGTTGTCGATGTATAATATGAATTATTTGCAATATCTCCTTTTTTTTGTATATTTATTGGTTCATCATATGCTGTATATGTACCAAAATAAAATTGCAAACCACTTCCTGAAGTATTTGTAGTTGTCCAACCATTGTTATATCTTATATACCTACCATTTGTTCCCTGTCTAATTCTTCTATTTGAAATTGTCCATGTAGTTGATGATGTTGATGTAGCTAAATTATTTGAACTTATTGTTAAATATCTTCCAGTTCCAACATTTCTAATCGTATATGCTGTTCCTGATGATGTAATAGTCCATTTCATATAATCAGTTATTTGTGTGTCTGAATATATTTGTTTGTTTACAATTGTTGTTCCTCCCGCTTCCATTACAAGGGCACGACTTCCATCACTGTTTCCATTCATTAAAAGATATGACCCGCCTGACGTAAATGTTGTGCCTATTGTTAGATCTCCCTCTTTTATTCCTCTTGTAATCGGTGTTGTGTAATTAAATGAAGAATCTATGTCACCAGTTAGTACAATTATATTTCTTTCCCTATCATTTCTATCTGCAGAATGACTATTAATATAATTAAAAGCTGCTCCCCATGATCCGAATGGACTATCTGGAGTTAATCCTGTATTTATATCATCATATCCTGTTTCCTGATTTACGTATACTACCGTTGCAGATACCCAATTTGTATAAACATCAATTGTAATTGATGAATTTGCAGATGCTGATACACTTATTGTTTGAGTTTTTGTTTTACTATCCACTGTAATTGTTCCATCTGTTGATGTCCATCCTCCAAATCCATAACCCGTTGGTTTATCCATAAATGGATTATCTATTAACTCAATTGATATCTTTCCATTTTCTATCGGACATGTTTTGTGATATTCGAAAACATTATATCTTTCAGTTGTTGATACCCATCCTATCATATTTGGATTTGTTTCGTTGTTCTTGTATCCATAATAATTAATTATAACATTTGCAAAATTTTCGTATTTTCCAGAATATGTTCCGCTAACATTGTCTGTGTAATTTTTACCTTTCCAATAGTTTAAATCTGATGTAGCATCATTAACAACAAATATACTGTCTGTAACACCTGGAACTGCGCTTAAAAGCATTACTGGTGGTTGCTGAATTATTTCAGGTTCCTCCATTAAAGTTATTTCATTTTCAATAAGTTCTTCTGATAATTCTTCTAATACTTCAACTCCATATATAGAAAAACTATTTGTAAGAAATGCTACTTGGTTATATTTTGATTCTTGTTTAATCAACTCAATTTCATCGTTTTCAGTTAGATGCCATATGTTTACAATTTCTTCTTTATTTTCTTTTGGTTCAATTCTTACCTCAACTTTTTCTCCTAGTTCATATGGTTCATATGAAATTCCATTGGAATTTAACTTTATGTCATAAGCATAGCTTAATTTAATTTCTCTTTCTGCCTTATTATTAATTGCTGTTTCCGCTTCTGTTATGTCTACTGTTTCAACATTTAAGCTTGTATCTTCAGGCATATATCCATTAACTTTTATCAAATTCTTTTCAGTTTCAAATTCTAATTTTTTATTATAAAGCATTACATTTTCCGTTTCCTTACAATCAAAATAAGCAACCAAAATTAATTCTTCACTAAATTTATTTTCTTCTGTAATTCTATATTCTCCTGTAAATTTTTTAAGCTCAACTATTTCATTAAATTTTTCATCTGTCTCAATTATTTCCTCCGGTTGTTCAATATCAATTTGTTCATTTTCTATAACTTCGTCGGCTTTGTCACTTTCGTTAATTTCAATATCTATTTGTTTTGTTTTTACTTTTTCCGTATAAAAACTTACTCTCTTACCATCAATATATTCTGGTAAAATAGCATATTTTTCACCAACTTCATTTTCTATAATTTCTAGCTCACATGGTTGAATTTCTAAGTTGTTTAGTCCATCTTCAAAAACCGCTACAATTGAATTATTTATTTCTTTACTTAGTGAAAAATTGGCTTTGTAATAAGCCATAATTACCAAAATAAATAGCATACCAAATAATGTAACCCTTGTTATTTCTCCTCTTAATAGTTTATTTATATATATCTTCTTACGTTGTTTCATTTTATCCTCCATA